>CAZNRK010000062.1:0-12415 GCA_964575435.1 uncultured Bacteroides sp.
TACCGGCTCATTTTTTATATAGAATGGAGTTATTTCATCTTTTAATAAAACGGTCCCTATTTTCAAGCAACCGTTTCACAGCATTTCTTCTCAGATCTACCCAATTTGACCCATACATCCAAGGTTTTCCCTGAGGATGGGGGCGTTTTATGCCCAATTTCACTTGTAAAGCATTAAGTTTGTTTTGAATGAATCTTTCGATTTGGTGCATAGTATTCGACCATATTATAGCATCCACTAAGTATACTACAATTGGTGATGAAATCTACATGCAGACGTTTTTGCAGAACTATGGATTGAATTTTGTAAACGATAACCTCAGATATATCGATTGGAGCGACAAGATGCCGTCGCCCAAATCCCTTGATGAAGAAGATTTTGAGCGAGTGATGTCAAGCGGGAAACTTTTTGCTCGAAAATTTGACAAGGTTGGCTCAGCTAAGTTGCGCCGAATGATCATCGACGCTCTCAAAACAGGAAATTGACCCGCAGAAAGAATTAATAGTCATGCATGAAAAAAAGGCGCACCGTGGTGCGCCTTTTTTCATGAGGTTATGTAAGGAGATTAGATCCAACGTGTGAATGCGAAGTCCATGCGGTGGGGAAGCTCAGCGTTCTTGGGATAGAGACGGAAACCGTAGCGGAATACACCGGGGTCAAGAATCTTGGATTCGAGGCGGTAGGTGAGCACGTTGCCGTCTTCCTTGACAACCTCGAATTCTTCCTTCTTGCTGAGGGTCTCCTGGCCGTCCTGCACACGGTAAACAACGAGTTCCAGGCCCAGGTCGCGACCGATACCATTGGTGTCAACGATAGCCTCGTAGGTGGCAGTCTGGCCGGTAAGGCCCCCGGTGCCTTCAAACTGAGAGCGCACGTCAAGCACTTTGATGCCGCCCCATTGCGATGCTACTTTCTCTTTCCAGGCCACGATTTCTTTTGCCAGCTTGCAGTCGTTCTTGGTCAGACGAGCGTAGCGGGCTGCTTCAGGATCGTAGAAGCGATGGATGTAATCCTCGATCATGCGCTGCATGGTGAAGTGAGGAGCGATGTCGCCGATAGAGCGTTTGATGTATTGTACCCACTCGGGCGAGTAGCCCATAGAGTTTTTGGCGAAGTAGAGGGGAATGATCTCGTTCTCGAGCATTGAGTAGATTGTAGCGGCATCGAGTTTGTCCTGCTGAGCCTGATCGGTGTAGGTGCGCTTGTCAGTAAGTGCCCAACCGGCTTGCTCGTTGAAGCGATAGCCTTCGTACCACCAGCCATCAAGCACTGAGAAATTCAGCACACCGTTCATTTCGGCTTTCTCGCCGGAGGTGCCGGAAGCCTCGAGCGGACGGGTGGGGGTATTGAGCCAAATGTCTACACCGGTAACCAGACGTTTGGCCACAACCATGTTGTAGTCCTCAAGGAAGATGATCTTGCCAAGGAACTGCGGCATGCGGGAGATCTCCATGATGCGCTTGATCAGACCCTGACCGGCACCGTCGGCTGGGTGAGCCTTGCCCGAGAAGATGAACTGCACGGGGAATTGCTCGTTGTTGACGATCTTGGCCAAACGGTCAAGATCGGTGAAAAGCAGGTGAGCGCGTTTGTATGTTGCAAAACGGCGAGCGAAACCGATGATGAGGGCGTTGGGGTTGATTTTGTCCACAATTTTCATCACGGCAGAGGGATCGCCCTGATTAGCAAGCCATTTGGCTTTGAAGTCACGTTTTACGAAGTTGATGAATTTCTCCTTCATCGTGCAACGCATCTTCCAAATCTCCTCGTCTGTGCAATCGAAGATGCCTTTCCAAGCAGCGGGATCGCTCTGGTGAGAGAACACCTGCTCGCCGAGCTTTTCAGCGTAGAAGGCTTTCCACTCAGAAGCAGCCCATGTGGGCATGTGCACACCGTTGGTAACGTAGCCCACGTGGCTCTCGTCCCAGGTGTAGCCTTTCCAGATACCGGCAAACATTTTCTTTGACACCTCGCCGTGGAGCCAGCTCACACCGTTGGCCTCCTGGCAGGTGTTCAGAGCGAATACGCTCATAGAGAAGCGCTCGCCGGAGTCGGGATTCTCGCGACCCATGTTCATGAGTTCCGACCATGAGATGCCGAGTTTTGCAGGGAATTCGCCCATGTATTTGCCGAAGAGGCTTTCGTCGAAGTAGTCGTGGCCGGCGGGCACGGGAGTGTGCACGGTGTAGAGAGAAGAGGAGCGTACGAGCTCGAGAGCAACGTTGAAGCTCAGGCCCTTCTGCACATAGTCCACCAGACGCTGGAGGTTGAGCAGGGCTGCGTGGCCTTCGTTGCAGTGGTAGAGGGTGTGGTTCACACCGAGCTTCTTGAGCATCAGCACACCACCGATGCCGAGGAGATATTCTTGTTTGATGCGGTTCTCCCAATCGCCACCATAGAGCTGGTGGGTGATCACACGGTCAAACTCGCTGTTCATGTCAAAGTCGGTGTCCATCAGGTAGAGCTTCATGCGGCCAACGTTCACGCGCCATACGTGGCTGTAGATGATGCGGCCGGGGAAGGGCACTTCCAGGATCATGGGCGAACCGTCCTTCTCCATCACCTGCTCGATAGGGAGCTGATTGAAGTTTTGAGCCTCATAGTTGGCGATCTGCTGACCGTCAACGCTCAGGCTCTGAGTGAAGTAGCCGTAGCGATAGAGGAAGCCGACAGCGGTCATGTCCACGCAAGAGTCAGAGGCCTCTTTGATATAGTCGCCGGCGAGCACACCAAGACCGCCGGAATAGATCTTCAGGCAGTTGCAGAGGCCGTACTCCATAGAGAAATACGACACTGAGGGGATATCGGTGCGCATGGGCTTAGCCATGTAGTCTTTGAAGTCGGCATACACTTGTGCGATGCGTTTCATCATGTCCTTGTCGGCCATGATTTCCTGAAGGCGTTCGCTGGAGAGGTGTTGGAGCACCAGCACGGGGTTTTCGCCGGTTGAGCGCCACAGGTCGGGGTTAAGGTCGCGGAAGAGTGATTTGCCTTCGCTGTTCCAAACCCACCAGAGATTCTTAGCCAATTCGTCCAGAGGCTTGAGCTCTGCGGGGAGTTCGGCTTTAACAGTAATGTCGCGCCAGATGGGGGCATTAGTGTTACTTACAGGGAGTTTCATACGTAGATATAAATTAGTATAAATGATTTTTATTTTGAAATCGCTTCGCATCGGGGCGGAAGCGGGAATTTATTTCTTGCGTTTCTTGGCATTCATCAAAGCGATGGAGAATGCCTCGTAATAATAGTTCATGAACAGCTGCCACGCAGCTTTTTTGGCTGTCTCGAAGGCTGCTGTCCGGTATTGCTTCATTTGGCCTTCGGAAGCGGAAATTAACGATTTCACATCCTCGGCAATGGCGGAAACCACGCTGTCGTAGTTAAAATCACCACGGCTGACCACGTCCACTCCGGAGCGGTCAAATCCATTCGCTTCTAACGAGAGTACCCATTGGCCGAAGCCTGAAAGCGAAGTTGTGACGGTGGGGATGCCGAAGGCCACGCTCTCCATGGGTGTGTAGCCCCACGGTTCGTAGTACGATGGGAACACCGTGGCATCAATGGCCGGGAGCAAGTCGTAATAAGAGAGGTTGAGAATGCCGTCTGCACCGTTCAGGTAGCAAGGTACGAAGACCATGGTGACCCCTGTGGCTGAATCGTTAGCAAATCCGAGCTGATGGATGCGACCGATCACGGCATCCTCGCAGTAATTGTGGAGGGTGTGGGTGCAGATGGGGTCGGGGAGAGCGGAGCGCGATTCTCCTGCAAGAGACTCTTGGAGGTCGGCACGGGGGGTATTGACCCATGCGGGGACGAGCACGAGCGCAATCACAGACTTCTCCGGTGCGAGAGCACGAAGGCGATTCATGGCATCCAGATAGAGGTCAATGCCTTTGTTTCGGAACTCACATCGGCCTGAGGTGGCAACGATAAACGCATCCTCCGGATATGAGTTGCCGGTCAGAGACTCAACAACTTCGAGGATGCGCTGGCGCCCTTGAGAGCGCACAGATTTATATTTTCGTGGACCGGGCACAAAGTCAGCCTCAAAACCATTTGGAGTCACCACATCCGGCTTGCGGTCAAGAAGCTGCTCGCACTCGCGGGCGGTGACGTCGCTCACGGTGGTGAAGCAGTCGGCCTGGGTGGCTGCGCCTTTCTCCAAAGAGTGTTTCGACTCCATATTGAGCTCGCGTGCCATTTGGTCGCCGTTGTAGCCTGCCAGGTAGTCGTAAAGGGGCTTACCGTTGCCGCAGATGCTGCGACCGATGCAGGTGGCATGAGTTGTGAAGACTGTTGCAGCTTCGGGGAGAACGTTTTTGGTGAAGAGGAGGCCCATACCGGTGGTCCATTCATGGAAATGGGCAATCATGTTTTTGCCTTTTGCCGAACCGGAAAAATGAGCAAGATCTTCAATCACCAGGCCTGCTGCGTGAGAGAAAGCACAGGCCTCATCGTAGTCGCCATAAGCATGGAGCGAATCAATGCCGTAAAGCTCCCACATTTTGCCATAAAACTCATCTTTTACGGCATACATTCCGTCAAATTTCACCAAAATTGCAATCGGGCGCCCGGGCACTTCCCAGCGTCCAAGTCTAACGCTAACGCCCTGAGGCAGTTGCAACTGCTTTTGCCAGGCCTTGAGCAGGGTTTTTGATTGGGTGAAATATGGAGAGGGACGATCATCTGACCAGACGTCGGGTCCGATGAAGATCACTTTGTCGTTATATGCGTCGTGGAGGGTTTTGGCTGCGGTGGAGAGCACGGTATAGATACCTCCAACCTTGTTGCAAACCTCCCAACTTGTCTCAAAAAGTAAGTCAAACTCTACCATTCAGTATAGCATTACGTTCGGCCTTTAGTGCAAGGCCCCGGATTGGGAGCCGTTTACTCAAATTATGCCTAAAGACGTATGTTTTAGAAATTTCGGTGCAAAGTTACGAAAAATTTTTGAATTTGCAATTTTCTTGCTTAACGAAAATGCACAGCCGCATTCCTCATCAAAATTCTGATGAGAAATGGAAACGGATTTTCGGAAAATCTGACTGGGCCATTTGCAGCACATAAGCCGAATCGGCAAGAAACACATCGCGCCCGTCGCGGTCCACGGCCATAAACTGGTGCTTGCGTCGCTTGAATGCTTCCAGAGCCTGTGTATCGTCGCTCTCAATCCAGCATGCTTTGTACAGGGAAATGGGTTCCCAGCGGCATGAGGCTCCATATTCATGCTCAAGGCGGTATTGAATCACCTCAAATTGCAGTTGACCGACGGTGCCAATGAGTTTGCGTCCATTAAATTGATTTACGAACATTTGCGCCACACCTTCGTCCATGAGCTGTTGCAAACCCTTCTCGAGCTGCTTGGATTTCATGGGGTCGGTGTTTTCGATGTACTTAAACATCTCGGGCGAGAAAGAGGGCAGACCCTTGAAATGAATCTCTTCACCTTGGGTGAGGGTATCGCCAATCTTGAAATTACCGGTATCGGGGATGCCGACGATGTCGCCGGGATAGGCCTCGTCTACAATGCTCTTTTTCTGGGCCATGAAGGCTGTTGGAGCAGCGAAGCGCATCATCTTGCCGGTGCGGATGTGTTTGTAGTTGGCGTTGCGCTCAAACTTTCCGGAGCAAATCTTCACGAAAGCGATACATGAGCGGTGATTGGGATCCATATTGGCATGGATCTTAAAGACGAAGCCGGAGAATTGCTCTTCCTGAGGCTCAACCCTGCGCTCCTCGGTCTCGATGCCGCGGGGCGAGGGTGCAATCTTTACGAAGCAGTCCAAGAGCTCTTTTACGCCGAAAGTATTGAGTGCCGATCCAAAAAATACCGGTGCAAGTTTGCCTTTCAAATATTCCTCTGTATCAAATTCGGGATAGACGCCTTCGATTAGCTCTAAATCGGCGCGGAGCTTTGCAGCATCGTCATCACCTACGGCTGCGTCGATGCGGGAATCATTAATGTCTGAGATCTCAACCCGCTCTGTGGCACGCTGCTTGTTGGGAGTGAAAAGGTCAAGACTATGCTCGTATATGTTATATACACCCTTAAATTTTGCACCTATATTAATAGGCCAGCTCAGCGGACGCACGGCGATTTTCAGCTCCGACTCCAATTCGTCAAGGATGTCAAACGGGTCTCGACCTTCACGATCAAGTTTATTGACAAAGATGATCACGGGAGTGTTGCGCATACGGCACACTTCCATGAGTTTGCGCGTCTGCATCTCTACGCCTTTTGCCACGTCAACCACGATAATTACCGAGTCGACTGCTGTAAGGGTTCGGTAAGTGTCTTCGGCAAAGTCTTGGTGGCCCGGGGTGTCAAGGATGTTGATTTTGTAGCCGTCATATTCAAAACCCATCACCGAGGTAGCCACTGAGATGCCGCGCTGCTTTTCAATCTCCATCCAGTCGCTTGTAGCAGTCTTTTTAATTTTGTTGGATTTTACGGCACCAGCAATATGGATTGCCCCACCAAAAAGCAATAGCTTTTCGGTAAGTGTGGTTTTGCCGGCATCCGGGTGGGAGATGATGGCAAAGGTGCGCCGGCGCTTGATTTCTTCCTGTAATGCAGCCATCAGTCTTGCGGTTGTTCGTTAAGGCGCTTGATGCAATCGCGGAGCGACACCTCCCAGTGGGGAATCTCAATGCCGAAGGTGGCTTTAATCTTTGATTTGTCCAGGACACTGTAGGCCGGTCGCGTGGCCGGGGTGGGGTAGTCGCGAGTGGGAATGGGGTGCACTTTGCAAGTGTCGATGCCGGCAATGCGATGGATAGCCACAGTGAAATCATACCATGAGGCCACACCTTCATCCGTAAAATGGAAAATGCCGGGCACCCACTGCGGGGCGTTCAAGACAGTATATATGGCTTCGGCAAGGTCGCGTGCGTAAGTGGGAGTGCCGATTTGGTCGGCAACAACGCTGATTTCAGGTTTTTCCTTACCCAAGCGTAGCATTGTCTTCACAAAATTCTTGCCGTAAGGCGAGTAAAGCCATGCAGTGCGTATAATTATTGACTCGGGAGCCAGGGCAAGAAGTGCGGTTTCGCCTTTGCGCTTTGTGGAGCCGTATTGAGAGCAGGGATTCACCTTTGCGCCCTCGTTGTAAGGGGTGTGGGCTGTGCCGTCAAAGACGTAGTCGGTGGAAATGTGTATGATGCGATAACCAAGCTCTTCGGCATGGCGAGCCAGATTGCTCACAGCGTCAATGTTGACGGCAGCGCATGCGGCGCTATCCTCCTCCGCACGATCAACTGCTGTGTATGCCGCGCAGTTAATTACGTGGGTGAATTCGCCTTTACGCATAAAATTCTTTACGGCCTCCGCATCTGTGAGGTTCAAATCTTGAATGTCGACATATGTGGTAATGCCGGGAGATTTTGACTCTAAGACGTTGCGGAGTTCGTTGCCAAGTTGGCCGTTTGCTCCTGTGACAAGTATTTTCATAAATTTAGATAACTTTTCAGTCTGCGAAGTTACAAAAAATTTCCCGAAGCAACAAATCTTTTTAATCAACGGCAGGTCAACATCATCAAAATCTGGAAAAATCTTCGGCAATCCTGAGACTCGACTTTCAGGACATCAAAGGCGGTACGAGTCACAAATCCTCTGCACATTCTGCGCGTACTCTTTCAGTACGTCGAGGTGAACGGGTGATCACAGCCACTTTGTTTTTGAAATATGGGAAGCAAACTTTATTATTTTCCACAACCGCTTCCTGGCCGGTGTATAACTCCACAAGTTTATCCCCGTTGGAGAAGCACCGAGGCACATCTATAGGCGAATTATCCTCAGGGAGGAGTTTTATTAGCACGGTATCGTTGCCAAATGAACGGATGCATGTGTGGGCATCAAGAGTCAACTGTCGGCCTAAACCAATGGCAGGATGTGCCTTGCGGATTTTGCCCAGCTTCCGGTAATGCTCGAGCAGCAGTGTATCGATGTCGTTCCAGTTCATGTCAGAACGAAACGCCTGATTGCTGTCTACGTTGTATCGGGCTTCATTGAGTTTTCTGCCCGATTCATCGCCATAAAAGATTTGCGCTACACCGGGGGCCAACAGCAAGGTTGTGGCACAGTCGATCATATTCATCATGTCGGCATCACGGTGATAAGAGTTGTTGAGATAATTGAACGGATGCCAATTTTTATGAGTCTGCACGCTGTCGGCGTAAGCTTGCCAGGTGTAAACAATTCCGTCGAGGTCGCCATGCTTCGGAAAATAGAAGTTTACCAGACTTGAGAAGCCGGCATCTGCATATTCCGGCTTGTAATCAATTCCTGCATTTTCATAATCGCCTGTCATATAGAAATCATCTTCCCATTTCGAAGCAGGGCTTTCCGGATGTCGTGATCTCCACTTACGGAGTGCGCGGTTGCAGGAATCACTAAGTTCTTTCCATCTATATGTGTGTACATTTTCCACAATATCGCATCTGAATCCGTCGATACCGAATTCTTCAACCCAAGATGAGATCCACGCCACCAGATATTGCATCGGGCTCCAAGGATGATCTGTCCGAAGCGAAGCGGAAAGAGGATTCACCCACATATCATTATTTTCACCTTCCTCATCCCATTTATTCTTAAGGAAACGGGGGATAGCAACCGGTTGGTTTGACTCATCTTTAAAATCGGGCAAACCATAAAGCGTGGCTTGAAGTGGATCCGACTCATCCCATCCTTCGTCAGGCATGCGTATCCATTCCCTGCCGTACCATCCCTCCCATGCAGGACAATTTGCAAAAAACCGGTCATAACTCCAGTCCTTGATGTGGTTTGCAGCCTCCTGCTCTGTTAAGCCTGTATCGGCAAATCCATATTGAATGGCATCAAGAAGGGTGGGGTAACCGGGATTGTTAAGATTGGCTCCGAGCATCACGCGTATGCCCTGGTTGTGGAGAGTGTCAACAAGTTCACGAAATTCATCTATTGTACCGAAATTCTTGTCTATCTGTGTATAATCCAAGGGATAATAACCATGGTAGCCATAGTGAGGAAAATCGTTTACCTCACCGCTCCCTGACATCCATCCATGTATCTGTTCATAGACATCAGTCATCCAAAGCACATCAACCCCAAGATTCTTGAAATATCCCTCTTTTGCTTTCTTAAGCATACCCTTGAAGTCGCCACCATGGAAAGTGGCAGCGTTCAAGCGGTCTGTACCGTAGTCTACGATACGCCCGTAGTTAATGTCATTTGTGCTGTCGCCGTTACAGAATCTGTCGGTGATTACGAAGTAGACGGTAGAGCTGCCCCAGTTAAAATCATTCTCAGCATCGGCAATAGCCGGAATCAATGCTGAGAGGAGCAGGAAGTAAAAATAAAACACTTTTTTCATCGCAATAATTTTTGCGACAAAATTACAGTGGTTTTTTGAATTACAAAATACTGATTTATAACCATTATAACAATCGCATCATGGATGCTGCAGCTACTGCTTCTACTGAATTGCCGACACTTAATTTCTCGAGAATATTCTGTCGGTGTCGGTTCACGGTGTGCAGGCTTATCCCTAAAATGTCAGCAATTTGTTTGCTTGGTTTTCCCTCTTTAATTAGAGCGAGGATTTCCTTTTCCCTCTTGGTCAGGATGCCGGAACGCCGCTCGGACAACTGTATTTCATTGATTTCCCCTGTGGTGCAATCGATAATTCGAGGCGAGATTCCCTCGGAGCCGGTCTGAGCCGGGGATAAGTCATAACAGCAAAGTATGAGCCAGACCTTTCCTTTAGGAGAAAGTTTCAGGATGCGCGTACTATTCTCCACAAACAGATATTTGCCGTGATTATCTTTGAGTCGAATACGGCAGGTGGCTTTGTAGTTTAATTTAAGGCTGGCGGGCTTGGAATCTACGAACTTGAAGAATTCATACTCAAGCATCCTTTTGTCTACAAGGTCTTCAGGGTGAATACGGTCATAGATCTCATCTTCATCACTTGAAGTCATAGTTTTGAAATAAGGATCACTACCCGACAAGCCCAAAAGTAATGAAAACTTTCCTCCGAATATATAGCAAAAGTCGGCAGAGGCATCTGTGATGACTCGACAATCGCTTTCAACCTCGACTGCTGTCGCCACTTTGTTCTTGCTCTCTTCAAGAATCGAGAAATCCAATTGCTCTGACTGCAGATCCTGGCTGTCATAAAATGCGTTCAGCTCTTTTCTTAATACATCCATGGAAGGAAGAATTGACAATAATGCGCAAAGTTACAAAAAATCTTGACATCCGAAGATTTATTGATGTGAACTTTTAAAAGTGTGGAATGTTTAAAAGAAAAACACAAAACTCAACTGTTTATGAAAAAGTTATATTTCCTCGGCGCTCTCATGGCGATGATCTTGACGGGATGTAGTCCTTATTCCTTAGTCAATAGTGAAGTTTATAATGATGCCGATCTGGCTTCGTATCACACGTTCCATATAGTGACCCCGGCGGAAGGCCGCCTCCCGGGGGCTATGACTCTGGTCACCTATTATAATATAGCAGCTGCCATCCGAGAGCAGATGGTGATGAGAGGCTATACGGAAAGCCCTGACTCGCCCGTGCTCATCAATATCGGTCTCACCACCAAACGCGAAATCGCCACCGAACCCCTCTCAGCCGTCGTGCCGCCTGCTCCCGTTCCTCCCGTTCCTCCTGTGGGTCCTCGTCCATGGGGTCCCGGCCCGGGCCTGGCTCCGGTCTTCATGTATCCACGCTCTTATTATTGGCCCGGATATTACAGCAACGCTCAAGTCATTACCGGTATATATAAAGAAGGTGTGCTCACCATGGACATCGTGAACATGGCAGAAAAATTACCGCTCTATTCCTCTTCTGTGGCTACAATCCTTACTAACGGTGACTCGCAATTCCGTAACCTCCAAGGCATCGCCGAAGCAGTACAAGTGCTCTTCTCTAAGTTCCCGGTTAAAGTACTACCTCAATACAAGTAAACAATATTTAACATTGCTGTATCGTAGAATTTGCGCAGTTGGGGGCTAACTTTGCAGCGTAAAACCTCTAAAACCTCTACCTCCATGCAAGCTATCACCTCCACCACAGCATCAGCCACTCGCTCTATCATCCTTTCCGAAAGAGTGCTCAACACCATAAATTCTCTTCCCGTCGATGATCGCATTGCCATCGCAAGCGCCATCGCCGGGGAGATTATTCTTGGGGCCAGCGCAGCCGGCGAACTCACTCCCCTGCAAAACCTCGTCTTCGCCATGATCCGCCAGTACGTCAAGCACGACACCGACAACTCCGTCATCATCCCCCGCGCCTGACCTTAATATCACACGGATCTTTCGTTGAGGAACTCTTCGACGATTGCTGGGTCGCCGCAATAGGAAAGAGCAGAGCCGGGCTGACGGAAGTTGGCGTAGGTTTTGCTCCGGAAGAAGCGTTGAAAAGCCTCATAAGTAGGGATGTTGAGTTGACGCGCTATACGGCAGACAATAGTACCAGTCTGAGATGCAGTCAATATCTGATGTAGTAGTTTGTCTTTCTCAATCATCTTGGCTCACTTTGGTTGATTCAACAAATGTCAGATATTGATTGAGTAATTGCTGATTGAGAATACAAATCTGATTTGTGGGCTTGAAATATTTCAGTCTGTTTAATGCGTCCTCAGATGAAATAATACCATTCATGTAAAGTCGGACAGTGTTTACTACCCTATCATTAGCAATACCGCCTTCGATGTAGTCGTAACCTTTCCACAATTCTTGTCCCAAACGATTACCGGCTACAAAATCAAGCCAATCTTTATCGTATTCTTTGAAGATTTTATGACGGCATGAAGAAATAAAGTCTCTTTGGCGTAACTGGTAAACAGAAATTATTGGATTTGCTGTGCGTAGTGCTGCTACATTTTTAGCCCATTCTCTTGCTTGCAGAATTAAATCAGTTACATAGAAACCAGGACCGAAATCAAGATTCGGTCGTCCAACGTCTACCAATGGAAATGTAATCTCTTCAGTACCTCCGTGAAACACTGTTAGAACGTCATACATAGCAATTGTTATTTAGATTCGCGATTAGCAAGTAATTGTTGTAAGTCGTCAACAATATGTTCCCAACTTTGAGTATGAATCGGATCGTAATACTTTAGTATATATCCTTCTGTTATATCAGCGGCCTCCATACGGTTAAACATTTCACGATAGTCGCAACCTTCAGCCTCGGCAAGTGCCTCAATACATTGAGCCAGAAAACCCATCTTGATTTCTTCCTTGTCAAGAACAATCCACTTCTCGCCTGTATGTTGGTCTATTTCTTCAGTCATTTTAATATATAATAATGACTGAGGATAGGACAAAAGCCCTGATTCCTCAGTCATTAATTAAATGAATTAATCTTCGATTGCAGCCTGCGCCGCGGCTACGCGGGCGATGGGCACGCGATAGGGCGAGCAGCTGACGT
>CAZNRK010000063.1:0-12390 GCA_964575435.1 uncultured Bacteroides sp.
AGAAAATAGCCGTGCTCTCAGGCGGCGAGCGCAACCGCCTCCACCTGGCCATGGCACTCAAAGAGGAGGGCAACGTCCTGCTCCTTGACGAGCCCACCAACGACATCGACGTCAACACCCTCCGCGCCCTCGAGGAGGGCCTCGACGACTTCGCCGGCTGTGCCGTTGTCGTTAGCCACGACCGCTGGTTCCTCGACCGCATCTGCACCCACATCCTCTCCTTTGAAGGCGACGGCAAAGTAGTATTCTACCAAGGCTCATACAGCGAATACGAAGACTACAAACGCGCCCAGAACGGCGGCAAAGAGCCCCCTCGCCGCCGCTACCGCAAACTCATGGATTAATCCACCCCTACCCCTTTCCCCATTATGGACACGGCAAAACCTCGACTCGTAATCATCGGTGCAGGCTTCGGAGGCCTTAACCTCGCAAAGAAAATCAACAAAAAGAAGTGGGACGTCCTGCTCATCGATAAAAACAACTACCACAGCTTCGCCCCCCTCTTCTATCAGGTTGCCTCCTCAAGCCTCGAGCCCGCAGGCATCACATTCCCCCTGCGCCGCGAAATGCGAAAAGGCAGCATGCGAGGGTGCCGGTTCACAATGGGAGAAGTCAAGACCATCGACACCGCAAACAAAACCATCTCCACCGATCACGAGAGCATCCCCTACGATGCCCTCGTAATCGCTGCCGGAGCCACCAACAACTTCTTCGGCATCCCTCAGCTCCAAGACCACGTCTACACCATCAAAAGCGCCGACGAGAGCATCCGCACACGCAACGCCATCCTCACCCATCTGGAGCGCGCCTGCCACTGCACCGACCCCGATCTCAGGCGCTCGCTGCTGACCTTCGCCGTGGTCGGAGGCGGCCCTACGGGCGTGGAGATTGCCGGAGCCCTGGGCGAAATGAAACGCTGGACCATCCCACGCGAATATCCCGAAATAGACCCCTCAGAGGTGCGCGTAATCCTATGCGAAGGCACCGACCGCCTCCTGCGCACCATGACCGAAAAATCAAGCGCTGACGCCCTCAAAGCCCTCGGCGAGCTCATGGTAGAAGTCAAGCTCGGAAAAAACATGCAGACCTTCTCCGACGGCGTCATCACCCTTTCTGACGGCGAGCAGATCTCCACTCAGACCCTGATCTGGACCGCCGGCATCACCGGCAACACCTTCACCATCACAGACTCAGACATCACCCCCGGCCCCGGAGGAAGATTCCCCGTCGACGAATACAACCGCGTGGAGGGCCTGAGCGACGTCTACGCCATCGGCGACATCTGCTGCCACTCCGATCAGAGATTTCCCCGCGGCTGCCCCCAGCTCGCCCAACCTGCCATCCAGCAGGGTCGCACCCTCGCCGCCAACCTCAACCGCGGCGCATTCACCAAACCTTTCTCCTACAACGACAAAGGCTCGATGGCCACAATCGGCCGCAACCGGGCCGTAGTGGACATGGGCAAGCTCCACATCAGCGGCTGGATAGCATGGATGGCATGGCTCATGGTGCACCTTGTCACCCTCCTGGGCATGCGCAACAAGCTCGTGGTCCTCATCAACTGGATCTGGGGCTACTTCGGCTTCACCACCTCCCTGCGCATGATCCTCCGCCCCTCCCGCTTCCCCCTGAAAGACTAACCCCCACCCCGCCCTTTTTCGTGATTTTCATTTAGCTCAAGCTTTTTATGTCAAGAATTTTTATCTCATATAAACGTGTAGATAAGGATAAAGTCTTCAAACTCAAGCATCAGATTGAGACCGCTACCGGTGAAAAATGCTGGGTAGACATCGACGGCATTGAGAGTGACGCTCAATTCAAAAATGTCATCATCAGAGCTATCAACGAAAGCGAGATAGTGCTATTCATGTATTCTAAGGCTCACGCTGCCATCACTGATTTTGAAAAGGACTGGACGGTTAGGGAATTAAACTTCGCATCGGTTAAGAATAAACGCATCGTGTTTGTTAATCTCGATGGAACGCCCCTGACAGATGAGTTTAGTTTTGATTACGGATTAAAGCAGCAGGTGGATGGTCGGTCTTCGCAAGCCGTGGCGAAACTTATAGCCGATATGGGAAAATGGCTGAAGATATCTGATACTCAAGCTGATATAGGGCCCGAGGTTGCTCACCATCAACCAAATAATGCAGAGTTGGAAGCAACAGAAAAGAAGCCGTGGCGAAAGAAAAAAGGATGTGTTGTCACTGTATCAATTGTAGCAGCTATTTGCGCGTTTGTCGTCCCTGCTCTTTGGATGTCTAACGCTCCACAAACCTCTTCTTCTGACTCGGAATTTATAATTGATTCCTCAACACATGGCGACAATGATGATGTACAAATGCTGCAGCCCGATTCGGAAGAAAAACTTTTAGGGATTGATCTTGGCTTACCAAGCCATACACTCTGGGCCAACAGGAATGTAGGAGCCGAAACTGAATCCGATTTTGGCAATTTAGTTCCATGGGGCGATTTTAAATTAAAGGCTCCTTATTTCGAAAACGACTATGTAAAAGATTCTAAATCTTGTTATTTGGCACCCTCTGATTCTATTCGATATGCCTTAGACTGGTCCACCCCCTCGGACGAAGATTTTCAGGAGCTAATTGATTATTGTAAATGGCAATGGACTGCCCGCAATGGCCACAACGGCTATGAAATAACAGGGCCCAATGGTAACCATATTTTCTTGCCGGCCAATTATGATTCTTTTGAATATCGTAAGGAAAAGGGGTATTACTGGACCTCCCAGAAGATAGATGATAAGCTTGTAAAAGTTCTTCTTTTCAGCAAATCAAGAAAAAGAATAGGAAATGGAAATTTATGGTCTGGACGAAGCATTAGGCCGGTCCTCTACCACCCATTTCGGAATGAATTGCTTAACGTAAAAGACTCCAGCGCACCAAAATAGAAAGTGGGACCTTCAGTTCGGAGATGTCGCACTATTTTAGGGGTCACTTGACTATGAAAACCCTTCGTCGAATATGTACATTTTTTTGGAGGCTTTAGATGCAGAAAAAATGATGAGATGACCCAAAAAAGTCCGTCAGAATACTAAAAACGCTCATTTTTGAGCGTTTTTTCATCTGAAACGACCCAAAAAAGTCCATCAGAGCAAAAAACAAGCCAAAAGGACTCTTTTGATGTCTAATATTTTTTTGATTGGAAAAATTTATGTGCCTGAGCGTTTTTGCTATAGCGAAATTTACTTTTTAGGGGTTTTTAAGAGTGGGAAAAGTGGAAATCCGAGATTTATTTCGTAATTTTGCAAGATATTTCGTTTTATCTCTTCTCTCACGATTAAAAATTTGACATTATATGAATAAATATCTTCTTACGCTTGGGGCGGCGCTGCTGGCTTTTGGAGCAGCAGCTGTGCCTGCCAAGCGCATTGTTAAAGACGTGACTCTGGCCGATGGGTCGGTGGTCCGGGCCACCCTTATGGGCGATGAGCATTGCCGTTTCTACCTGACGGCGGAGGGCGCAGTGCTGATGCCCGACGACCGGGATGAGCTGTTTTTTGCCTGCCAGGGCCCTGACGGACGCCTGATGCGCAGCTCGGAAGTGGCCTCGAAGGCAGCTCCGGCTTCGGCTCGCCTTTCGGCTTTGCAGCCGGCCATTACGCGCAGCGTGGAGCTTCGGGCTCCGGAGCGCTCGGCAAGAATTAAGGCTGCGGCGGCCGCCGGCACGGCTAATGAATCAAAAGGCGTGGGCTTGTACGCAAGCTCTTACATCCACGGCATCGGCTCGCCTCGCGCGCTGGTGATTCTGGTGGAATATAAGGATGTGAAATTCACCACAAGCAATGCCGGTGAATACTTCAACAATCTCGTGAACCAGCCCGGCTTCAACAAAAATGGCGCCACCGGCAGCGTGATGGACTATTTCACGGAGGCCTCCATGGGGCAGTTCACTCCGAAGTTTGATGTGCTTGGCCCGGTGACCCTCCCTCAGAATCAGAGCTACTATGGCGGCAACGACGCCTGGGGCAATGACAAGAATCCCACTGACATGGTGCGCCATGCAGCGGCTGCGCTTGATGCCACGGTCGACTTTTCGGTCTACGATAACGACGGCGATGGCGTGGTTGACAACGTCTACATCATTTATGCCGGTAAGGGCGAAGCCTCGGGCGGCGCGGCCAATACCGTTTGGCCCCACTCTTTTGATTTGAGCCAGGAGGGAGGGGTGTACAAGGTTGATGGCGTGTACATGGACCATTATGCCTGCTCTAATGAGATTGAGGGCTCAAAGCCTGACGGCATCGGCACCTTCGTGCATGAATTCTCTCACGTGCTCGGCCTGCCCGACCTTTACACCACTGACTACGGCTCGGCTGCGAATCTCACTCCCGGCGCCTACTCCGTGCTCGACTACGGCCCCTACAATAATAATGGCAACACCCCGCCCTCCTACAGCATCTTTGAGCGCAACGCCATGGGCTGGATGGACTGCGAGGTGCTTGACTCGCCCCGCGACCTTGAGCTGGAGCATATCATGACCTCCAACAAGGGCTACATCATCCCCACGGGCAATAAAAACGAATTTTTCCTTCTGGAGAATCGCCAGCAGGCCGGCTGGGACAAATACATCCCCGGCCACGGCATGCTCATCTGGCACATCGACTACAAGACCTCGCCATGGATGAGCAATTCGGTCAACAACACAGCCTCCCACCAGTATGTCGACATCGAAGAGGCCGGCGGCACTGCCAACTCCACCAATGCCACCACCATGGCCTCTTATCCCTTCCCGGGCACGAAAAACAAGACCGCATTCACCTCCTCCACCACCCCGGCCTTGAAGACCTGGGCCGGCAAGGCCATCGATATGCCTATCACAGAAATCACGGAGAAGGGCGGAGTGATCACAGCTCTGGCTGCCGGCGGCAACCCCGGCCCCTCGCTCGATATTCCTGCCGTGGCTCCCGTCACAGGAGTCTCAGCCCATGGCTTCACGGCTTCATGGGCGCCGGTCGAGGGTGCGACGGATTACCGGATCACCGTCTATGCTTACCACGTGGGCGAACCCGTTGACCTTCCCAAGGTGGGCTTTGATGGCTCCACCCTGCCCGAGGGCTGGACGGCTGAGAAGAGCGACTGGTACCGCACCTCGAAATACATCGGCGAGAGCGCACCATCGTTCCGCTTCGCTGCCAATGGCCGCTACCTGCAGACTGCAAAATTTGACGGCGCCGTCTCATCGCTCTCCTTCTGGGCCATCACCACTCCCTCCTCCCCCTCCAAGCCCTATAGCACCCTGACCATCCTCAACGGCGACGCCGAATCAGGCACGGAGATCTGCACCGTCGACAACCTCACCGACACCGGCTCGCGCATCGACGTCGAGGCCGATTTCTCCGGTGCCACGCAGCTCACCTTTGTGGGCAACGTCACCAACGGCTACATCGGTCTGGACGACATCAACATCTCCATCCGGGGCGAAAAGCAGGAGCTGGTGAGCGCCTACGACGGCCTCCCCACCGGCGGACAGTGCTCAATCGCCGTGACCGGCCTGCCTGATGCCGACAAGTACGCCTTCTCGGTCGTGGCTCTCAACGATGAGATGCAGTCAAAGCCCTCACCATTGGTGTTTGTGGCCGCGCCCTCGGGCATTTTCGATATCACCACAGATGACGCCGACGCTCCGGTGGAATATTACAACCTCCAGGGCATGCGCATCCTGCGTCCGGCTCAGGGGCAGATCGTGATCGTAAAGCAAGGCAACCGCGTCAAAAAGGCTGTCTTTTAAGCAAGCAAAATAGTTTGAAGTGTCTGAAAAAATGGATATAAAGCCTACGATGCTCGAGATCCTGACGGCCGAAAGCGAGGCCATCAGAAACATCCCCGTAACCGAGGCCTATGCCCAAGCCATTGACCTGATTGTGGAGCGCGTGCACCGCCGCGGCGGCAAGCTCGTGACCTCCGGCATGGGCAAAGCCGGCCAGATCGCCTTGAATATCGCCACCACTTTTGCCTCTACGGGCATTCCGGCCGTGAATCTCCACCCCGGAGAAGCGCAGCACGGCGACCTGGGCGTGCTGCAACCCGGCGACGTTATGCTCTTGATCTCCAACTCCGGCAAAACGCGGGAAATCATTGACCTTGTGCATCTTGCACATGGCCTTTATCCCGAGATTCCGCTGATCGTCATCACCGGCAACCAGGACAGCCCGCTGGCCTCGGCTGCCGATGTGTGTCTCTTCACCGGGGGCGCCCCGGAGGTGTGTCCCTTAGGGCTCACTCCCACGACCTCGACCACGGTGATGACCGTCATTGGCGACATCCTGGTAGTGGGCACGATGAAAGCCACCGGCTTTTCGCGTGAAGACTACGCCAAGCGCCACCATGGCGGATACCTCGGCACAAAAGCCCGTGAGAAACAATAATACCCTCCCCACTTAAAAGTAACGGACGCACCATGGTGCGTCCCTACAAACCCCTCACTCCTAACTCCTCACTCCTAACTAAAATGTCCCAATCCCTCCCCACCTCCGCGCCTGAGCGGATAGAAAATGTGAGAATCGCCATCGTGCAGGCGCAATGGAATGGCCATATCAACTCCCGCCTCACCGCCTCGGCCGTGGCGCGCCTGACGGCCATGGGCCTCGACCCGCAGACCGATGTGCAAGTGTTTGAAGTGCCCGGAGCCGTTGAGCTCACCTTCGCTGCCTCGCAACTGATTGAGGCCGAGCTCTTTGATGCAGTCATCGTCTTTGGCACCGTGGTGCGCGGCGGCACGCCCCACTTCGACTACGTATGCCAGAGCGTGACCCAAGGCATCACCGCCCTCAACGCCGACTGCGACACCCCCGTAATCTTCGGTGTGCTCACCGTCGACCGCGAGCAGGACGCTCTCGACCGCGCCGGAGGCCCCGTGGGCGACAAAGGCTCGGAATGCGCCGACGCCGCCCTGAAAATGGTGGCCCTCAAGCGCCAAATCATCGACTTAACTTAACTCCTAACTTAAAAGGAACGGACGCACCATGGTGCGTCCCTACATAGTCCTAACTCCTAACTATAAAAGCATGTCAACCAACACAGTAGACAATAGCCGCAAGGTCACCACCCGCCGCCTCACCGAAATGAAATCACGCGGTGAAAAAATCGCAATGCTCACCGCTTACGATTACTCAATGGCCAAACTCATCGACGAAGCAGGCATCGACGTCATCCTCGTGGGCGACTCAGCCTCCAACGTAATGGCCGGCAACATGACCACCCTCCCCATCACCCTCGACCAGATGATCTACCACGCCAAAAGCGTGATCAAGGGCACCAACCGCGCCCTCGTGGTCTGCGACATGCCCTTCGGCACCTATCAAGGCAACCCCATGGAGGCCCTGGCCTCGGCCATCCGCATCATGAAAGAGAGCCACGCCGAGGCAGTGAAAATGGAAGGCGGAGAGGAGATTAAAGAGTCGATCGAGCGCATCCTCTCGGCCGGAATCCCCGTGATGGGCCATCTGGGCCTCACACCCCAGTCAATCAACAAATTCGGCACCTACGCCGTGCGCGCAAAAGAGGAAGCCGAAGCCGAAAAACTCCTGCGCGACGCCCACATGCTCGAAGACATTGGCTGCTTTGCCCTCGTGCTTGAGAAAATCCCCGCCGAGCTGGCCAAGCGTGTGGCCTCAGAGCTCACAATCCCCGTAATCGGCATCGGAGCCGGAGGCGGAGTCGACGGCCAAGTGCTGGTGATGCACGATATGCTCGGCATCAACAAAGGCTTCTCACCCAAATTCCTGCGCCGCTACGCCGACCTTTCCTCCGTAATCAACGAAGCCGTCTCCCGCTACATCGACGACGTGAAGACCTCCGACTTCCCCAACGCCTCCGAGCAATATTAATCCCCCAGCGGGGTCCCACCTGGAAATTTCCACCGCCGGTTTTGCACCCGGAGTCTCCGTCCTGGTAGCCGCAACCTCCCGAGCCGCCTACACCGCCAAAATCCCGGTCCGATAACCCATCCATCTCTACAAAAGATGCACCCTCTCATGGGTGCATCTTTTGTAGTGGAGGGAAGGGCTGCTGTAAAAAAATCCCTAAAATTTCATCTATAAGTGAAATTTTTATCGTACCTTTGCGTTAAATAAGATAAATGACGCAAAATGAACGAAGTTGAGCTCTACCTTATTAACGAGGGTGAGAATTGCACAATATATACTTTGCAATTCCTCCGTGATTCCGAAAGCGAATTTGAGAAATTTATTTCCAAATTCATAAACAATGCTGAATACAGCGAAGATTACTCACGTATTGCAGCTGTCGTATCACGAATTGCCCGTACCGGAGCACAGGAGCGATACTTCCGGCGCGAGGGCAAGATGAACGACTCAGTTGTGGCGTTGCCGGTACTTGCATCAAAACTTCGTCTATACTGTCTGCGCCTTTCGGATAAAATCCTAATTCTCGGAAATGGTGGCGTAAAGAAAACGCGCACCTACGAAGAAGATGCCACCCTGAAAGCATACGTTATGACATTGCAGAAGTTTGAGAAACTTCTTAACGAGGGGGCAAATGCCGGCTCGGTGACAATCACCGAGTCAACAATAGAAACCGACAATATTTTTGAGCTATGAAACGCACGGCCAAATCTCTCGAAGAAATGCTCGGTAAGATCCCCGAGCCGATAAAAAATGAAACCGAACTTTCATTTGAAATATCCGATCGCATCTACGAGCTGATGAACGAACGCGGACTTTCAAAGAAACAGTTTGCCGATGCTCTCGGTCGCCGGCCAAGTGAAATTACAAAATGGTTGAGCGGTCAACACAATTTCACTATCGCCACCCTCGGTATGCTGTCCTCGTTCTTCGGTCAACCAATAGTAACCGTTGGATGATGGAAACCGGATATTTTTCGTGGGTTTTCAGTTGGAAAGGCAGAGTCCTATCCACGATATTCGGAAAAAAGAAGCGGTTCGCGGATATGTGGCATCAAGCGGTGGTGTCGGTTTCGTGGAAGCGCCGGGAGGGGGGAGTGAGGGCGTAGCTGGCGGGGTTGTAGCGGTGGCCGTAGCTGAGATCAAAGCCGGCTCGCAGCAGGGAGGCGGCCAGCTGTGGGCCGCCGCGGAAGCCGTGGATTATCCATCGCTGGCGCGGCCGAAGCTCTTTGCGGAGCTCGATGAGGCGCTGCAGGGTGCGCACGGCGTGGATGATCAGGGGCTTTTCAAGCAGTTCGCTAAGGGCTGCCTGTCTGCGGAAAATCTCTTCCTGCTCTGCCAGTGGGGCCCCGCGCAAGGCGTCAAGGCCACTCTCGCCGATGGCAACTACGCGGGGATTCACGGCTGCGCTTTCGGCCCAACGGATGTCGGCCTCGGTGAGCCTCTCCGTGTCCCACGGGTGCAAGCCCACACTGTAATACCCCTGCTCAGGCACGGAGGCGCCGAGAGGGAGCGACACTATGCTGTCCTCGCCCTCCTGGAGGTGAGTGTGGATATTTGAAAATTCGGTTATATCCTTCATTGTCAGAGGATTATACACAGACCTATAGCACAAGGCTGTTACACAGGATTATGGCACAGGGTCGTAACCGCTGCCTCCCCAGGGATTGCACCGGAGGATGCGCCACACGGCCAGCCAGAGCCCCTTGAAGGGGCCGTGCTTGCGCAGGGCCTCGAGGGCATATTGGCTGCAAGTGGGGGTGAAACGGCAGCAGGGCGGTTTCAGGGGTGAGATCACCTTGCGATAGAAGATTATGGGCAGGGAAAGCACCCAAGCCAGGGCTGAAGATAAGCGATTCATGGCTCGGGGGATTGGGTTGAGGGGTCAGCGACAATTACGTCTTCGGAGTGGGAGCGCTCGGCGGCGATTGAGGCGGCTGCTTTCTCCAGAAGGCGACGCATGGCGTGCTCGGCAACGTCGTAACTCTCCAGAGAGGAGCTGACATAGACAAAGACCATATCGATCCTCGCACCCTGAGGCATGGGGAAATCCTGATGATTGAGGCGGAAAGCTTCGCGCACCCGGCGACGCATCTTCACGCGGTCCACGGCATGGCGCAGGCGCTTTTTGGGGATGGAGATGAGCATCTGCACGGGGGCATCGGAGCGGCGGCCGGGGTTGTCGCGCCACACGGCCCGCAGGGGGAAGGCCAAAGCGCGGTGGGTGCCGGGCGAGGAGGCAAAGAGCATGTCGATTGCCACCCGGCTGCAGAGTTTCTGTTTCTTGTAGAGGCGCTTCATGGATGCGAGAGGAGCCGGGGGGCCCTGTGGCATGGTGCTCCGCTGCCGAGGCGGGGCAGGTTACTGGTTTTCTTTGAGGTAAATGTCGATGGCGGCGGCCATAGAGGGGGCTTTGGCTGAAGGAGCCTCGATGTCAAGGCGGAATCCGGCATCTTTTACGGCCTTGGCCGTGGCGGTGCCGAGCGAGGCAAAGACGATGTCGCCCTGCTTGAAATCGGGGAAATTCTTGGTGAGCGATTCGATGCCCTGGGGCGAGAAGAAGACTAGCATATCATAGTCAAACTTCTCTTCGGGACCGAAATCATTGCTCACGGTGCGATACATCACAGCCGTCGTGTAGTTGATCTTGCACTCGTCAAGCACGGCATTGCCGCTGGAGTGGACGTCAGAGACGGCGTAGAGGTATTTCTCGCCCTTGTGCTTGAGCAGGGCGGGCACCAGGTCGGTGAACTTACCCGTGGGGGAGAAGAAAATCTTGCGCTTGCGGTACACGATGTATTTCTGCAGGTAGAGGGCGATGGCCTCGGTGGCGCAGAAATATTTCATGGTGTCGGGGATAGAGATACGCATCTCCTCGCAGATGTGGAAGAAGCTGTCAATAGCCGTTTTAGCCGTGAAGATAATGGCCGTGAAATCGAGAATCGAGATGCGTTGCTGGCGAAATTCTTTGGCCGTGAGGCCCTCGACTTTGATAAAGGGACGAAAGACTACCTCCACGCCGTACTTGTCGGCTACGTCAAAATAAGGTGATTTGTCGGTCGAAGGTTGGGGTTGCGAAATCAGTATCTTATTAATCTTCACGATTCTATGGGATTTATTGGACAGTTATTCAGCAACGAGATGCTTTACTATGCGGTAGATGATTAAGAGGGGTATTATTTCCAAGGTGCAAAGGTACAAAATATAATAAAGCAACGATGAAAAATTGTGGTAAAAAATCCTAAATCCTTTAATATTAAACACAATTCGGGCCAAAACATAGCAAATGAAGGCCAAAATCAGCATTGCACCCGCTGCCTCGGAGTAAAAAATCGCCACCAGAGCCATGGGCATGAGCAGACACCCCAACAGCGACTGCGAAGAGGTGAAACCCGACACCAGCAGGGCCCGACGGTGGGCAGAAGTGAAGGTATAGCCCAGGATGTAATATATCACCACTTGGGCCACGTAATATGCCGCCATCACCCCCGCCACGCTGATGCACGTGCAGAAGGTGCTCCCCGGCGAGCGGGGCTCCCCGGGGTCGGTGGCCGTAAAGAGCAGCAGGCCCGTGTATAGGCTCCACTGGGCGGCCAGGAGGATTAGTACGGGAGTCTCGTTGGAGGTGTGGTCGTCGAAAGCGTTGGCGCGAGTGCGCAGGCTCCAGAGGTTAGCCGTAAGCGTTGAGAAAAGACGGCGAAACTTGCCATAGCTCAACAGCATCAACACCGCCACACCTGCAATGATGGCCAGGATACCTGAATTGTCGCCCAGCTCCGTAAGCCGGGGCGAGCCTTCCAGTCCTGACTGCCATGCCGGGACCTCCACCACCTCGGCCACAGGCTCGAGGGGCGTGAAGACGTGGGCCGACAGAGCAGCGTCAAAATCCGCATTCAGCACCGTATCAGGAGCCGACTCGGCGTAGGGAGGCACTATGAGCAGCGAATCGTTCACCTCTTACTCATTACAAAATCCACGGCCTCCTGCACGGTAGAGGCCACAAATCGGCGGTCGCCCTCATCCGCACCGCTGAAATGCTCAGCCTTGGCGCGCGCGAGCATCTGCAGCAGAGGGTCATAATAGCCATCCTGATTAAAAATCGCCACGGAGCCCGGATAGAGGTCCAGTTTCTGCCAGGTCAGAATCTCCATCAGCTCCTCGAAGGTGCCCACTCCACCGGGCAGGGCTATTGCACCGAAAGAGAGCGAAGCCATGGTGCGTTTGCGCTCGTGCATGTCGGCCGTTACGATCGTTTCAGACAAAGAGGGGTGGCAAAAGCCTTTGTCCACCATAAATTGCGGAATCACGCCAATCACCTCTCCCCCCGCAGCCAAAGCTCCGTCAGAGACAGCGCCCATCAGGCCGCGCGCCCCTCCTCCGTTGATCAGCGGCACACCGGCCCGGGCGATGAGCTCGCCAAGGAGCCTCGCCGCCTCAAAATACTTCCTGTCAATCTCCGCCGACGACGCGCAATAAACCACTATACCTTTCTCTCTCATTACAAAT
>CAZNRK010000064.1:0-12097 GCA_964575435.1 uncultured Bacteroides sp.
CCGAAACCACTGAGGGTGTGGAAGTTAAGCCGGAATCTAACGGCCCCGTCAGCCTTTACGTGTTCAAAACCACTGTTGAGCCCCACATCGGTGAGGTCACATATTTCAAGGTGATGTCAGGCACGGTCAAGGCCGGTGCCGACCTCGACAACGTCACCCGCGGCTCGAAGGAGCGCCTTGCGCAGATTTTCTGCGTGTGCGGTCAGATCAAGACACCCGTCGATGAGCTCCACGCCGGCGACATCGGCGCATCAGTGAAGCTCAAGGATGTCCGCACAGGCAACACCCTCGACGACAAAGGCTGCACCTACGAGTTCGACTTCATCAAATACCCCGCTCCCAAATATCAGCGCGCCGTGCGCCCCGTCACTGAGAGCGACGCCGAGAAACTCAACCAGATCCTCACCCGAATGCACGAGGAAGACCCCACATGGGTGATCGAGCAGTCGAAAGAACTCAAACAGACCATCCTCTCCGGTCAAGGCGAATTCCACCTCCGCACCCTCAAATGGCGCGTCGAGAACAACGACAAGCTCCCCATCGTCTTCGAGGAGCCCAAGATTCCCTATCGCGAGACCATCACCAAGGCTGCTCGCGCCGACTATCGCCACAAAAAGCAATCCGGCGGCGCCGGACAGTTTGGCGAGGTGCACCTTATCGTGGAGCCTTACACCGAAGGCATGCCTGCCCCCGACACCTATCGCTTTGGCAATCAGGAATTCAAGATGAGCGTGCGCGACACCCAGGAGATCCCCCTGGCATGGGGTGGCAAGCTTGTGGTGTGCAACTGCATCGTCGGCGGCGCCATCGATGCCCGCTTCATCCCCGCTATCGTCAAAGGTCTGATGGACCGCATGGAGCAAGGTCCCCTCACCGGCTCTTACGCTCGCGACGTGCGCGTCTGCATCTACGACGGCAAGATGCACCCGGTTGACTCCAACGAAATCTCCTTCCGCTTGGCCGGCCGCAATGCCTTCTCCGAGGCCTTCCGCAATGCCAATCCCAAGGTGCTCGAGCCCGTCTACGATGTTGAGGTCTTCGTTCCTGCCGATGTCATGGGCGATGTCATGAGCGACCTCCAGGGCCGCCGCGCCATCATCATGGGCATGAGCAGCGAAAACGGCTTCGAGAAAATCTCGGCCAAAGTGCCTCTGAAAGAGATGTCGTCTTACTCCACCGCTCTGAGCTCAATCACCGGCGGACGCTCTTCGTTCACCATGAAGTTTGCCTCTTACGAGCTCGTGCCCGGCGACGTTCAGGAGAAACTTCTGAAAGAATACGCCGAAAAGAACCAGGAAGACTAATCATCCCCCTTTTCTGACAGAATCTAATAACCAACTTCATATCATTCGGAGCGCGCTATCCACATTTCTGGATCGGCGCGCTTCCCTTTCTCCAGCGTTTTGGGATATTTTTGTAATAAAATTTGTAACTTTGCCAAATGAAACATTTTGCGCAAATACCGGCATTTTTCTTCGGGGTCGTGGCTTTGATGCTCGTGCTGAAGGTGGGATTCATGCTTTCAGTGGGCGGCTACTCTCTTGCCGAGATGTGGCAGGTGCTTCGCCACGGCTTTTCGATGGATTGCACCGTGGCCGGATATTTCACCATAATTCCGGCTTTGCTCACGATCGCCTCCGTATGGACCGGCTCAAGGGTTGTCTGCACCATCAATAAAGTGTATATCATTGTAATTTCGATAGTTACAGCGATAATTGCAGCCTCAGATGCTGCGCTTTACCCCTATTGGGGATTCAAAATCGACGTCACCCCCATCTTCTATTTCCTCACCTCGCCGGCTGCTGCCGGAGCGAGCCTGGAGTGGTGGCAATGGGTGGTGTGGCCCCTGGTGATAGCAGCTTTGGCGGCTGCCACATGGTTCTGGCTGCGTCTGTGCTCGTTTGCGTTGCGCCGGCCGGAGCCGCCTCAGAGGCGTAAGGGATTGACAACGTGCGCGTTGGTTATGCTCACCGCGCTACTCTTTGTGGCCATCCGCGGTGGGGTCACAGTCTCGACCATGAATCCCGGCCGCGCCTATTTCTCAAAGGAAATGCGCCTTAATCATGCGGCCATCAACCCCGTCTTCAACCTCCTCTACTCTCTGACCCACGCCTCCAATTTCGCCGGGCAATTTCAATATTTCGACCCCGACAAGGCCGCACGCATTCTGGCCTCTTCGCGCTTCGTCCCCTCTGATTCTCTCCCTCGCTTTTCCTCTCGCCCTGATATCTATCTTATTGTCCTTGAGGGCTTTTCCGCGCACCTGGTGCCGAGCTTGGGTGGCGATTCCGTGGCCATGCGGTTGGATTCTCTGGCAGGCGAGGGGGTGTCGTTCTCCCGAGCTTATGCCTCTTCGTTTCGCACCGACCGAGCCCTCCCGGCTGTGCTCTGCGGATATCCCGGCCAGCCCACATCGTCGATTTTGAAATATGTAGAAAAACTCGATTCTCTCCCCTCCATGCCTCGCACTCTGGCCCGCGCCGGCTATGACCTTCACTATTATTACGGGGGCGATTTTGACTTTGCCAACATGAGCGCCCTGGCCGTGGCTTCGCATTTCGAGCATATCGTAAGTGATAAGGATTTCCCTGTGAGTCAGCGCCTTAGCAAATGGGGAGCACCTGATGAATACGTATTTGCACGTGCCGCTGAAGATGCCCGCGCGGCTGCGGGCTCCGCCCCGCGGTTGACCGTGATTCAGACATCGAGCTCTCACGAGCCTTACGATGTGCCCTACCATAGCCGATTCGCATCGCCAAAGCTCAACGCTTTTGCCTACGCCGATTCCTGTTTGGGCGATTTTGTGCGCAAAATTCAAGCTTCGCCGCGAGGGGCAAACTCCGTTTTTGTGATCGTACCGGACCATTACGGCTCATGGCCGGAAAATCTCACCGATGCCGAGGCCCGGCATCATGTGCCTCTGATTTTTCTCGGTGCGCCCATCGATAAGCTAAATCTCGACCCGGCTCTTGCCTCGCGCATCGCCTCGCAAACCGATATTGCAGCCACCCTGTGCGCCCTCTTGGGCCTTGATTCCGGCCAATTTGCATTCAGCAATAATCTTTTCGACCCTGCACGGCCGAATTATGCTTTTTTCAGCGACCCCTCGTGGTATGCCATAGTCACTCCTCAGGGGCGCTCGGTGATTTCTGTCGACACCCACGAGCCTCTCGAGGCTGCCTCCGACAGCATCTCCGCTCTTGCCCGCGCTTATATCCAAACCCTCTATACCGACCTCTCGCGCCGATGATCGAAACTCTCCAAAATATTGATACTCAGGTCTTTCTCGCTCTCAATTCCCTCCGGTGCGAACCCCTCGACGGCTTCATCCTCCGCTTTTCAGGCCAGTGGATATGGGTGGCGATGTATGTCGTGCTGGCATGGATGATGGTGCGCCGATTTGGCTGGCGCAGAGGGTTGATTTTTATCGCTGCGGTAGGTCTGGCTGTGGGGTGTGCCGATTTTGTGTGTGCGTCGGTGATTCGTCCCTTCGCCCAGAGGCTGCGCCCTGCAAATCTTGACAGTCCCATTAGCGACGCGGTGCAAATCGTGGCCGGCTATCGCGGCGGCAAGTACGGTTTCCCCTCCTGCCATGCGGCCAACACCCTCTGCCTGGCCCTGCTCTCTTCTCTGCTCATCAAGGAGCGGGCCTACACGATTTTTATCTTCTCTTGGGCCATATTGCAGTGCTATTCAAGGATTTACCTCGGAGTTCACTATCCCGGCGACCTCCTCGTCGGCGCTCTGGTCGGCCTACTTCTTGCTCTGATAGCCTACGCCATCATCCGCCGCACCTGCTCCATCACCCCCGAGCGCCACGCCCCCCTCTGGCCCCTGCTCTCAGTCTTTTCCGCCATCCTCCTCATCCTCATTATAATATAATGACTACCGCCTCAGTATAAAACCCCACCGACTCAGTAAAATCTGACCACTGCTGATGCAAGGTTATCTTAAGGCCTGGATGAATGTAGGTACGAATTGAATGCCGAGAATAGCAGCTATGCGAAAGAAACTTGACAATTGAATGTCGGCTTTCCCATTCTCAACTCTTGCAATATAGCTCTGTTCCCTACCGAGTTTCAGGGCCACTTCTTTTTGTGTAAGGTTTAATTCCTTTCTGCGTTCCCGAAGCATATTGCCATAAAACCATGCAAGAGCCTCTGCATCAAAAACTTCTCGCTCCGGAGTGTCAGGCATGCCAAATCTGTTGTCTAATTCTTCATTGAAAGTAGAAAGGCTCTTCAATTTTTTCTCATTAATCTTCTTCATGACTTAAGTTATTTAAGATGGATTTTGCAATCTCAATCTGCCGGCGATAATCTCTGTTGTCCTTTTTCAAGAATCCGTTTAATAGGATTACCTCTTTTGCCTCGATGAAGTTCTGATGATCAATAGCAAAAAGCACGGTACGATATTCATTTGAACCAACAGAAACCCTCATTTCATATAGATCGCAAGTCTCCAGGCGTTTGATAAATTTGGTCGAGACGTTGTAGACAGTAGCAATTACGTCCATTACGTAGAGGAACTTCATCTGAATTTTAGGGTGGAGGGCATTGTAAAAATCCAGAAAGTCCTGTGTCCTGTATATTGTACGCACATAATTTGATGCGCGATTTTTGTCATTCATGGCGCAAAGATAACTAATTAGTTCTATTTATGCAAGACCTAACAAAATAAAATCCTAAAACTCCTCTGAAATTTAAAAATTTTTGATAATGTGGGTCTTGTGGCGATAGATGAGCGAGGTTGTCGTGGGTAAATAAGCCGTCGCCACAAGTGGCGACCTTACATCTCCTGTACTTCTGTTAATTGTTTTTCAACAAATACAATCTGTTTAATTCGTAAAATCGGTAGTTTTATCCCATAAACTACCATTATTCCACAGATTATTTTAGGTGGAATTTTCTGATTACTTTGCCGGTGCGGTCGGTCATGCCCGGAGGGTGAATTATATCAAAAATGCAAAAAGCGCTCCGAGGGTGTCGGGGCGCTTTTTGCATGTGGATGGAAATCAGAGTTCGAGGGGGGAGAGGGGGAGGTGGAAGGCTTCGGCCACACCGGGGAAGGTGACTTTGCCGTCAACGATGTTGACGCCCTGAGCCAGACCGGCATCGGCCTTGCATGCATCTTTCCAACCCATGTCGGCCAGGCGGATGGCATAGGGGAGGGTGGCGTTGGTCAGAGCCAGAGTGGAGGTGTAGGGCACGGCGCCGGGGATGTTGGCCACGGCATAGTGCACCACGCCGTCGATCTCGTATGTGGGCTCGGAGTGGGTGGTGGGGTGAGAGGTCTCGAAGCATCCGCCCTGGTCAATGGCCACGTCGACGAGCACTGTGCCGGGACGCATCAGCGAGATCATGTCTTTGGTCACCAGCTTGGGAGCCTTTGCGCCGGGGATGAGCACGGAGCCGATCACAAGGTCGGTGGTGGGGAGTTCCTGCTCGATGTTGTGGCGCGAGCTGTAGAGGGTTTTCACGTTTTTGGGCATGGTCTCGTCCACATGGCGCAGCACGGGCAGCGAGATGTCGGTGATGGTGACGTCAGCACCCAGGCCGGCAGCCATCATGGCGGCGTTTCGGCCCACCACGCCGGCGCCGAGGATGAGCACCTTGGCGGGCTTCACGCCGGGCACACCGCCCAGCAGCACGCCCTTGCCCCCTTGGGGTTTCTCCAGGAAGCGAGCGCCTTCCTGTATCGACATGCGTCCTGCCACTTCGCTCATGGGGGTGAGCAGGGGCAGCGAGCCTTGGCGGTCGCGCACGGTCTCGTATGCGATGCACACGGCTCCGGAGGCCAGCATTGCTTCGGTCAGGGGCCAATCGCAGGCAAAGTGGAAGTAGGTGAAGACTACCTGGTTTTTCTTGATGAGCTTATATTCCGGCTCGATGGGCTCTTTGACCTTTACGATCATTTCAGCAATGTCGTAGGTCTCCTCAATGGTGGGGAGGATTTTTGCGCCTGCTTTTACGTATTCCTCGTCTGAGAAGCCTGAGCCTTCGCCGGCTGTGTGCTGCACATACACGGTGTGGCCATGGCCCACGAGTTCTTTCACGCCTGCGGGGGTCACGCCCACGCGGTTTTCGTTGTTTTTGATTTCTTTTGGTACGCCGATAATCATGGTTAAGATGATTTTAGGATTAGGGTTAGATTTTACGCTCCAAAATTATAAAAAAGATTTTTAACTGCCAAAAAATAATTTCAAAAAAAATTCGTACCTTTGCAAACTCATATGTATATCTTCACTCCATACTACAAACCCGTGATTTGGGGCGGCAACCGCATCTGCCGGCTCAAAGGGGTGCCGGCTCCGGTGAGCCATATCGGCGAGAGCTGGGAGCTTTCGCCCATTGCCGGCTGCGAGAGCGTGGTGGCCGACGGCCCCGATCGCGGTCTCACCCTCAGCGAGCTTGTGCAGCGCCACGGCCCGGCTCTGGTGGGCGAGGAGATATATAAAAAATATGAGGGCAAATTTCCCCTCTTGCTCAAAATCATCGATGCCGAGCGCGACCTCTCGGTGCAGGTCCATCCCGGGCAGGAGATGGCCCGACGGCTGCACGACTGCCCCGGCAAGACCGAGATGTGGTATATCGTAGACCACGTCCCCGGCTCGAAAATCTACAACGGCCTCTCCCGTTCGCTCTCGCCGGAGGATTACCGCGAAATGGTGGGGCGCAAGCAGATCATGGATGCCGTGCAGATGCACACCGTCAGCAACGGCGACGTCTACTTCGTGCCTCCGGGCCGCATTCACTGTATCGGTGCGGGCAATCTTCTGGTGGAGGTGCAGCAGGCCAGCGACATCACCTACCGCGTCTTTGATTTTGACCGCCGGGATGCCAACGGCGCCCCGCGCGAGCTCCACACAGAGATGGCTGCCCAAGCCATCAATTTCAATGTATACCCTGACCACCGCATCGCCTATGACCCTGAGGCCCGGGAGGTTGAGCTCCTGAAGTGTGACTATTTCAGCGTGATGCGCATGTGCCCCCGCGGGGGAGAAATTCCCTTTGAGATGCCCCGCGGAGCATGTGCCGTGGTGATTTGCGTCGAGGGGGAATGCAAGGTAAGCGCCGGGGGCGAGGAGCGCTCGTTGCCGTTGCTCCATTCAGTGCTCGTCCCGGCCTCTGACCGCTCCCTCACCGTCAGCGGCACCGGCGTGGCCCTAATCGCAATACCCGGATGAAAGAAAAAGACAACAAAACCAACGCCGCCCGCCTCCTTGACCGCGCCGGCATCCCCTATCGCCTGATTCCGTATGAATACGACGAGAACGACCTGGCCGCGCAACACGTGGCCGACGCCCTCGGCGAGGACATCAGCCGGGTGTTTAAGACCTTGGTGCTCAAGGGCGAAGGCGTGGGGCATTTTGTGTGCGTGGTGCCGGGCGATTGCGAGGTGGACCTGAAAAAAGCCGCACGGCTCGCCGGGGCGAAAAAGGCCGACCTTATTCCCATGAAGGAGCTTTTGCCCCTGACGGGATACATCCGCGGCGGATGTTCGCCCGTGGGCATGAAAAAGCCGTTTCCCACTTTTATCCACCTCACAGCCCGCGATTTAGACCTTTTTTATATAAGTGCGGGGCGTCGCGGATTGCAATTTGAAGTGAATCCCGTCCGGGTGGCCGAATATGTCAACGCCCGGTTTGCCGACATCGTAAAATGAACACTTTTGGTCAAATATTCCGCCTCACATCTTTCGGCGAGAGCCACGGTCCGGCCCTCGGCGGGGTGATCGACGGCATGGAGCCGGGGATAAAAATCGACCTCGACCGTGTGCATGCCGCCCTTGACCGCCGTAGGCCGGGGCAGTCGGCTATTACCACCGCGCGTGACGAAAAAGACCGTGTGGAGATTCTTTCCGGCATGTTTGAGGGGCGCACCACCGGCACTCCCATCGGCTTTATCGTGCGCAACGACAACGCCCGCTCGGCCGATTACGAGAACATGCGCAATGCCTTCCGTCCCTCCCACGCTGATTTCACCTATCAGGCCAAATATGGCGTGCGCGACCACCGCGGAGGCGGTCGCTCTTCGGCTCGCGAGACTCTCTCACGTGTCGTGGCCGGAGCTTTTGCCGCCCAAGCCCTTGAGCTTCAAGGGGTAAGCATTACAGCCTACACCTCCGCCGTGGGCGATATTTCCCTGCCCGACGATTATTCTTCCCTTGATTTTTCGCTCATAGAGAGCAACCAGGTGCGCTGCCCCGACCCGGAGGCGGCCGCTAAGATGTTGAAGCTCATCGAGGAGGTCCGGGCCCAGGGCGACACCGTCGGCGGGGTGGTCACATGCATCGTGCGCGGTATGCCCGTCGGTGTGGGTTCGCCGGTCTTTGGCAAGCTCCAGGCGCGTTTGGCCGAGGCTATGATGAGCATCAATGCAGCCAAGGGCTTTGAGTATGGCATGGGATTTGAGGGCTGTCGGCGTCGCGGCAGCGAGATGATCGACACCTGGCTTCCACCGACCTCCGAAGGCGGACGCCCACACACTGCCACCAATCATTCCGGCGGCATCCAGGGTGGCATCTCCAATGGTGAGGATATCTACATGCGTGTGGCCTTCAAACCTGTGGCCACTCTGCTGCGCGAGGTGCAGACCATTGACACTGAGTTCCGCCCCGTCACGCTCCACGCCCATGGTCGCCACGACCCCTGCGTCGTGGCCCGCGCCGTGCCCATCGTCGAGGCCATGGCCGCCATCGCGCTTTACGATTCCCTCCTCCTCTCCCGCACGACATTGCCGGGAGCTTGACCGGGAGGTGGCGGTCGGCCCGGCCGCCACATTGAATAAAACTACAGATTCCGCGGATTTTACGGATTATCTAATGGACGTACGTGATTATTTGTTGCAAAAAATCATTTTTTGCAACAAATATTTGGTGGTTTAGAAAGTTATGCTTAACTTTGCACCCGGATAGATGAAAAATAAACCAATTCTTAATTCAAAAAACACCTATTTTAAATTCCCAAACAATTACTTACTAACATTTTAAACCGATATCGCTATGAAAAAAATTGCTTTTTCTCGTTTTGTCGCCAAGAATGGCGACCGCGCGTTTGGCCCCGGACAGAGGGGTCGGTTCATGAAAGACAGTCGAGGGCCGTCAGACGTATTCTTTGATTTGAATTTCACCACGAAGGGCTGCGAGGCCGTTGGTGGCAAGGGCCTCCATCTCGTTTTCGCCGGGGTAAATATGCACCGGGGCGATCCACTGAATCTTAGGCAGAAGGCGCGAGATGATGTAATCGGAATATGCCATGCCACCGGTGAGCAGGATGGCGTCAACCTCTCCGCAGAGGACAGCGCCCTCGGCAGCTATTGCCTTGGCCGTGTGGAAGATCATGGCGTCAAGGATGAGGGCTGCATGGGTGTCGCCTGCCTCGATGCGGTCGATGATCTGGCGCACGTCGTTGGTGCCCAGGTGGGCTGTGAGTCCGGCTTTGCCGGCGATGCGGCGGATGAGCTGGTCTTCGGTGTATCGTCCGCTGAAGCTCAGGCGCACCAGGTCGGCTGCCGGAAGGGTGCCGGCACGTTCGGGCGAGAAGGGCCCTTCGCCGTCAAGGCAGTTGTTGGCGTCAATGGCGCGACCTTTGTCGTGGACTGCCACAGAGATGCCTCCGCCGAGGTGGCAAACGATCAGGCGCAGGTCTTCGTAGGTCTTGCCGATGGATTTGGCATATTTCCGCGCTGTGGCTTTTTGGTTGAGCGCGTGCCAGATGCAGATGCGCGGGGCCATGGGGCTGCCGCTGATCTTGGCCTCCGGGCAGAGCTCGTTGACCACACCGGGATCGGCGATAAAGGCGCGACATCCGGGGATGCGGCCGGCGATTTCGTTGGCCAGGATGCACCCAAGGTCGCAGGCATGCTGGTGGATAGCGTTCCACATCTCGTGGAGCATCACCTCGTTGATTTCGTAGACACCACCCTCCACGGGCTTGGCCACGCCTCCGCGACCCATCACCACGTCGAAGTCCAGCGGGATGCCGGCCTCGGCCAAGGTGTTGAGGATGAGGTCAAGACGGTAATGATACTGGTCGGTGATCTTTTTAAACCGCGCCACATCTTCGGCAGAGTGGGGGATGGAGGCCACCAGCACGGGCTCGGTGTCGTGATAGACGGCAATCTTTGTGCTTGTGGATCCGGGATTTATCGCTAAGATCTTTGTCGGCTTATTCATAGACAGGCAAGGGCAAGGGCGTTAAATTTAGAATCGGCGTCGTCGCCGCGCGAGCAAAGCACCACGGGCACCTGAGCGCCCTGGAGCAGACCCGCCATCGTGGCTCCGCAGAAGAGGGTAACGGTCTTGTAGAAGGTGTTGCCGGCCTCGATATCAGGGAAAATGATGCCATCGGCATCGCCGTTGATAGGCGAAGAGATGTGTTTCTTTTCCTGTGCGTGGCGGTCGCAGGCAGTTTTGACGTCCATGGGGCCGTCGATGATGCAAGGGCCAAACTTGCCCTCCGAGGCCTCTTGCTTGAGGGTCTCGTAGGCGCCGGTGAAGGGGAAATGTCGGGTGTCGACCTTCTCGGAGCAGTGGGTCAGGGCAATGCGCGGAGCGGAGATGCCCATGGCGTGGGCGAAAGAGGTCATGTATGATATCATAGCACGAAACTGCGCCTCGGTGGGGTATGGAATCACAGCCACATCGCTCAGTAGCAGGAGTTTGTGATAAGCGGGCACCTCGGCCACGGTCAGGTGGGTGAGCACTCCGCCGGGGCGGAGGATGCCGGTCTCCTTGTTGAGGATGGCACGCAGAAGGTTGTCGGTATTGATCATACCCTTCATGATCACGTCGGCCTTCCCCTGGCGCACCAGAGCCACGGCCTTTGTGGCGGCATCGTCGGGGTCGGATGCGGCTTTGCTGTCGAGCATGACCGCCCGGGCAAAACCGGCCTCTTCGGCCATTTTCACGGCTTGGCGTGATGATTCATCTTCGGGCCAAACAACGGCAACACGTTTGGGAGCACTCTTCCTGTTGATAAGGTGGGCTTTAAGGGCATCGAAACTTGAAATGGCAGACATCGCTTCTTTGAGTTTGATTACATAGTTGAAAGACTGCAGTCAGAGGGAAACGAAACTAAGAAATGTAAAGGTATTTCGTCTTAAAACTGCAAAAATGTAAGCATGGCGCTTATAGATTTAAAGCAAATTGTGCCCGAGGGCAACTAAAGGTAAAAAAATAGGCGATAGACATCGCTTCTATCGCCTTGGCGGTTTTTAAGTGGCGGGGGTAGGGATCGAACCTACGACCTCCGGGTTATGAGCCCGACGAGCTACCACTGCTCTACCCCGCAGTATTTCTGAGTGCAAAGGTACAACGTTTTTTCTGACTTACCAAATTTTTTGCGAGGAATTTTGCAAAAAAAATCAATTTTGCCCCCGTTTTGCCCTGGTTTAGTCTTCTTTTAAGCCATGTTTGTCCCATTCCGAGGTGGATTTTTACGGTTTTGGCGATTTTTTTCGATTTTCTCTCTGTTTTATTTGCAAATTACGGAAATTATTCCTTAATTTGCAAATCTCCTCCACAGTTTTCCGGCCGTCTCTACCGGGGGCGCCGAAAACTCCTGAATTCTGATTATTCAATAACCATAATAATACCGTTTTTGTATGGAAAAACGTAAACTTCAAATCCGCGACCTTACCCTGCGCGACGGCCAGCAGTCGCTCTTCGCCACTCGTCTGAGCCAGCAGGAAATCGACAAACTTCTCCCCTACTACGAGAACGCCGGCTTCTACATCATGGAGGTGTGGGGCGGTGCCGTGCCCGACTCCGTAATGCGCTACCTGGGCGAATCGCCCTGGGACCGCCTGCGCTCAGTGTCGAAGGTGATGAAGGGAAAGTCGCTTCTCTCAGCCCTCTCGCGCGGCCGTAACCTCTTCGGCTATGTGCCTTACCCCAACTCCGTGCTCGAAGGCTTCTACAAGGAAGCCATCAAAAACGGCCTGAACGTGATGCGCATCTTCGACGCCCTCAACGACATCGACAATGTGCGCGACTCCATAAAGATGATCAACGCCCTTGGCGGCATCGCCGACGGCGCCGTATGCTACACCGTTGACCCCAAGCCCACCGAGCCTGCCAAGAAGCCCGGATTCTT
>CAZNRK010000065.1:0-11674 GCA_964575435.1 uncultured Bacteroides sp.
CCCTGTACCTATTCTGCGGATTCTCATTACCCGCAATCAGTATTTTTACTGATACTGAAATTAGGAATCTATACGTATATAAGTCTCGCTTGAAATCAGCCATTTCAAAGAGTGACACACCGCGAAAAACCGAATATCTCCGATATTTTGAGTAAATCATACTCCTGTAATTCACTGTAAGAAATAAAACTCTATTGCATCTGATTATCAGCACCTTACATCTTTAGACGTAAGGTGCTGTAGTTTGTCATGAGTTCGATTCATAGTAATTTTGCATCAAAAATTACACATATGAGCAAACTCCAATTTCAAAAATTTGTGAGCTTCTTAGCCACATTCTTTTTTGCAATAGCACCTCTAAATAGTGCCTTTGCAAAGAATGATCTTGCGCCCTATCAAAAGGCGGCAATCGCAACCCGTTTCGCATCGGAAGTGAAATACAATTTTGCCGGTTATGGCAAATTTGCCCAAAACTACGACAGTATTTGTCGCGCTGAACTTCCCAACCTCGTCAACACGCAGACCGATGAGGAATTCAGCGACAAACTGCAACTTTTTGCCAATCTTCTTAAAGACGGACATACGAGCATCGGGTTCAGTGCAGATGTAACTTATGCCCCGATAAGTCATAAGAGAATCGGCGACAAAGTTTTCGTTACCGAGGTATTTTCAGATGAGTATACTCAGAAAGGTGTTAGTCGAGGAACCGAACTTGTCGCTATCGATGATATGCCGGTTATCGAATATGGCAACAAATATGTGACACCGTACATTCCTTCATCTACCCCTCAGTGGGCCGACAGTTATTCTTTCAATTCTGTTAACCTCACAAAAGGTTATCGTGGCGTGCCGGTAAAACTTACTTTCAGAAATGGCAACGACAAATCTTTCGATATCACAGACAACCGTCAGTCCCCATGGGGTATTGTAAACCCGGATATGTCGATTAAATTTGATACACTACCGGGAAATATCGGACTATTAAGAATACCATCTTTTCGACTCAATAATACGGATATTCAAGCTTTTGGCAACCTCTATGAGCAAAAAATTGTTTCAACCGATGGCTTAATCATAGATATCCGCGACAATACAGGCGGAAACAGCCGGGTCGGAGAACTAATTATGATGATGCTTGCCACTGACACAATTCCTCAAGCGTCATGGGAAACGCCTAAGTATGAAGCTGCTTACGCTTCATGGGGCAAAAAATGGGAACGGGAAGCAGTCGCATCTGATTCTATTGTGCCTTTCTGCATCACATATCCCAACGATATGCCGAAATACGATAAACCGATAATCCTGCTTGTAAATGGTTCTACTTTTTCATCTGCTGAGAATTTTACCGTTCTTTTCAAAAATGCCAAACGCGGTAAAGTAGTTGGAACTCCTACAGGTGGAAGCACCGGCAACCCAATCTTCATTGATTTGGGATGGGGATATACCGGAAGAATATGCACTCGCCATGAGAAACTTGCCGACGGCACTGAATTTATCGGAGTGGGTATTCAGCCAGATGTCATCGTTGAGGAAACCGAAAGCGTCATATTCGGTGATGACAACGTAATCGAAGAAGCGCTTAAACTTATTAAAGGATAAAAAACTCAATTACATCTTTCTTCACTCGCTTTCTCAGCATGCACTGATATTGCAACGTAAAAAAACAAACGCGTCCCACCGAAAATTCGAGTAAGTGAAATAATCCCTTCAATTTATACGATATTGTCTTAATCCTCATCACCACGATTCATCACACCTTACTGTATGAATCGTGGTGTTTCATTGTCTCTGGGCAAAATCACCTTAATCTTCTCTTCGCGATGCAGGTACGTGATTTTACTCTAATTCTTTGCTGTTGAGGGCCCGGGTGCGGTCGTAAAGAATCTCGTCCATATGATCCTTAGCCCATTGTATCAGCTGATTAACAATAGGGAAAAGCGACAATGCCCTCTCAGTGAGGCTATATTCCACTCTCGGAGGCACCTGAGCATACACATGGCGAGACACAAATCCGTCAGTCTCGAGCGTGCGCAAAGTCAACACAAGCATCTTATGAGATATATCCTTAAGCTCGGCAGCCAGATCCTTGAATCTCATCGATGTCTGTCCGTTGAGAGTATAGAGTACCAGCAGTGTCCATTTGTCGCTTATCCGGTTGAGTATATTGCGTATCGGGCAATCGGGATAGAGTTCGTTTTTATTAAATTGCCTTTCCATGTCAGCAGTATATTGTTGAATATCAGTTTTAGAGCACAAAAGTAATAACTTATTTTTATGTAAACAAAAAGAAAAATAAGGCCGTTAAAAATGCTTAAATTTTAAAATTAAGAACGCAGAAAAACCTTTTGGAATTCACCATTACTAACATCGGAGTAAGACGTCTGAAAATAATTTCAGTGACAAATTCATAAAAACCGCAAGCTTATCATAAAGGTTTAATATTCAAAGACAATTTAAATTTAATATATGGACAACAAAAAAGTAGCATTAATCGGCGCGAGCGGCTTCGTAGGCTCCGCCATCCTGCGCGAGCTCCTCGACCGCGGCTATAAGGTCGAAGCTCTGGTTCACAATCCCGAGAAAATGAAAATCGAGAGTCCGGCTTTGACGGTTAAGAAAGTTGATGTGGCCGACGAAAAATCTCTTGAAGATGATCTTCGCGGATATGACAACGTAATAAGCGCCTACAATCCCGGATGGGCGAACCCCAACATCTATGAAGAGACCTTAGCCAACTATCCCAAGATTGTGGAGGCTGCAAAAAGAGCCGGCGTGAAGCGACTGCTCATCGTGGGCGGTGCCGGCACCCTCTTCGTAAAGCCGGGCGTGCGACTCATCGACACCGGCACCCTGCCCGAGGCATGGATTCCCGGGGTGAAGTCGCTGGGTGAATTCTATCTTGACACTCTCATGAAAGAGAACGATATCGACTGGGTGTTTTTCTCTCCTGCAGGAAATCTCGGAGACATGGGAGCAAAAGGGCCGGGCAAACGCACAGGTGTGTATCGTCTGGGCAAGGACGACATGATATTCGACAAAGACGGCAATAGCTTCATATCCGTCGAGGACTACGCTAAGGCCATGGTCGACGAGCTTGCCGACCGGGCCCATCACAAAGAACGTTTCACAATTGGATATTAATACAAAAAATCATGAATGAAAAACTTCTCGAGGTATTCCACAAAAACAAGGAAGTGGCATTCGCCACATCCGTAGGAAATATTCCTCACCTTCGCATCTTTCAGATTATGAAGATCGATGCCGAAAACAATTCGATTTACTTCGCCACATCGCCTGCAAAGGAAGTATACGCACAACTAAAGCAAAACCCCAAAGTGGCGGTGCTCGACCTTAAAGGAGCAGAGTTCGCACGCGTAAACGGCACTATCGACTTTAACGTGCCCGACTCGGTGCAACGCGAAATATTCGATACCAATCCGGTGCTCCCGCATCTCTACAAGTCATACACCGATCTTGCATACCTGCGTCTTCCTGCCGAGTCGGCCGACTATTTTGACTTGCGCACCAATCCTCCCACAATTGTTCACTATGACTTCTGAAAAAGAAAAACTCGACACTCTGCTCAGCGCGCTTCTCAAGGAGCGCGCTGAGTATAGCCATATCTCTATCCCTGAATCGCTGAAAGGGAAGAGAGACCTGTTGCGCTCACTAATGAATGTGCGCATGCCGTCTCATCTGCCCGATGAGCTAATGGCCATTCAGGACAATGAACTCTCGCAGCAGAGGATTGAAAAAGGGGTTGTCACCCTTGACGAGATACCGGTATCACCACTTGACCCGCGACTGAGATTATGGCAGGGCGACATTACCCGTCTTCTGGTCGATGCCATCGTCAATGCCGCCAACTCGCAGATGCTGGGATGCTTCGTGCCCATGCACAGATGCATAGACAACGCAATCCATTCTGCAGCCGGGATGCAGCTCAGAGAGGAGTGCGATCTGATAATGCGAGCACAGGGACACGAAGAACCGACAGGACAAGCGAAGATAACTCGGGGTTATAATCTTCCCGCACCATGGGTGATCCATACAGTGGGGCCCATAGTGTACGGAGAATATCCGACGGATAAAGACTGCAGGCTGCTGGAAGACTGCTATCGCAACTGTCTGCTTCTCGCTTCTGAAAAGAGATTGAAGTCGATAGCCTTCTGCTGTATCTCGACCGGTGAATTCCGGTTTCCGCAGGACAAGGCGGCTGAAATAGCAGTATCGACAGTGAGAAATTATCTTGAATCCTATCCGTCGACCTCTCTTGAGACCGTCATCTTCGATTTGTTTAAAGATAGCGACAATTACATCTACAAAGAACTGCTTGGATATGATGATCTTTAAAGAAAGAATAGAACTCGCACGAACAAAACTTGCTGAAGCCGATGCTGTAGTCATCGGCGCAGGGGCCGGCCTCTCTGCTGCAGCCGGTCTCGACTATTCGGGACCTGAATTTAAAGAGGAATTTGCAGACTATATCGAGAAGTACGGCTTCCCTGATCTATATTCTTCAAGTTTCTACGATTTCCCCACAGAAGAGCAGCGATGGACCCGCTGGGCCAGGCATATTGACTACGCGCGTTTTCGCCCCGGAGCATTCCCCCTTTATCGTGAACTTCTGGCTCTTGTCGAAGGCCGCAATTATTTCGTAATCACAACCAACGTCGACTCGCAGTTCAAGAAAGCCGGCTTCGACCCTGCCAGATTATTCGAGGTGCAGGGAGATTACGGCCTAATGCAATGCGCCACTGGCTGCCATCCAAAAGTGTATTCCGACAAAGAGACCGTGGAGGAAATCCTGAAACACTCACATGACCTTACGGTCGACTCCCGATACGTGCCTGTTTGTCCGGTATGCGGTGGAAATATGGATGTGCATGTGCGTAAGAATCAGTTTTTCGTTCAGGACGATGACTGGGAAAAAGCCGCCGGTCGATACGAGGACTTTATGTCGCGATATGCCGACAAGGGACGAGTCGTGCTTCTCGAACTCGGCATCGGCTACAACACCCCGGGCATCATTCGATATCCGTTCGAGCAAACCGCCTTCCGCAACCCTCTGGCAACAATTATCCGGCTCAATGCCCAATATCCTCACGGACCGAAAGAGACGGCAGCCCAGACCATCTCCTTTACCGAAGACATGTCTGACGTCATCTCCGGGCTTGCCTGACTTTCACCTGCAAGGTGGCTGCCACAAGATATCTCGACAGACGGATTTACCCCATAAGTTAATTGTTAAGGTATGAGCGTAAGGATGCCGGATTTCAGAGGTTGCGTCACCAACAGTGAAGCATTTTTTTGCTAATCTGTTTCTGCGACAGAAAGAAATTCACCAAATTGTTTCTGTGACAGAAATAATTTGGCGATTTTGTTTCTGTGACAGAAATTTTATTGCTAAATTTGCAAAAAATCTGAATTATGATCGATATTGAACTATTTGAGCGGAATATGCAGCGCCGCTTGGCTAACATGCCAGAGCGAATCAGACTATTTACTACTGAATACGGACGGCTACCATCAGCCATAATCATTACCGGAGCTCGAGGATGCGGAAAATCCACATTTCTTCTCCACCATGCCAAGGGAGCTAATATGCTATATCTGTCGCTTGACAATCCCCTTCTTTCCACAGGCTCGCTATATGAAATCGTGGAATATATTTTTTTACAGGGCTACGATGGTGTAATTCTGGATGAGGTGCATTACGCAGCTAATTGGAGCACTAACCTTAAGGCGCTGTACGATGATTTCCCGGGAAAGAAAATCTGGGCCTCCGACTCTTCAGCATTAATTCTTCGTGCCGGCTATGCTGACCTTTCCCGACGCTACGTGTCTATAAAGATGCCGATGATGTCGTTTCGCGAGTACCTCTATTTTGAGACAGGCAAGATATACCCTACATATCTTTTGGGAGGAGCGCTTCCCGTGAATCCCGACAGCGAAATCCTCCGCCTGTTTAATCAATATCGCAGAAACGGTACTCGTCCATTTTATCTTGATGGTGACTATGAAAAGCGATACATGGGCATATTGGAAAAGGTGATTTACACAGATATCCCATTTTTTATGTCAAATATCACGGACAATAATCTCCGGCTGCTCTCGGCAATTGTGGGCACATTGGCCAACTCCTCTGTGCCGAGGGTACAAGTGAAATCACTTTGCAATGATTGGAGTATTGGAGCTGAAAAACTATATCAACTCTTGTTTGTGATGGAAGAAGTGGGGTTAATAACCATCGTGCGCATTCAAAACGACACCAAAGCCCGAAGTGTGGGGGCAAAAATGCTCTTTGCAGATCCTTGCGCCTACTGGGTTTTAAATGCAGACAAAGGGACAGAACGAGAGGCATTTGTCGTGTTCTGTCTTAAGCAGGCCGGTTTTGAAGTGGCAGCCCTAAAAGACGAGCGTAAAGGCGATTTTGTAATTTCTGAAAAAAATACTGCTTACACCATTGAAGTGGGCGGAGAGAGCAAGAGAACAAAAGGGGCGGATTTTGTGATGCGTGATAATACTGATTTCCCCACCGGAAAGGCCATCCCAATGTGGCTTCTTGCCATGATGTGGTGAAGTTCGGAAAAAGACCGGGACGAATTTCAACAGGGATGGATGCAGAAGCGCCGCCTGGCGGGAGCCGGGCGGCGTGATGGGGGTGGATGGGCCGTCAGATATGCTATTGGCCTATGGTGGATCAGTATGTGATTTTGGGCTCGAGCTCTTTGGCTTGCTCTACCATTTTGGCAATTTCGCTTTCGGCGGGCACGCGGTTGCAGAGGTTCTTCTCTTCGTTGACCTCAACGAGCTTGGCATGGAGGTTAGCAGGCACGCGATGACGGAGCTCTTTCACCGTATCGACACCGGCTGCTTCGAGGAGCTCGGCAAACTGTCCGGCGATGCCTTTGATGCGGAAGAGGTCGGCATGATTGGCCCATTTGAGAATGAGTTTTTCAGAGATTCCGGTTTCCTCGGCCAGAGCCTCACGACCTTTTTTGGTGGCTGCTTTTTCCAGCAGGTCTTCAGTTGTTTTCACGCCGGCGGCGGTGAGCTTCTCGGCATAAACCTCGCCGATGCCCTCGATTTCAATGATTTTGTAAGACATAGATATTTAATTTAAGGTGAGAAATGACGATGGTGGATGTGCAAAGATAACGATAAAATAATTATTATCACAATATTTAAACATAAAAAACAAACGAAATGTTATATCAATATAAATTTTTCCACCAAATAAAGAAATTCTAACTGTTTCACCTCCCCTCAACTTCTTCACTATGAGAGCCTACACACTTTCCGCCGGCTTCTTAGCCGCTCTTTGCAGCATCAGTGCATCGGCACAAACCACTCAAACCTCCCACGAGCTGCCCTCTTCACACAAGCTGGTGCTTTTTGGCGATTCTCGCCAATCTGCCTCCTCGGCGACTACCGACTCCCTGATCAACATCTTTTACGAAGACCAGTTTCGCCATGCTCAAGACCCTCGCGCACCTTACTTCCTGCTGATGAGTCGCGACGCCAAAATCGCCATGGGTGTGGGCGGTAAAGTGCAGGGCAACCTCTCATACGACTTCGATGGCACGATCGACGGCTCGGACTTCCTCCCCTTCAACATCCCCGTGCCCCGAGACCCGGCCAACCCCACCAGCTTCCAAGCCGGACTGCAACAGACATCTTTGGTCTTCACCATTTTCGGCCGTAGCAAATTCGGCAACTATATCGTGAACGTGCAGGGAAAATTCAGCGGTCCCTCCAGCACATTCAAGCTCAGCAAAGCCTACATCACCGTGGGCCATGTCACTCTTGGTAAAGCCAAATCGACCTTCGTTGACCCAGCTGCCTTGCCCTCTACCGTAGAGACAGCCGGACCCTCCGGAGCCTCTGACGCCACAGCCATCCTGCTGCGTTACGCCCACTCTTTTGGCAAAAAATACTCCTTCGCCGCTTCGATCGAAGCCCCGGACAATGAATACATGACAGTTGACGGCGTTAACCAATCCACCTCCGATTGCGCTCCCAACCTCGCCGCCTTCATCCAATACGGCAGCAACGACCAGCATCTGCGCCTTTCGGGTAAACTCAAAACCATGCGCTATCGCGACCTTATCGCCGGCACCAACCGCCACGCCACCGGCTACGGCCTTTCGCTCACCGGAGTGGGTAAAGTGCTTCCTCCCCTTACCTTCTATGGTGGCATCAACTACGGCAGAGGCATCGGGAGCGCATTGATCAACCTCTCCACCGGCTCCAACGACCTGCTCTCTTATGCATCAACCGCCACAGGTGATTACGGCAGGATGTATGCTCCGCAGTCGCTGGGATGGTACGCAGCCTTGCAGTATAATTTCTCACCTTCGGTCTATTCTACCGTTGTCTTCTCGCAAGACCGCCTCTACACAAAAGACAACACCGCCTACGTCGGCGACAACTACCGCCGAGGCATGTATGCAGTGGCCAACGTCTTCTGGGATGTAACCTCTCGACTGCAGTTAGGCGCTGAATTTGACTGGGGACGCCGAGTCGACATCAACGGCCTGGCCTCCAATGCCCACCGCTTCAGCTTCATGGGCGCCTTTAGCTTCTAACATTCTTACCACGCAATTCACAACATGAAAGTAATTGGCATAAACGGCAGCGCACGCAGAGACTGGAACACTGCCACTCTCGTAAAGAAAGCCCTCGAAGGTGCAGCCTCGCTCGGGGCGGAGACTGAACTCATCAATCTTTACGACGAACCCCTGAAGGGCTGTCTTGAATGCTTTGCCTGCAAGCGCAAGGGAAACAAAACCGGAGGCCTCTGCGCCATCCGCGACAATCTCCGGCCTATCCTTCAGAAAGCTATGGAGGCGGATGTGGTCATAATCGGTTCGCCAAACTTCTTCGGCTACCCTTCAGGCATGGTGCGCGCCTTTATTGAGCGGTTCCTCTTCCCTCTTGAATCGTATCAACTGGAAGATGGAAAACCTGTCAGGATTCTCGGCGACAGGATTGTTCCTGCCGGCATTATCTTCACAATGAACGCAACCAAAGAGCAATACGACGCTGCCGGCTATGGAGTATCTTTAGGAACGACGCGGTTTAATCTTGAATTTGTGCTTGGATATGCCGAACAGTATAATTCCTTCGATACTCTTCAGTTTGCCGACTATTCGAAAATGGATGCCTCTTACTTTGATCCTGAAGAAAAAATGCGCCGGCATCAGACGCAGTTCCCGGTTGATCAAAAGGAATGCTATGAATTGGGTATCCGACTCGTCAAAAAAGCGGCCGAACTCAACAACTGACCCCTTGTCTGCGCCCGCTCAATCCCAATACGTATATCTCAAGGCGCTCGCCGATCTAAATCCCTACGAGCGCCTTATCTATAAAAAGAACCTGACATTCTCTTACCTTAAATTATCTGACACATGAACTACATTACCGAATCTGACCGCATTTACGCTACCGACCTCGCGGGCAAGACCATAGCCGAAATCACGTTTCCATCCGTGGGCGACGAGGCAATAATAACTCATACTTTTGTTGACCCTTCGCTGCGCGGCCAGGGCATCGCGGGCCAACTTGTACAGCGAGCCGTAGATGAGATTCTGTCACAAGGCAAAAAAGTACGCGCAACTTGCCCCTACGCCGTTGATTGGCTCAAAAAGCATCCGGGTTATACCGAATAAGTGCTTAACCAAACACAAATAACATTAAAACTGCGCCAGATTTAAAATTTGGCGCAGTTTTAATGTTAAGGGAATGTAGATTAGGAATTATTCAGCCGGCTCTACTTCGTAGGTCAAAGTAATGGTTTTATCATTGCCCCAAGGATCGGTTACATCCATCGATTTGTTTACGTTTTTGTAAACATACCCTTCGGGAAGATTTCCGGAGGTGCCGGTCGAGGCTACATAGAGCTGAGCGCTATAGTATCCGCCTTCCAGATTGATCTGAGAAGGATTGGTAGCATAAGTGCAATATCCACTTTTGTTTTCGGTATAGAAATCACCGTTCTTAACTGTTACTTTGCCGTTAGATGAAGTATAAATACTATAGAAAGCATAATAAGCATTAGGTTTGGCGGGTTCAAGGGGCTGGAATGTGCCATAGAAACCACCGTCAATGGTGATTGAGGCACCATAGGTTGCAGCCACCGCGCCTTGCACGGCGTAGATGTTGCAGTTGGTGAGAGTGGCTTGATTTTCGCCATTAAGGTTGAAGGCGTATGTGAAGCTGCCGTTATTGTCAGGGCTATTGCTGCGAGAGATGAATGTGCAGTTTTCTGCGTTGATCTCACCTCCGGTGTTTCCGTTCCAGGTTTGGACTACGCCAAAGTCTGAGTCAACGGTTACGCCTTTCATATCAAGCTTGCTGTTTGACATTACAGCAAACGGAACACCATCAGTTGTGTTAGTGAGTTTAATTGTTATGTTTTCTACCTCGGCATTCGAGTTGAAAAGTGCCAGGAAACCCAAGCTGTTGCTTCCGCAGTTGACTGTGCCGCCTCCGTTAATCTTGACATTGGCTCCATTGCGCACGTTCATCCACTTGCCGTTATTGACGATTGTACCCTCTACCACAATCTCCTTATCTGTGACGATATTGAGGCCGGCCGAAGTGAGAGAGCTGATATCAATAGTCGTACCTGTGGGAATGCCTACTTTCGGAACGTCAGGGTTGAGCAGATAATCATTCAACTCCTGTGCCGTTGTTGCTGAAGGGTAAGGATAGTTATTATCAGGATCGGCGAAATTGTTGTCAACGATGATGTTGAATGTGCCGGGGTTGGTGAGAAGGGAGCCGTAGATGTTGGTGCGGTGGTTGATCTGCACGGGAGCAGCGCTTACCTCAACTGCGGGGATGTCAGTGTCGCTGAACGAGAGCTCGCAGTTGATGGTGCCGTTGCCGGTGAGCAGATAGTTCATCGCAATCAGGGCGTAGGGCTTAGTCGTGCCTGCCACGGGGAATGTCTGCTCGGGAAGGCTTGCGAAGCTAACTGTGCCAAGAGTGGTAGCGGTGGTTACCTGGTCGCTAACGGTGCCGGTAAGCACATCCATTGAGGTGTAGAGACCGCTGGAAACGGTAACCGTAGCTTCAAGGGTCTTGAGCACTTCGGTCAGAACCTTTGCGTCTGTATCATCCGAGCCCCAGTTCAGCTGAGCGAAGGGACGGGTAAGAGTCACAGTCTCGCTGTATGCACCATTGACAGTGAATTGCTCCGACTTGCCGACGAACGCATCTTCTGCTGCTACGTTAGATTCAGAATTGGCGTATACGACGTTGATTGTGCCGTCGGTGTAGGTCACGAAATTGTTGTCGCTGTCGTCAGCGTAGAAAACAACCTGGTAAGATTTGCCTTTGGCCAGAGGAATGGTTACGGTTTCCTGAGTCTGGTCTGTGGTAAACGCGTTGTCCACAGCCCCGGAGAAAAGAGGAGTAGCGGCAGTTACGTTATTCGTTACCTCATACACGGAGTACTGGAGGTTATTGAGAGTAGCGCGGTCGCCGTTGTCTGTGCCGTCGCCGAAAGTGCCACGAGACTGCACGCTGCGGGGCAGTTGCACGGTGAAGGTGACGCCGTCTTGGGCGGGAACCTTTACATCATCCTGCGAGCAGGAAGTGACACCCACCAGGCCCATCAGGCCGATAAGAGGAAAAATAAGTTTTTTCATATCTGATGTTTAGT
>CAZNRK010000066.1:0-11169 GCA_964575435.1 uncultured Bacteroides sp.
ATTTTAAGTGTTAAATTTTTCTTGGGACACTAGTGCACCATGGTGCGTCCCTACATTTACTCCTAACTCCTCACTAAAATGCGTATCGTAGTCAAAATAGGCAGCAATATCCTCACTCGTCCCGACGGCAAGCCCAACGTGACCAATATGTCGGCCATCGTTGACCAAGTGGCCCACTTGCTCCGGGCCGGCCACGAGATGGTGCTCGTCTCCAGCGGTGCTGTGGCTTGCGGCCGTGGAGCCGTCAAGCCCACACGGACCCTCGACAGCGTGGAGCAGCGCCAGCTATTCTCCTCCGTGGGTCAGATCCGCCTTCTGAATATCTACAACGACCTCTTTTCGCAGTACGAAATCGTTATCGGTCAAGTGCTTACGCAAAAAGAAAACTTCTCATCCCGCACCTCTTACCTCAACCAGCGCGCTTGTATGCTCACGATGATCGAGAACGGCGTGGTGCCCGTGGTCAATGAAAACGACACCGCGAGCCTCACCGAGCTTATGTTCACCGACAACGATGAGCTCTCGGGCATGGTGGCCACAATGCTCGATGCCGATACTCTGGTGATCCTCTCAAACGTCGACGGCATCTACACCGGCAACCCCTCCGACCCCGAGAGCCGGCTCATTGAGAGCGTGGCCCCGGGCCAGGATGTGAGCGCCAACGTCGTGGCCACAAAGAGCGGATTCGGCCGCGGAGGCATGGGCACAAAGTGTGGCATTGCCTCAAAAGTCAGCGAGGAGGGCGTGAGGGTAATGATAGCCAACGGCAACCGCCCCCGGGTGCTCATCGACCTCATCGAGCATCCCGAAGCCGTGGCCCACACCACCTTTGAGCCGGCCCGCTCGCCTCTGAGCACCGTAAAGCGCTGGATTGCCCACTCCTCGTCATTTGCCAAAGGGCAAATCACCGTCGACGACAATGCCGCCGGCGCCCTGCGCGGCGACAGCGCTGTCTCGCTTCTGCCTGTGGGCGTGGTCGAGGTCTCCGGCGACTGGGAGGAGGGCGACATCGTCAACATCTCCGACCGTCATGGCCACCACATCGGTGTGGGCCGCGCCTCCCTGTCTTCTGACCTCACTCGCGCCTCGATCGGCCGCAGGGGGTCGAAACCTGTTGTACATTACGATTATCTCTACATTGAATAATGATAAACGAACTCCTTACCCGCGCAAAAGAAGCCGCCCCTCTGGTGGCATTTCTCGACGATGCCAAACGCAACGCCGTGATTCTCCAACTGGCCAAAATCCTTGAGGAGGAGCAAGAAACCCTCCTTGCCGCCAATGCCTACGACCTCTCTCTCATGGATCCCGCCAATCCCCTTTACGACCGCCTGCAGCTCACACCCGAGCGCATCATGGGCATCGCCTCCGATATGCGCCACGTGGCCTCGCTCCCCTGCCCCGTGGGCGAGGAAATCGAGAGGCGAACCCTCCCCAACGGCATACTTCTGCGCAAGGTGCGCGTGCCCTTTGGTGTGATCGGCGTGATATATGAAGCCCGACCCAACGTGACTTTTGACGTCTTCGCGCTGGGCTTCAAGTCAGGCAACGCCTGCGTGCTCAAAGGCGGACGTGATGCCGAAAATTCCAACCGTGTGGCCTACGGCTTTATCGACGAAGCGCTAAGGCGCGAAGGCTGCGCCACCGACGCCGTGGCTCTTCTCCCCGCCACCCACCAGGCCACCGCTGAGATGCTCGGAGCGGTAGGGCTCATTGACGTCTGCATCCCACGCGGCGGCCGGAATCTAATCAATTTCGTCAGGGACAACGCCAAAGTGCCCGTCATAGAGACAGGCGCGGGCGTGGTGCACCTATACTTCGACCGTACGGGCAATCCCGAAATCGGGGCGCGCGTGATCAACAACTCCAAGACGCGCCGCGTGAGCGTCTGCAACGCTCTTGACACCCTGCTCATCGACCGCGAGGCCCTTAGTGAGCTCCCGACTCTGGTGGCACCTCTGCAAGAGAAGCGCGTGGCTCTTTATGCCGACGAGCCCGCTCTGGCAGCCCTCGCAGGCCACTATCCCGAAGAATTGCTCCACAAGGCTGATGAGGCGACCTGGGACACCGAATGGATGGACCTCAAAATGGGCATCGCCACCGTTGGCGGCATTTATCATGCTCTGAACCATATCGCCCTCCACGGCTCGGGCCACAGCGAGAGCATCGTGGCCGAGGACCCCGAGGTTATTGCCATGTTCCAGCAGGGAGCCGATGCCTCGTGTGTCTACGTGAACCTACCCACAAGCTTCACCGACGGCGCCCAGTTTGGCCTCGGTGCCGAAATCGGCATCTCCACACAGAAACTCGGCCCGCGCGGTCCCATGGGCTTGCGCGAAATGACCACTTACCGCTACCTCCTCACCGGCAACGGCCAAATCCGCCCCTAAATTCCGGGAGCGGAGCTGCTTTCAGTGCTTGAAGACCAGGGGCATGGCGGGACCGGGAGAACTGAACCGGGGCGCTGATGCTGCAGAGGGGCGAGAGTAGGCCTCCCGGCCGTTGACGTAGGTGGCGCGGATGCGGTGGCGCAGCATGGTGCCTTGAAGGGGAGTCCAACCGCATGTGCTCACCACCTCTTGATCTGCAACTTCATACGGCTCCACCGCCTCAACCAGCACAAAGTCGGCAAAATTGCCCGGTTCGAGGCTGCCGCGGCGGTCTATTCCATAGACCAAGGCCGGATTCTTACAGTAGACGCGCTCTACGGTGGCCTCATCGTAGATGCTCAGCAGCGCCGGCAAGGCAAACTGCACAGCGGGAGCGCCGGAGAGAGCCGTGAGGGCGTCGCCTTGTTTTTCGCTCAGCAAGTGGGGCGCATGGTCGGTGGCCACCATGTCAATCACACCGCCGTCCAGAGCTCGGCGAAGCGCAATGCGATCGCGCATACCCTTTACGGCGGGATTCATCTTGATGCGCGCGCCCAGGCGGCCGTAATCCTCGCTTGTGAAGAGAAGATGATGTGGCGACACCTCTGATGTGATGCGTTTTTTGCTCACCGGTGTGTCGGAGTGGTCAAGGAGAGCAAGCTCGAGCGCTGTGGTGATGTGGCAGATGTGGAGTCGGGTGTGGTGTCTCTGTGCAAGCTGCACGGCGCGCTCTGTGGCCAGATAGCACGCCTGGGCGTCGCGTATGAGGGAGTGCATCACCACGGGCACGCTGTCTCCGCAGCGGGCTCGAATCCGAGCCAGACGCTCGGCAATGCGGTGGTTGTCCTCGGCGTGGACGGCAATCAGAGCCGGCACTTCTTTGAAAATGCGATCCAACATTTTTTCATTCTCAACCAGCAAGCTGCCCGTTGAGGATCCCATAAACACCTTCACGCCGGGGATGAGGCTGTAATCAGCGTTGCGCAGGACGTTGAAATTGTCGTGCGTGGCGCCCAGAAAGAAGGCGTAATTGGCCAGGGAATCCGCCCGGGCAATTTCGCACTTTTGGCTCCAGAGGGGGATTGTGGCGGTGGCCGGCGCGGTGTTGGGCATATCGATAAAGGAGGTGACACCACCGGCCACTGCAGCGCGGCTCTCGGAGGCGATAGTGGCCTTCCGGGTCATGCCGGGCTCACGAAAGTGCACGTGGCAATCAATGGCTCCGGGCATCAGAAGCGCCCCGGCAGCGTCAATGGTTCGGGTGAAAGCCCCTTCGGGGGGCGCTCCGCACCCCGCATCTGCAATCAGCGGCGGCTCCGCCACGAGCCAGTAATTCGCCACAGGGCTGCCGGGGCGCCGCGCGCCGTGTATCAATATTTTATCGGCCATTTCCCGTTTATTTCAGCAATTTGCCGGTGAGGCTTTGCCAGCGCAGCTTAACCACGCCGAACATGGCCTCGCCGAAGATGCCGGAACTCATCTTGCTCGTGCCCAACACACGGTTGACAAACACGATAGGCACCTCCTCGATCTTGAAGCCCTTCTTGAAGGTCTTGAATTTCATCTCGATCTGGAAGGCGTAGCCCTTAAACTGGATTTTGTCAAGGTCGAGACTCTCGAGCACCCGGCGGCGATAGCATACGAAGCCGGCGGTGGTGTCGGCCACAGGAAGGCCGGTGACAACGCGCACATACTTCGAGGCATAATACGACATCAGCACTCGCCCCATGGGCCAGTTCACCACGTTCACGCCCTTGACATATCTCGAGCCGATGGTCATGTCGGCCCCGGCTGCTGCTGCGTCGCGCAGGCGCTCCAGGTCGGCGGGATTGTGCGAGAAGTCGGCGTCCATCTCTATGATGTAGTCGTAGCCGTGGTCAAGGGCCCACTTGAATCCGGCGATGTAGGCTGTGCCCAGTCCGAGCTTGCCTTCGCGCTCAATGATGTGCACGCGCCCGGGGTGCTCCTGCATTTTGGCTTTGACGATAGCAGCGGTGCCGTCAGGCGAATTATCGTCAACGATCAGCACATCAAATTGATGGTCAAGCGCCATCACTGCCTCGATGATGGCAGAGGCGTTTTCGCTTTCGTTATATGTGGGTATGATCACGACGCTGTCGCGACGAGGGGTTGAATCCATAGGTTGCGGTATTTTTGTGCAAAAATATGGTTTTTTTGTCAGAGGTGCAAGTTTTTTACGGCTCTTTGATGCAAAAAGTGGTGGTCAGGGGATAATGGTCGGAGGCGCGGAGGTTGCCGCGCTTGATGGAGCGGGGAGCCAGGCGCCCGCGGTAGAGCACATGGTCGATGCGCACCCAGAAATGGTTGGCATTGTATGTAATCATCGGTCCGAAGCCCACTTCGGGGTAGACCTGCCTCAGGTGGCAATCCGCCTCCAGAGTGTGGAGCCCCCAGCAGCCTTGCGGCTCGTTGAAGTCGCCACAAACGATGGCCGTCTCTCCTCCGTACTTCTTTATGTAGCGCTTAAGGTCGTCAAGCTGCTGCTCGCGCACCCGGCTGGCATTGACGATTTTCTCCAGGATGCCGTGCTTGAGGATGCTGAGGCTGCTGCGGTTGATGTCGTCGGGATGGAACATCTTGGAGAATTCCGCCTTGTCTTTTTGCGTAAAATATAGCGAACGCAGGTGCACGGTGAAGAGATTCACCACCTCGCCGTGGATTTGCAGCCGCCAGGCCGCCATGTCGCCCTTGCCCTCTTCGTTCACAAAGTCCAGAGGGATGGGCTCGACCGGAAATTTCGAGAACACGATCTGAAAATACGAATTCGCCACCACGTGCGGGTAGCGACTGTAGAGCGAATCGATCTGCGCCTGTATGATCTTTGTGTTCTTATTCTTCATCATCAAGAAATACTCCTGCACGCACACCACGTCCGGCTCCTGCTGCAGGATGTAAGAGATCTGAGGATTGACCTCGCAATTCACTTCGGGCTGAACGTCAAAGGCCATGGTGTTGTAATTCATCAGCGTGAACGACAGCTCCTTCTGCTCCGGAGTCATGGCTCGCTTGGGCAGGTTAAGGGGGCAGAAATCACGAATCGCACCCACGCACACCAGCATGCACCCTCCGGCCACCACAGCCGTGCGCCTCCACCATATCAAATCAAGCACAAAAAGCACCGTCACAGCAATCAACGCCCCCGGAAAAGCCATGGCTACCAGCACACCGTAAGGACAGGACTGAGGCGAGACCGTGCCGCCCAAAGCGCACACAATCAGGCAAATCCCGGCCAGGACGTTCACCGCAAGCCACAGCCCGTTGAAGGCCCTGCGCCACTTGCCGGGCTTCTTCGAGCCCGATGTAGCCGTCCTTGATGCTCCGGACTTAGCCTTGCCGCCCCGAGAGGGCGAAGCAGCAGAGGAGAGGAGAGGATTTTTGCTTTTGGCGGTCATCGGCGATGATTGAAGCGTTGTGAGAGATCAAAAAGTCGCTGCCGCTCTGAGGGGGTCAGGGAGGCATAGCCCGAGCGCGACACTTTCTCCAGCAGAGCATCGAGCTCCTCCTCAGCTCCGGCCGAGGGGGCGGCAGCCACCCGGGCCACCGGAGTGCGGGAAAACAGCGCTCCCACCCGGGCAAAGGTCCATGTAAGCGGACGAGTAACATCCACCCCCCGGCGGCGCAGCCATCCGGCCGCCACGCCCACACAGAGCGCTGCCCCGTGAGCCACACTTTCGCCCCATTCCGGAGCCATTACCACAAAGAAAACCACCGCCACCAATGCCACCCAAAGGATGCGCACCGGTCCAAAGAGCAGGAGGTTAACCTTATGGTCGGGCAAAATCACCACCACTGCTCCCATCACAGCCATCACCGAGCACGACGCTCCAATCAGCAGCGACCCCCCGAAGGGCCATGCGATAAATGCCGCCGCTCCGGCCAGGCCACCGTAGATGTAAAGAGCCATCAGCCGCTCGCGGCCCTGCATCTGCTCGTAGATTTCGCCAAACATAAGCCACCAGAGCATGTTCACGGCCAAGTGCACAAACTCCAGATGCACAAACATAAACGTCAGCGGCGTCCAGGGTCTCAGAGCCAGCTCCCCCACCCCGGCCGGCACACCCCACAGCCCCAACCAAGCCATACGGGCACCGGCCGGCGCCAAAAGCCAGCCCGCGCCCACCACGATCCAAAGGGCAAAGCATACAGTCATCACCCTCGTGGTGGCAGCGCGCCAGAGCCATGCGCGCCAATACTCAACAGCCGCCCCCATCGCTCAAAGTTTAAGTCGGTTTCTCCAATACATGATGATGCCGAACCCCACCAACATGCCTCCGATAGGCGCCACGTGCAGCCACAGCATATCCGGAGCCCGGAATATCGGAATCAACTCAATGGCCACACACGCCAGAGCGATATACTTAGCCTTAATCGGGATAGGCGGAAACAGCAGCATAACCGTGCGCTCGGCAAAGAGCACACCATAAGCCAGGATCAGGCCCAGCACAGCGCTGTCGGCCCCTCGCAGAGCAAAATTCTGAAGCATCATCATCTTCCCCAACAGGGGGTCAAGCGGCGAAGCCTCAGCCGGAAGCAGGCCCATGTAATGATTCATCATCAGGATAGCCACAAGCTCATAGATCAACCCTGCGCCCACCCCGCAAGAGAGGTAGAAGAAAACGAATCGCTTCGTCCCCACCCGCCATTCAATCTGCGGACCGAAGAAGAACAGCATCAGCATATTGAAAAACATCGGCACAAAGCCAAGCGGGATAAAGAAAAACGTAAACAGCTGCGCGGCATTAAACATCGGGCTCCCCATATATCTCAGCGAAGCCCAATTCTCAATCCATGCAGCCTTGCTTGCCGGCGCAACCGCCAGCAATGCCCAGATTATCAGATTAATAATCAACAGATTCTTCGTCCCCGCAGGCAACGATCTCACATAATTTCCAAACATGTCCTTTTTATTCCAGAATTACCCTGCAAAGTTAGCAATAATTTTCCACTCTCTCAAATCCCCCACCCCAATCCAAAATTTATCGTCGCTTGGGTTCCTTAGGCAATTCTCCGCTCCGTCCATTGGCCGCCGGCCTCGGGCAGCTGTTTTGATGAAGGCAAAAAAAAGTCGATGCCACCCGACAAAGTGGTGGCATCGACTTTATCCTTTTTATAATTACTCTTCGGGGGCTGCCCAATATTCTTCGAGCATCTGCTTGCGTTTTTCCACGCTTTCGTTCAGATAGGAATTTAAGGCGGCATTGGGGTGGTCTTTCATCTTTGAATAGACGTCGATGATGGTTAGCATTGAGCTCACATATGATTGTCGGTCGTTCCTCTTCAGATGATGTTCCAGACAGTAGGCAACTTCACAAGCCAGGTAGCCCATGAACAGGTTCGCTGTGGGCTCGTCGAAACCGTTCGGTTCCGTTACACGATACGCTTCCAATAATGGGGCGACCTTATTGCCGATTTCAATCGTGAAATCTTGAGTCTCTTCGGCATATTGAAGAATAAGGGCGGCGGCCTCTTTACGCAGAAGCTCGGTCTTGATGTTATCGGTATCTTCGTTAATGGTGGCGACGTACCATTTGCACAGCTTTATCATTTGCTGTGGGTTCGACAGCTTTATCGTTGGCTGTGGTGAAGACTGTACATCTTGTGCTTTTTTATCTGCGGTTTCAGAGGCCACGGCGGTATATGCAGCCATCGATGCCACTGCACATACAATCATTAAAATAATTTTTTTCATCTGTTTATGTTAGTTTTTAGAGAACTGTTTGATTTCGCCAAAGTTACAAAAAATATTTGAAACTCAACCCTTATCCTACACAACTTTAATGATAGCATAAAAATAATTAATCCAAATTTGTGCTTCATTGAAAGACCAAGGAAACTGGTTTTTTCCCTCCTAAAAAGGATAGTTCTTTAATAATAGTGTTTAATTTTGCACTTGCCTGTTGAGTTTATAAATTTTTAATTTTGATGTGTAAAAATTTTACTCATGTAACATCGAAATTTGTAGCAAAAAACCAATTCTCACTAATATGGCAAATAAACCCACAATTGACTGCTTTATTGAAGAACTTCCTGATGGCACAGCTGCGTTTCGATATGTTGAAGATTTCTTTAGCGGAACATTGCATCCAGAATGGGGAAATCTGATGGACTTCTATAGCAAAATACGCAATCAATTATATGATGATATCGTGGTATATAGATGCCCTCATTGCCACGGCAAACTATTCTTGACAGGTGAAACTCAACCGAAAGAAGATGGTAAACGTCATATTCGGTTGCATTTCAAACATAAGGCCGGGCAACAGTCTCCCGATTGTCCATTTCGAAAAGATAAGAGCAGAACAAAAGCAGAAGCAGAAAGAGATGGACATGCCAATAAGGAACAATCGCCTATACATTATAAAATCAAGAACTTCGTTGCATATACACTCATTAGAGAATATCCTGAGGCTCACGTAGATATTGAAAAACGAATAAGAACTACAAATGGGAGTCAACGCCAACCTGACATAAATGTTAAATTTCCGGAAAACTCAACGTTTATGCCAGGCAGGGAGGTTGACTTTGAAATACAAGTATCATATATTCTTATCGCACGGGTAAAGGAGCGTAAAGAAGCTCATAAGCTTGATGGGCGTCCAGTGCTATGGATATTTGATAAGTATGAGGACGCTCTATTTCAAAACGATATTATTGAGCGGAATGAGCTAAACGCTTTTGTACTGGATGACCCGGCCCGAGCACGCTCCATGCAAGAACGTAAATTGTACCTACACGTCTATTACCCCGAGTTCAAACTTGAGAAGGATAGGGTTGTTAAAAAGCGGATCGTTGATGAAATTGTATGTTTGGATGCTCTCCAATTTGATGAGGAATCATGTGAACTATTTTACAAACGGTCAAAATCGCAACGCGAAAAATTAGAGACCAAAGCCCGCGAGATGCAAGCTAAAAAGGAGCGGCAAGAGGAGTATCAGGAAAAGTGGAAACAATTTGTTGAAGAGATAGATAGCTTTATTTATTTTGACGATTATAATATCAATGTTTCAGATATAGCCGAGTTTGCATCAAACTCGGAAGATGCGATGAATTACCTTCTTGATGGATTACAACAAATTATCCAAAATCACAAACAGAGCATCAAGAAATATGGAATGGCATTGTCCATAATGTCACATTTAGATCATTTAAAGATTAAGAAGCTCGGTTTTGACCTTTGGCCAATTATGTATGACCTCATCTACGAATGGTCACATTCTGTTGATGACAACCAATCGACAATGCTCAGAATAGAGAAGCTTGTGAAATTGGCACCTAAACATGTAGTTGAGATTATCAATATGATAACTTCTTCGCCAAACTATATCTGTTGCCATGATGATTGGAAATGGGCAAAAGAGAGAATTGAGTCTTTTGTAAATAAATACGTAAAAGAAGATAATGGGATATTGATAAATACCGCGCCTAAAGATGACGAACATCAGACAAGAGATTGCTTCGAAGCCATATCCAAACTTGTGATGTTGGGCAAGATTTGGTTATCAGGAATCAAGAATAAGGCTGAGTTTGCCGCACTATATTTGAAGCATCAAAGATTTTTTCTCTCTCTTCAGTCACTCAAACAAGGCTTCGTTTCCTATGGAAAATTTGACAACTTTCTACAGTTGGCCAACAATGTCACCATTATGAGCAATGGTTTTTATGTTCCATACCTTTCCACATTCCTTGAAATAGCAGATTATTACTATCGCGATTTAAAATCTCACCGCAATAAAATACATACGATGATTGAAACTGAAAATATTACCCAGTCAACTGATCTTGACAACCTCATCAACTTGTTAGTTTTTGACAAAGAATAATCATTTTATGATGTGTGTTTCCATAAAAAATAGAGAGGGTGCGCCAAAATTCTAAATTTTGGCGCACCCTCTTATGTGGTAGTTGCGGTGGTAATTATATTGTGGAGTCGATGGTCCAGGAGAAGGCGCGGAGGCCGAGTTTTGGACGTTCGAGGTCTATTTCATGCAGTTTCTGCATTACGGCTTCGAGACGCGAGTCTTCGACCATGGTGATGATGGCTGAGGCCATCGAGGGCCATGCGTGGGAGCCGTAATGGGGCTCGCCGGTGTGGGAGCCGCGTCCTTGCACCTGCTCCCAGGCTGTGAATCCGCGGCAGTTCTGGCGTTCGAGCATGTCTACGATGCGCTCGTAGTGGGCTTGGTCAAAGGTAATGAGGATTGCTTTCATTTTGCGTTGGATTTTTCGTTAGCGAGGTTGTCGAGGCGCTGGTGGTGCTTTTTGCGCTGGAGGCGAATGCCGTTGCCGGCGAATACGCAGTAGAGCGTGGGCACGAAGAGCAGGGTCAGGATGGTTGAGAATGTGAGACCGCCGATTACGGCCACACCCATTGGTTTCCACATCTCGGAGCCTTCGCCCGAGCCTACGGCCATGGGCACCATACCGAGGATGGTGGTCAGCGTGGTCATGATCACGGGGCGCAGACGGGAGCGGCAGCCGTCGACCACGGCGGTGCGTACGCCCAGACCGCGCTCGCGGTTGAGGGTGATGTAGTCGATGAGCACGATACCGTTTTTCACCACGATACCGATGAGCATGATGGCGCCGATCATCGACATCACATTCAGGGTGTGGCCCGTGAGCCAGAGGATGATGAAGACGCCGGAGAAGGCGAACATCAGCGATGTCATAATGATGCCGGGATAGGTGTAGCTTTCAAACTGTGCGGCCATGACAATGTAGACGAGGATGATGATGAGCACGCCGAGCATCAGAAGGTCGCGGAAGGAGTCCTGCTGGT
>CAZNRK010000067.1:0-2658 GCA_964575435.1 uncultured Bacteroides sp.
CTACTTAATCGCTTCCTGAAGCATTTCCGGGGATATGTTGCCTTTAATCAGGACACATGTGAATTCCGATGGCTCGGTAACCTTGATAAGGATTTTCTTAATGTTGCCGCTCTCGGGGTCAGTCTCACCGGAGATCAGCACGTGCTCGTTGCTCTCGCTCACTTCGGTCAGCACTTCCATTTTATGGGTGTCGAGGTATTTGTCTATCAGAGTATTGGCTTCTTTTGCTGATTTCTTGTTCTGTGTGGTCACAACTTCGATTGATGTGAGGTTCTTCATCAGTTTCGAGCCGTCAAATCCGGGTGCGTTAAGGCTGTTGCCCATTGATGCGCCGGCCAGTGAGAGCATGGCTTTGCCGACGTAGACCGACTGAATGTCTTTTATTGCACTTAATTCTTGAAGCTCGCGTTGGGCACGACAGGAAGTGAATGTAAGACAAGCGGCAAGGATAATGAGAAAGATTCTAAGGGTTTTCATTCTGATAATTTTTGTGTGATGGTTACGTATTTCGTTATGGATTTGTCAATGGCAGCGTCGGCCATGAGCATGGCCCGGTCGCTTTGAGCGAAATTCCTGGCAAGCAGGGCGTTGACCTCCTGCATTATTTTTGCTGCCTCCTCCGGGTCGGTCACTTCGCGGAAGTCGTCGTAGGACGATGAGGGAGCCTCGGTCGCAGTTTTTGCGGTTGCCTGTGTCTGTTTTGATTTTGGCTGCTGCAGGGGTTTCTGTATCTGCCCTGTTGGCGGTTCCTGTTCAGGAGGGGAGGCAACTTCGGTTGATGACTGTGCCAGGATTTCACTGATGCTTCCTCCCGTGTGCGGGATTGAGAGAGGCGAGATGTACTGGCCGGTGAGGCTCTTAATTAAAAGGATGCCGATTACCAGCACTGCAGCGGCAGCTGTGCCGAACGATAGAATTCTGTAAAATCTTCGAGTGCGGCTCGCAGGTGCCTGCGGGCGCAATGCGGCGGTTATCCTTTCTTCAAGGCCCTCGGGCTCGGGGATTTCGAATTCCTGCAAGGCTCCCAGCGACCGAAACACCTCGGCGTCATCCGAAAGAGACGGATCAAAGTCGCCGGCGAAGTATTCGCAGAGGATCTCTTCCTCCGGGGCTGTGGTGGAGCCTTCGTAGTATTTTTCAAGGAGGGTGCGGATTTGCTCGGGGTTATTGCAGTTCATGAGATAAAAGGGTTTTAAGTTTCTGTCTGCCTCGACTGAGGATTTGTCTTACATTGGCTTCGCTCTCGCCGGTGGCCTCTGTGATTTCGGTGTTGGATAGTTGGCTGATAAAGCTTAGTATCAGGATTTTGCGTTGTTTTTCCGGGAAATCGGCAAGAAGGCTGCGCAGGTGGCTGAGAGCGGAGTTGTATGAGGCTCCGGCATCGGTTGGGGAGGCTGATGGGAGGTCGATGCCCTCGAGACTGTCGAAGCGCCTCTGACGAAGCATGTTTAAGCATGTGTTGCGCACCGCCACGTTGCAAAAGGCCGCCGGATTGTCCGGAAGGGTCGTTTCCGTGCGCTTCTCCCAGAGCCGGGTCATCGTTTCCTGCACGGCATCTGAGGCATCATCTACATTTCGAAAAATTCGGAAGGCGACGGCGTACATCCCTCGGTAGCAGGAGACTATGTGTTTCCGATACTCCGTCTCGGTCATCGATCCCGGGGTTTAGTCGATGTTGATGTAGTTGCGTACTTCCCGGAGGTCGCCCCGGACAAAAAGCACCATCTTCTGTCCGTTGGCTGCCAGGTAGATCACAATGTCGGCATTTGTATCACCGGAGGGTTCTGCCCACATTTTCATGGTGATATTCTCTGTGTCGATGTCAAACTCTACCATCTCCTCGGGCAGCCCCTGTAGATGCGCCCGGACGGTATCTGTCGCCTCCTCGGGAAGCATGGCCACGGTGACGAGCTCAATAGCGTCGGTCTCCTTGCGGGCTTCTGCCGTGCCGTCGATGCCGGTCACGCCCTCGATCGCGGTGACTGCTTCAAATGTGTCTTTTATGACTCCGGCTGCTGCCCCAAGAGCGCACGTTGCCATTAAAATCAGGGATAGGATAACTGTTTTCATTGGTGTGAAATTTTAGTCTTTGTTATAGAGACAAACCTGCCCGAGATTTTGTGACAAAGGTGTGTGATTTTTTTACTCGATGTACGAGAGCTCGCGCATCTCATCGTATTCGGCCCAGTCGGGGTCGTTTTCTGCCGAGATGCGCAGAGGCAGAAGGGGGAAGGGCTCAAGAGCCTGGTTGAGCTTTTTGTTGAAGATGTTTGTGGATAGGGTATAGAAGACCATGTTGCGCTCGCCGGCTCCGGTGTAGATGCCTGTGAGCACGGCAGCCGGGTCGGCTTTCAGCACCTTTTGGAAGCTGTCAAGGATTTCCTCCAGGAGAGTGGCATCTTCGCCGGCAGGCAGCCCGTCGGGGGTAGGGGAGTAGGGGATGGTCACTTCCACCCGGATCTTGAATTTCGGGTTTGAGCGGAATTTCTCTACGTCGCCGCGTCCGGTCACGATTATCGCCCGGCCCTCTTCATCTTCCAGAGGGGAAGTCCACCAGATTTCGTCTGCCATTTTTATAAAGAAGGAAAATTGATAATAAATTGTGGATCTGGGTGTAGGGTCGCCACTTGTGGCGACTTCTGTTTAAGAATGAAAATC
>CAZNRK010000067.1:2758-6672 GCA_964575435.1 uncultured Bacteroides sp.
ATAAAATCGTGGATCTGAGTGTAGGGTCGCCACTTGTGGCGACCGCATTATTCCCAAGATGTCAAGATTTTATGTATTAATTGCCAAAAAGGCTATACTGCTCGGAGATCCGCGTTTCATTCTTATATAAAAAACGGTGGTGAGGGGTTGTAAGCCGGGTTATGTAGCTGCCTGTACTTTCAGCCCGGCCCGTGGACCGGGGAGATGCCGGCAGCTGTCCGTCATTTATCTAAGCAGTCTACCCGCCGGCAGAGGGCGAGCCACCCTCATGTGCCGGTTTATTTGACCTTGCAACGCGCAAGACGTGCGCCATGGCATATCGCTGTGCCACGCGGTGGGCTCTTACCCCGCCTTTTCACCCTTACCCCCGGGTGGGGGCGGTTGTTTTCTGTCACGCTGCTCTGCCGTTGCCGACAGCTGTACTTTCTACAGTGCGCTGCTCTGTGTTGCCCGGACTTTCCTCTTGCCGCTCATGCTTCGGCAAGCGACGGACCGCCCCTCGCCACCGTTGTGGTTCTTAGTTGTATCCGCGGATGATGCCGCGCTTGGAGTTGCGCACAAACATGATGATCTCGTCGCGCTCCTTTGTGGCCGGAAGTTCGGCTTCGATGCGGTCCACGGCGTCTGAGAAGTTGAGACCGGAGAGATAGAGATAGCGGTAGATCTCCTGTATGTCGCGGATGGTCTCGTTTGAGAAATTGCGCCTGCGCAGACCCACGGAGTTGATGCCCACAAAGGAGATGGGCTCGTGGGCGGCCTTGACGTAGGGCGGGATGTCCTTGTTGATCAGGGCACCGCCTTGGATCATTACGTGCGGACCGATGTGGCAGAACTGGTGGATGAGCGTGCCGCCGCCGATGATGGCGTAGTTGTCGATAACGACCTCGCCGGCCACCTGCGTGGCGTTGCTCATGATCACGTGGTCGCCCACTACACAGTCGTGGGCCACGTGGCTGTAGGCCATGATCAGGCAGTTGCTGCCCACCACGGTCTTGCCCTTGGAGGCTGTGCCGCGGTGCACGGTCACACACTCGCGCAGCACGGTATTGTCGCCGATGATGGCCAGAGTGTCTTCTCCCTGAAATTTCAGGTCCTGAGGGATGGCTCCGATCACCGCACCGGGAAAAATCGTGCAATTCTTGCCGATGCGGGTGCCGTCGCATATGGTGACGTTGCTGCAGATGCGGGTGCCCTCTCCGATCTCTACGTTGCCCTCGATGGTGACAAAGGGGTCGATGATTACGCTGGGATGCACCTTGGCCGCAGGGTGGACGTAGGCTAAGGGTTGTTTCATACAGTTAGATTTTATGCTTTGGAGGCGCCGGGGAGCGGGGCTCCCCTCAGTCCTCAAACGATTTTAATAATTCAACTATCAGCTTCAACAATCTGCATCAACTTCCGCACGGGAAAGTTGAGCTCATTTGTTCTTGATGATTTGAGCCATGAACTCACACTCGCACACGAGCTTCTCGCCCACAAAGGCCCTGCCTTTCATCACGGCGCAACCTCTGCGCAGCTCGGTCAGGAAGCTCACGTGGAAGATCAGAGTGTCGCCGGGCACCACTTTCTGGCGGAACTTCACGTTGTCGATCTTCATGAAGTAGGTGCTCCAGCGTTCGGGCTCCTCTACGGCGCCGAGCACCAGCAGTCCGCCCGTCTGGGCCATAGCCTCGATCTGCAGCACGCCGGGCATCACGGGCTCCTGGGGGAAGTGGCCCTGGAAGAAGGGCTCGTTGGTGGTGACGTTCTTCACGCCGACAATGTAGTTGTCGCTCTTTTCGATGATCTTGTCCACCAGCAGGAAGGGGTAGCGGTGAGGCAGGTGCTCGCGTATCTGCACGTTGTCCATGATGGCCGGAGCGTTAGGGTCGTAGACCGGAGCCTGCACCTCCTGGCGCTTGATCTCGCGGCGTATCTGCTTGGCAAATTTGACATTGATCAGGTGGCCGGGATGTGTGGCTATCACCTTGCCCTTGAGGGGGCGGCCGATCAGAGCCATGTCGCCCACGATGTCCAGCAGCTTATGGCGGGCCGGCTCGTTGGGGGCGTGGAGCTCAAAATCGTTGACGAAGCCGAAGGTGCTGACCTCTTTGTGGGGCACGCCCATCTGGTCGGCGATAGCGTCGAGCTCGGGTTGGGTCAGGGGCGAATCGTAGATTACGATGGCGTTGTTGAGGTCGCCGCCCTTGATCAGGCCGGCCTGGAGCAGCGGAAGCACTTCACGCACAAACACAAACGTGCGCGAGGGGGCGATCTCCTGAGCGAATTCACTCACATGCTCCATGGAGGCATACTGGTTGGAGAGCACGGGGCTGTCAAAATCGATCTTCACCTCTACAGAAAATTCATCGTCGGGGAGCACCATGATTTTGGAGCCGCTCTCGGGGTCGGAAAGCTCGATTTTGCTTTTTACCACGTAATATTCCTTATCGGCCTTCTGCTCTTCCAGACCTACGCGTTCGATTTCTTTGACATAGGGCAGAGCGCTGCCGTCGAGGATGGGGATCTCGGGAGCGTTGACCTTGATCAGGCAGTTGTCCACGCCGAAGGCATAGAGAGCAGCCATGCCATGCTCGATGGTGGAGCAGCTGACTTCGCCTTTTGCAACAACTGTGCCGCGGTTGCTGGCCACTACGTTCTCGGCTACGGCATCTATCACCGGCTCGCCTTCCAGGTCGGTGCGCTGGATCTTGTAGCCATGATTTTCGGGAGCCGGGCAAAAGGTTGCCTCTATCTGCAGGCCTGTGTGCAGGCCTTTGCCTGAGAGGGTGAAGCTGTCTTTGAGTGTGGTTTGTTTCATTATGTTGAGTTTATTAATTTCGTTTTTCAAGATTATCTACTCGTGAGAAAAGTTCGGCAAGATGCTTCAGCAGAGCCGTCTGGCGGGCAAATTCACCCACCGGGAGGGCCGGAGTGCCCAACATGCGGGTCCCTGCCGCCACGGATTTCGGAACGCCGCATTGCGCGCCGCACTGGGCGCCGTCGCCCACCGAGATGTGGCCTGCTATGCCCACCTGGCCGCCGAGCATCACTCTCTTGCCGATTTTTGCCGACCCGGCCACGCCCACCTGAGCGGCCATCACCGTGTCTTCGCCCACCTCTACGTTGTGGGCTATCTGGATGAGGTTGTCGAGCTTTACGCCCCGACTGATGCGGGTGGCACCCATCACGGCGCGGTCCACCGTGGTGTTGGCTCCGATCTCCACATCGTCGGCAATCTCAACGATGCCCAGCTGCGGGATCTTGTTGTATTTGCCGGTGGCATCAGGAGCGAACCCAAAGCCGTCGGCGCCTATCACAGCCCCTGAATGGATGATGCACCGGGAGCCAATCTTGCAGCCGTGGTAAACCTTCACACCCGGGTATAGCACCGTGCCTTCGCCGATCTCGCACCCCGCTCCCACGTAGGCCTGAGGGTAAATCTTCACCCCTCGGCCCAGCTTGGTGCCCTTGCCCACGTAGGCAAACGCTCCGATATAGGCCTGTGGGGGTATCTCCACACCTTCAGCCACGTAAGCCGGCTCTTCCACCCCCGTGGGGTGCTGCTCAGTGGCCGCAGCCACCATCTCCAGCAGCTTTGCCACCGTGGCATACGGGTCCGCAACGCGGATCAGAGTAGCCTCAACGGGCTTCTCCGGCACAAAATCATTACTTACGAGCACGATCGACGAGCCCGTCGTATATATATAATGTGTATATTTCGGATTAGCAAGGAAAGAGATGGCCCCTTTGTGGCCTTCTTCAATCTTGGCGAAGGTAGAGACAGTGACCTTAGGGTCGCCCTCTACTTTTCCACCCACAAGGGCAGCTATTGCTTCAGCAGAAAATTCCATTTTGCAGGCAATTACGAATTAATTTTGCAAATATCGTGAAAAAATTCCATATATCAGCAATTTTCACCCAAAAATCTTGAC
>CAZNRK010000067.1:6772-11054 GCA_964575435.1 uncultured Bacteroides sp.
TGACTGGGAGGTCGCGGGTGGCCCGCCCGCGACAATTTGATCGTGAGGAGAGTCCCCACTTGTGACGGTTACCACATTTCCCCCGTTTCCGGGTTTGGATTTCCTGTTACCATTTCCGCTTTTCCCGTTTGCGGATTTTGACAAAGTCGATGCTTTGAGATTTGACGTCTGTGACGTCCAAAATGATTTTTTCTTCATAGTGATAAGTTTTTTAGGTTTAAATAATTGATTATTAGATTTTAATAAAGATTTATACAACTTTGATTGTTTGCCAATCAATCTATCACGGTGCAAAGTTAATACAAATTTCTGAATCCACCAAATTATTTTCAAAAAAAATATAAAAAAATCAGCGCGGGGCGAGGATTGAGCCTCGCCCCGCGCCGGATATGGGGATGGAGAGTGATGTGTCAGTGAGGGGGATTAGTGCACAAGGGAGATGATGAGCTCCTTGGCATCGTCGGGATCGGGGGCAATCACGAGCTTATTCTCGCGAGCAAGCCATCCAAGAGCGGCGTATACTTCTTTGTCTTTGAGCTTGGTGATTTTTTTGAGTTGCTTTACACCGAGAGCGTCTGCGACGTTGAGTGCTTGCCATACTTGGCCGGCGTAGTTGCCGATTTCTTCTGTGTTCATGTCTGTAATATTTAAAAGTTAGACGAAATTGTTGACCTCTTGTAATTGGAAAAGTATGATATATCCTAAAATTTGCTGCAAAATTATATAAATTTTTTTAAATTCGCAACTATTTGAATATAAATCTTTTACATTTTTGAGGTATGTTAATTATAAATTATTGAAAATCAGAATGTTAATTAAATGCGAAATTTTTTATTTATTTACTTATCTCATTTTCAATAATATAACGCCGGGGGCTGAGAAATAGTTCAACAAGCTCATGGATGGTTTAGCCGAGCGATTGGATTGCGGATTCCGGACCGGCGACGTAGATGATGTCGCCCTCGGCCATTGTCAGATCGGGAGCCGAGTCGATGTAGTCGTCGCCGCGCTGCACGGCCACAAGTAGCACACCAAGCCTTGATGACAAGGCGGCTGACACGGGTGTCTGCCCGATCAGTGGGGATGAGGGGGAGAGGAGCACGGAGGTCAGGGTGAAATCGCCCTCATCTTCGGTCTGCTCGTCGGGCCTGGAGGCCTCGACCACGGGCAGGAACCGTGCAATCTGCTCGTCGCTGCCGATCACCCCCAGCACATCGCCGGGGAAGATGCGAGTCTCGGCCGAGGGGATGCCGATTACGGTGTTGTCGCGGATGATGCGCACCAGGCTCACGCCATAGCGCCCTCTCAGGCCCGAATCGGCCAGGCGTTCGCCGATAAAGGGGCAGGCGTTGCCCACGCGGATGTAGGCCAGATGGAGGTCGCCCACAACGGTGTTTTTTTCTCCGGAGCGGCGCAGGTCGCGCTCGTTGAGGTTGTCGATAAATTTACTCTCAATGCGTCCCATTTTTCCTCTCACGCTTTGGGAGAAAAGCAAGATGATGGCCACGATTACTCCCGCTCCCACCAAAGCACCCGTACCAAGAGAGAAGATGCTGGATATCAGATATATAATAAATGCAAGGGCAATGATGAAGCGGAAAATCGAGAGCACGATGCGGGGCACCTGCGCCAGGGCCGGTTTGCCCTCGGTGGGCTTTGTCTCCTCGGGAATGGGCAACACGAAGGCCATCAGGAAGGGGGCCATGGCCACCAGGGTGATTACGAATCCGGCGGCTCGGCTCCAACTCGGGATGATCTCCGAGAGCCAGGGCATCAGATAGCGGTGAGAGGCGATAAGGATGGCCACGAGCACCACGGAATAGAGCACCGTGGTGAGCACATATCGGCGTATGGCGATAAACCATCCGCTCTTCACGGCATTTGACCGTGCAGCCTCCTTGTGGTAGCGATCGATGAGGAAATTAAGACGAGCCGGAAGGTGGCGCTCAAGAAAATCGGCCACCGAGGGCGACATCTTTATAAAATAAGGTGTAAGGAATGTAGTGAGCACCGACACAGCCACTACGATGGGGTAGATCGTGGAGTCGAGCACCCCAAGGCTCATGCCCAACGTGGCGATAATGAAGGCAAATTCGCCGATTTGCGTCAGCGAGAAGCCCGACTCGATGGCCACCCGCAGGGTCTGACCCGTGACGAGCATTCCGAAGGTGCCGAAGACTATCATTCCCACAATCACGGCAGCCGAGAGGATAAGAATCGGACCCCAATACTCGGCGATTATCGCCGGCTGCACCATCATGCCCACGGAGATAAAAAAGACCGAGCCGAAGAGGTCCTTGACCGGGGTCACGACATGCTCGATGCGCTCTGCATAGCTCGTGCCGGCCAGGATCGACCCCATCACAAATGCCCCTAAGGCCAGAGAGAATCCGCAATAGACCGAGAATACGGCCATGCCTAAGCACAGGCCCATCGACACCACCAGAAGGGTCTCGCTATTGAGATATTTACGGCAGGCGTTAAGCAGCGAGGGCAGCACGAACACACCCACCAAAAACCACATCACGATGAAAAACGCCAGCTTAGCAATCGAAAAAATCAGAGCACCGCCCTCCACCGAGTTGTTGATAGCGATGGAGGAGAGAAGCACCATCATTACCACCGCAAAGAGGTCCTCGACGATGAGCACGGCCAGAACCAGAGACGTGAATTTCCGCTGGCGTAGGCCTAAGTCGTTGAATGCCTTGATGATAATCGTAGTGGACGACATCGAGAGCATGCCCCCGAGGAAGAGACAGTTGATGGTGGTGAAGCCCATCAGATAGCCCAGGCCCACGCCTGTGCACACCATGCCCGTGATGATAATAAGCGCCGTCACCGCCGCCGAGCCGCCCGAATTCATCAGCTTCTTGAAGCTAAACTCAAGGCCAAGCGAGAAGAGCAAGACGATGATGCCGAGCTCGGCCCAGAAATCAATATTCTCCTCCGTGGTCACCGAAGGGAGATATTCAAAATGCGGACTCGCCAGGAATCCCGCCACAATATAGCCCAACACAACGGGCTGCTTTATCCACTTGAAAAGAACCGTGACCACAGCGCCAAGGAGCAGGATAAACGCCAAGTCGGAAATGAGGCCTTCAATATTCATAATACAAATCTAACACACTTAAGATAAACAAGTTAACATTTATTCAGCTCGCCGTTTTCAAGGTCGACGAGCAGGGACGGAAAGGCCGGCGTCAAGCCTTGGGGAGAGAGGCGATCAGAGCCTTCAGCTTTGTGAAGACCTCCACAGGGGCGTCGTCCCAAAATGTGAGGTACTGCTCAGCGTTAGTCCCCGAGCCGGGGGTGTCGCTGATGATGCGCAGGCACAGGAAAGGCACACCCTTGAGGTAGCAGACCTGCGCGATGGCTCCGCTCTCCATGTCGATGGCCACAGCCCGGGGCTGCACGGCCATCACGCGATGGAAGTCGTCAAGTTCGCTCACAAAAATGTCGCCGCTGGCCACCAGACCCGTCTTCGCGCCAATCTCAGAGGCCAAAGCCGTAGGGTCAAACCCCGGGGTGAACACCTCCGGAAGGCCCTGAACCGAGCCTCGCGAGGTGCCCGGTCCGCACCACGTGTCATGGTAAGCCACACCCGAGGCCAGCACCACATCCGCGATGCCCACGCCTGCGCCCGTGCCGCCGGCCACACCCGTATTTATCACTAAATCAGGCTTGAAGCCATTGATAATATCCATAGCGCCAACCGCAGCGTTCACCTTACCGATGCCGCATTTGCTCACCATCACCTCGTGGCCGTAAAGACTGCCAAGAAACACAGAGCCCAAAGTCGTCTCCACCTTGCTGACATCCTTCAAAGCCTCCACCACGAGATCCAGCTCCCGCTGCATGGCCACAATAATTCCAATCTTCATAAGAGTAAAAATTACGTTAAAGCAGGCTGCCGGGATTTTGCAACGAGAGCAAAACGCGGTGTTTCGGCACTAATGCATTGCCCATACAGCCCAAAAACAGTGCAAAATTACGAAAAAAATCGCACATCCCTTTGTCATCTAAAAAATACTTCTTAAATTTGCACCGCAAAACCCAAAAACGACCAAAAAGAAATTAGGAAAGGTGCCGGAGTGGTCGATCGGGGCGGTCTCGAAAAACCCGGGGTTCGTTATCGCGAAGCGCTTGCCGTGCAAGACTCCCTGCCTTGACAAAATAATCCTATCTGCAGAGGCTGAAGGAAATAAAAAGAATTTATAGACCAAAAATAATTAGGAAAGGTGCCGGAGTGGTCGATCGGGGCGGTCTCGAAAAACCCGGGGTT
>CAZNRK010000068.1:0-10461 GCA_964575435.1 uncultured Bacteroides sp.
CTCGTGGCGGCCGAGCCGGCCGCCACCTCCCAGTCACGTGAAATCCGTATTTTTTGCCAATGTCGTGCGCGGGCCGCACGCGACCTCACGGTATCAAAGTATATTTTTTTACCGTTTTTACGTTTTTTAGGAGCAAATTTTTCGTGGTCAAGAGTTTTTTCTGTAACTTTGTGTATCTTATATTTCTGTTATGGAGCATCCTGAAAATGATTCTCAATATATCGGTCTCACCGTCAATTCGGGCGTGGCGCAGCCGCCAAGCGTGAATCCCTACCTTGCGCGTCGCAAGCGTAAACCCCTTCCCGCTGCCTCCGAGCTCGTGGAAGGCATCCTCAAAGGCGACATCACGACCCTCGCTCGCGCTGTAACCCTCGTTGAGAGCCTTCAGCCCGCGCATCAGGCCTTGGCGCAGGAGGTGATTGAGAAATGCTTGCCTCACTCCGGCCGTTCGCGTCGCATCGGCATCACGGGCGTCCCGGGCGCCGGCAAATCCACATCTATCGACGTCTTCGGCATGCACGTCCTCGAGCAGGGCCACCGCCTTGCCGTGCTCGCCATCGACCCCTCGAGCGAACGCACCAAAGGCTCAATCCTCGGCGACAAGACGCGCATGGAGAAGCTCTCACAGCAGAACGATGCCTTTATTCGCCCCAGCCCCTCGGCCGGAAGCCTTGGCGGCGTGGCTCGCAAGACACGCGAAACCATCGTGCTCTGTGAGGCCGCCGGTTATGACACGATATTCGTCGAAACCGTGGGCGTAGGCCAGAGCGAAACTGCCGTACACTCTATGGTCGATTTCTTCCTGCTCATCCAGCTTGCCGGCACCGGCGACGAGCTCCAGGGCATCAAGCGCGGCATCATGGAGATGGCTGACGGCATCGTCATAAATAAAGCCGATGGCGACAACATCGAGCGCGCACGCCTTGCCCAGGCCCAGTTCCGCAACGCCCTGCACCTCTTCCCGCCCACGCCCTCGGGATGGACTCCGGAAGTGCTGTGCTACTCCGGCTATTACGGCCTCGGCATCGACGAGGTCTGGGACATGATCGACCGATATTTCGACTTTGTAAAGGCCAACGGATACTTCGACACCAAGCGCCGCCACCAGGCACGCTACTGGATGTTTGAGACCATCAACGAGCAGCTCCGCCGACATTTCTACGACAACCCCGACATCGAGGCCATGATAGCCGAAAACGAGCGCCAGGTGCTCGCCAACCGCCTCTCATCCTTCGTCGCGGCCAACAACATCACCGATTTTTATTTCAACGCCCTCTCCAAGAAATGAAAAAATCCCTCCTCCTCATCCTTTTTTCCATCATAGCGCTCCTTGCCACGGCACAGAGCGAGACCGACGGCGCAGCCATAACCTTTGACACCAAGGTCCACGATTTCGGTACGATCCTTGCCAAAAACGGCTCGGTCACCACCGAATTCACCTTCACCAACACCGGCACCGCCCCCCTGAGCATCATCGACGCCAAGGCATCCTGCGGCTGCACCAGGCCCATGTTCCCCGAAAAACCAGTGGCCCCCGGCGCAAAAGGCAAAATCAAGGTGTCGTTCAACCCAACCGGCCAGCCCTCTTCCTTCACTAAGGTCATCACCGTCTACACCAGCGACCCCAAAGCCTCAAAAATCAAGCTCCGCATCAAAGGCAAGATAAAAAAATAGCCCCCGCCCGCACCTCGGAGGGGGAGAAAACCAAACGTGGAGATGTCTCCCGACGTCTCCACGTTTGATAATAAACCAATCATTATCACATTTCTTGCAATGGAAAAAGTATTCTTGCTTTTGTACTATTATAACACAGTGCCCGGGCAAAGAGTTCAACTTTTTCGATATTTAACATAAATTTTAACGGCTGCGCAATGTAATTTCCCACCCCGGTGCGTAACTTTGCAGCACAATAACCTCAGAATCAAAATAATATAAAGATATGGCAAAAGCAGAATCAACCAAAAAAACTACAAAAAAGGCAGCCCCCGCCACCGATGCCGACTCTATCGCAAAAGCGCGCCGCGAGGCCCTGGAGCAGGCTTTGGGCAAGATTGAGAAGTCATACGGCAAAGGCGCCGTCATGAAGCTCGGCGACGAGCAGGTGGAAAATGTCGAAGTGGTGTCCACCGGCTCTATCGGCCTGAACTACGCCCTGGGCGTGGGCGGCTTCCCCAAAGGCCGAATCATTGAGATCTTCGGCCCTGAGAGCTCCGGTAAGACCACCCTGGCCATCCACGCTATGGCACAGGCACAGAAAGCCGGCGGCATCGCGGCCATGATCGATGCCGAGCACGCCTTCGACCGCTTCTATGCCGAAAAACTCGGTGTGGACGTCAACAACCTCCTCATCTCCCAGCCCGACAACGGCGAGCAGGCCCTGGAAATTGCCGAACAGCTCATCCGCTCCTCTGCCATCGATATCATCGTCATCGACTCCGTGGCCGCCCTCACCCCCAAAACCGAAATCGAAGGCGAGATGGGCGACCGCAACATGGGCCTTCAGGCACGCCTCATGAGCCAGGCCATGCGCAAGCTCACCAGCGCCATTGCCCGCACCAACACCACATGCATCTTCATCAATCAGCTCCGAGAGAAAATCGGCCAGATGTTCGGCCCCTCCGAGACCACTACCGGCGGCAACGCCCTGAAATTCTACGCCTCCGTGCGCATCGACATCCGTCCGCGCACATCGCTCAAAGACGGCGACGAATTCATCGGCAAGCGCACCGTGGTCAAGGTCGTGAAGAACAAGGTGGCACCCCCCTTCAAGCGCTGCGAGTTCGACATCATGTTTGGCGAAGGCATCTCCCGCTCGGGCGAGATCATCGACTTAGGTGTCGACCTGGACATTATCAAGAAGAGTGGCTCATGGTTCAGCTATAACGGCTCCAAGCTCGCACAAGGCCGCGACGCCGCCAAGCGCGTCATTGCCGACAATCCCGAACTCGCCGACGAGCTCGAAGCTAAAATCATGGAGGCCCTCTATGCCGCCGATCATGCCCGCTCAGGCAAGCCCGCACTCAAGGTCACCGCGCCTGAGCCCGCTCCCGCTCCAGTCGACGACGACATCGACCTCGACGAGGACATCATCGACGAGGACTTCGAGCTCTCAGAAGACATATAATCCGTTCACCCAATCAAACCACGCCGGCCGCCCCCGCCAGGGAGCGGCCTGCGCCGTATTTCACATCCCTACAGACCGTGTCAGATGCCGGCGAGGTTGCGCACCACAGTCCAGCCCACGATAGCCACGATGATCGCGACAAACGTTGCCGGCCGGTACACAGCCCCGTACACTCGCGGCAGCCTCCCCCTCAGAGCCTCGATCACCCCCAGCCCCACGGCCACAGGCACGATGACAAACAAAAACGGATTGTACCCCCAGGCCTCAGCCCACCGTCCGTGCAGCAGCGCATGCAGCGCACGCTGAGCCCCACAGCCGGGACATTCCCAACCAGTCAGCTCCCGAAACATGCACTTGGGCATCCATCCCGCCCCCTCGGGGTCAACGCAAAAATACAGCACAATAAGGGCAACGGCGGCCACAGCCGCCGTTGCCGGTAATATTATGTGCCGTCCTTTCAAAGAAAAATCCTTTCAAAGTTAAAACCTGGTACAGAAATTCCTGTTACAGATAAATCAGAATATTGAAAGGCAGCATCATCAGGCCCAGCACCAGGCAGATCATCACCCACCATTCAGTGGTCACCGATGCCCGGCGAGCGCCCTCAAAGTCCATGTTATTGTACCGTGAGCTCACCTGCGCCCCCGTGATGATGGGGATAATGCCCAAGGGGTTGCAGCAGCAGAGGGTGAGCAAAATCGACCAGATCAGATATGTCGGAGGGCACGGCTCAGTCTGTGCCTGAAGCTGAGCGCGGGGGCGCACCGGAGCCTGAGGCATCTGTGCGGTCAGAGGCGCATTGTCCTCATCGTCCTCGTCCTCGTCTGATTCATCTCCCTCATACTCTTGCTCATCTGTCTCGTCTGTCGGGGCCTCTTCCACCTCAATGACCACCTCATCCACAGGCTCAATGGCAGCCTCAACCTCGGCAGCCGGCGAGGGCGCGGAGGTGGGTTTAGGCTCATGGGCGCCGGGGAGGAAATAGGGAGCAGTGGCGGGAGCTTCGCCGGCCGGTGTCCAGCGAGGCAGCCCGTCATACCAGACGGGAGTCGTGGCATCCATCTCATCCAGCGGGAGCTGCTCAGGGGCATAGGGGCCGAGCTGACGGCCGTCGATATGTACCCAGATTTTCATGTCAGGAATCTATTGCTTGTGGGATTAAAAAAACTTGGTTTCGCTGCCGAGGATGTCGCTCAGCAGGTTGTTGGCAAGGCGCGAGGCACCGATGCGGAAGTATTCGTTGGAGAGCCATTCCTCGCCCAGCACTTCTTTGATCACAGTGTAATATTTCACCGCATCTTCTGTTGTGGCTACGCCTCCCGAGGCCTTGAAGCCCACCATGCGCCCCGTGGCGGCATGGTAATCCTTGATGCACTGCGCCATCACGTAGGCTGCCTCAAGCGTGGCGCCGGGATAGCCCTTGCCCGTGGAGGTCTTCAGGAAGTCGGCTCCGCTGTATAGTGAGAGGATTGAGGCTGCACGGATGTTTTCGGCCGTCTTCAGAGCGCCGGTCTCGAGGATTACCTTCAACAGAGCCTCCTTGCAGGCGTCTTTCTGCTCGGAAATCTCGTCGCACACGGCCTCGTAATCGCCGTCGAGGTAGTTGCCGAGGTTAAACACGATGTCGATCTCATCTGCTCCGGCGCTCACGGCCAGAGCTGTCTCGGCGATCTTCGTCTCCAGAAAAGACTGCGCAGTAGGGAACGCGCCGCTCACGCATGCCACGTCCACGTCCGTCACGTCAAGCACCGTGCGCACCACCTCTGCAAAGTTGGGGTAGACGCAGATAGCCGCCACATTTTTCAGCTGCGGGTATTCATTATCGAAGGCGTTGACCCTCTCGGTGAAATCAGCCACGGATTGCGGCGAATCGGTGCTGTTGAGGGTGGTGAGGTCGATGGTGTTGAAGAGGAATTTGTAGACCTCTTCGTTCATGTTTTCAGCCATGTGCTCCTTGAGGATTTTCTCCACAGCGGCTTTCACTTCCTCGTCGTTGGTTGTGACGGTGCTTTTGTTGATTGTGTCTTGATATTTGTCGCTCATATTAGTTAGGAGTTGACCGGGAGGTCCGGGGCGGCTCGCCCCGGACAACTCTCGGGTGTGAGGAATTAGGAGTAGGTATTATCTGATATCTAATGTCTATTCTTTTTTGAAACGGGTTTTGTCGCGGGTGGTTTTCTTTTCGATATTGCTTCTGAGGGCATCGGTCAGGTCCACCCCCGTCTGGTTGGCCAGGGCGCACACCACCCACAGCACATCGGCCAATTCATCAGCCAGGTCGGGCCTCTCACCCTCTTTCGGCTTCTGGTCGCCGTAACGGCGAGAAACCGCTCGGGCCACTTCCCCCACCTCCTCCGTCAGCACAGCCATATTGGTCAGCACGGAGAAATACCCTCCGCCGACCCCCCTGATCCACTCATCCACCGCGGTCTGAGCGTCTCTGATCGTGCAATTTTCGAGGATGCGGGTCATCGGTGCGCTCCCGGGGGTTAATCCTTAGTGCCGAAAGCCAAGTCGCCGGCATCGCCCAGGCCGGGCACGATGTACGAGTGCGCGTTTATCTCATCATCGATAGCGCCCACCCACAGCGTGGTCTCCTCCGGGAAATGCTCAGCCACATAGTCCACAGCCTGTCGCGAAGCAATCACCGAAGCTAAGTGCACCTTTGCAGGCGTCCCTTTGGTCAGCAGAGCGCGGTAGCTCAGCTCCATCGAGCTGCCCGTGGCAAGCATCGGGTCGCACAAAATCAGCGTCTTGCCCTCAAGGCTCGGCGAAGCTAAATATTCGATCAGAATATCGAAGCGGTCATTATCCTTCTCGCGATATTTGCGATAAGCCGACACAAAAGCATTCTCGGCATAGTCCAGATAGCTCAAAAACCCATTGTGGAAAGGCAGACCGGCACGGAAAATCGTGCCCAGCACCACCCCCTCGGCCGGAGTCATGCACCGCGCCGTAGCCAGCGGAGTGGTCACCTCAACCGTTTTGTAGGTCAGCGTCTTGGAGATCTCGTAAGCCATGATCTGGCCCGCGCGCTCCAGATTCAGTCGAAAACGCATAGGATCCTTCTGAATGTCAGCGTCACGCATCTCAAGCATCAGCCTGCTCATAAGCGAAGGCGTATCGTCGAAATTTATAACTTTCATCGTCGTATATATTATAAAAGTGGAAGAAAGAGGGCAAAACAAGCCAAACCGGAGCCGGCGCGAGCCCCATCAGCCCTCCGGCACCATATCAACGGCAAAGATACAAAAATAGTTTCAAAATCCACCCCTCCCCCGCCAAAAAAATCACCCCTCTATCCCCCGCAGGCGGTTCACTGCGGGCGGTTGACACACATCTCATATTTTATACGCCATTCGGTGCTCTCCCGGATCAGGCGCTCTATCTTCTCATCCTTGTCTTTTATCACCGTGTCGTCTTTCTCGCGTATATATTTAATGAGTTCCGAGAGATTGTGCGACACACTTTTGAGGTCCGGGTCGTTGCTCCCCTCGGCGAGCTCCATCTCCCCTTCTCCGGTCAAAAGCCATTTCGGATTCAGCCACTCAAATGTTTGAATTATCTTTGACAAAAAATCGAAGCCGGGTTTATTGCGTTGTAACACACATACCGACCTAACTGTTTGGTCTCCAATGCCTAACCGACGCGAAAACGATGCCACAGTCAGGTTTTCGTGCTCCATTATTGCTACTACCCTTTCGTTGATTGTCATAAAAATTTCAAAAAAATCAATAAAATGTTTGGTTATATCAAAAATATGTACGATATTTGCTGAAAATTTCGCTTAGTCTGTATGCAAATTTACAAAAAAAACATTAATCCCTTTCAAAAAGATTCAATAAAAGTTATTAAAAGCCTTCATTAAAAACAGCTAAATCCCGGTGTCATAACACTAAATCCCTAACCATCAAATCATAACATTCTTATGGGCTCTCCGGCTCCTTTTTCGCGTCGGTGCCCTATTCCCTAAGCTCACTGCTTAATAATATATTATTAATTTAATCAAACAAATTTATGAAAAAATCTTTCTTAAAATTTGCTTTCTGTTCTATGCTCACCCTCGGAGCTGCTGCTTCCCTGGTGGGGTGTAAGGACTATGATGGCGACATCTCTAATCTGCAATCGCAGATCGATGGTGTTAAAGTCACAGTCGGAGAGCTGCAGTCTAAAATCAACGACGGCAACTACATCAAAAATGTAGCACCGGCTGCCGATGGCGGTCTCACCGTCACTCTGAGCAATGGCGACGTCTACACCATCGGCCAAAAAGGCGAGCCCGGCGACAGCTGGACTATCGGCGCTGACGGCTACTGGTACAAAAACGGTGTAAAAACCGACTACCGCGCCATTGGCGAAAAAGGCGACAAGGGCGATCCCGGTGAGCAAGGTCCTCAAGGCCCGCAGGGTCCTCAAGGTCCCCAAGGTCCTCAAGGCAACCCCGGCACACCCGGCGCGGAAGGTCCCCAAGGTCCTCAGGGCGAAACCGGAGCTGCCGGACAGAATGGTTGCTACTACGTGCCCAACCCCGAAACCGGATGCTTCGACATCTATCGCGACGGCAAGAAAGTCGAGTCGACCAACATTTCTTACCTGAGCAATACCGGCGAAAAGCCTTTAACCAGCTTCTTCGACGGCAACATTCTTACTCTTGTAAATGTTCCCTCAGGCCAAGACGCTCAAGGCAATCCCACATACTCCAATGTCCAGATTCAAGTCGGCGTCCCCGTAGGTTCGCTCGCATTCGTGCCCTCTGTGATGAGTTCACTCGTGGCCTATCCCACAACCACCACAGAATATTTCTATATCACCGACTATCTCTCCGAGACAGACTACATCTCCGCCACCAATAAGGCTTTCAAAACCCTGACCAACCTCAACAAATCAAACAGCGTTGACTTCACATACCGCGTCAATCCCTCCGATGCCTACGTTTGGGACTTCGCTCAGGCAGCCTTTATTAACCGTGGCGTGTCTTCCCGCGCCGCAGGCGACAATCTTAACCTCCTCAACATCCTCACCACCACCGTTAAGGACGGCGACAAGGATGCTGTCAAATACTTCACCAAATCTGCCGCCGGCGAGATCACCGTTTCAGCTACGGTAAATGCCCAGAACATGATCGCAAGCAAGCACGACATCGCTGCCCTCCAGCTCATGAACGGACAGACCAACTGGACCATCTCTGACTACGTCTCCATCGAGCCCGTAAAGATCAATTGCGCCCTCGTAGACTCAGCCTACATGAAAGCACATCCCGGCACAGTGAAGACTTTCTACAACCGCACCGTTGCCTTCACAAGCGCTGATCCGAGTGTTATTGCACGAGTTGAAACCGATGCCTTCATCAAGCAGTTCTGCCCCCTGAGCGCTGCCGTCAACGTGCAGATGAAATATGACCAATCCCTTAACCTCAGCACCCTCCCCGGTCTGTATTCCTCCACAAAGAGCAAATTCATCGCCGACCTCGGCTTCAAGAGCATGAGCTATGAATTCTCTCTTCCCAAAGAGTACAAATCCAACGATACTCAGGGCACAAACCAGCAGGATTTCGCTCTCCTCAACGGCAACATCCTTACAGCCAACACCGCCGAATTCGGAGTGGCCACTATCGGTCGTACACCCATTGTACGCGTTGACGCTTTCATGCTCGACAATGCCGACGTAAAACGCCTCATGGGCTCAGCCTACATCAAAGTTGAACTCACCCCCAACGATCCCGACACCCCCACTCAGGAAGATAAGGATCCCATCGTTTACGATCTTGATGTAAGAGATTTCGAATATCACACACTCCAGGCTCAGCCCACTCTTATCCGTCAGATTCCATGGCAAGATGTCAACAAGTATATCTACGCAGCAGCCGGACTGCCCTCCAACACATTCTGGAACTACTATGGAGGTGATAACAAGGAATATGAGGTCAAGGTGACAACTACCGGTAAGAATAATCTCACCGTTCTTGTCGGCCAAGGCACAGCTCGCGCCGATCAGCCCTTCAAGCTCACACAAGACGGCATCACCTGCGAGGCCACCCTCGGCAGCGGCGACACCCAGACATCCAACATCTCCTTCAGCGTTGATAACAAAGTCAAGACCGAAAACACCTACAAGGATGTAGACGGCAAGGGCGCAGAATACGTAGTTACCCTCACCATCCCCTCAAACAACATCAAAGTCAAAGGCAATGTAGTGGTTACACAGAAATTCTACGTTCGCGAAGACTGCAAGTCGTTCGACTTCAACCCCAACTACTATGCAGGCACCGTCGACGGCAAGACCAACGTGGTTGTAACAAAAGGTAAGGAAGTAAACGGCGTTTGGAAACTCGAAATGAACATCTCCGAGGTGTTCAAGATGATCAACGGCAAGAACATCTTCCAATACTACAACACCATCAACAACGTAACTGCCATCAACTTCTCGCTCAATCCCAATCCTCAGTCCGGCATCAGCTACCGGGATGTGACCACGCCTAACGTCAACGGCCTCATCGCCCTGACCGCGCCTCTGACCACAGCCTACAAGTTCGCCGGCATGAAGTACGACCTCGTTCTCGTCAACGGTGAGAAGTGTGAATTCTTCTTCAACATCCAGTTCTTGAATCCCTTCGTAGGCACAACCGGCAAAGCTATCAGCCTCAACGGCAACGCTACCGGCGAGCAGATCGTACAGTCAGCTCCCTCAGTGCTCGTCAACGACGTAAACGGCGAAGCCATCTACCTCTGGAACAGCACAGCTAACGCACTCTCTCTGACCAACATCGCTCTCAACACCTACAAGCTCGCAACCCCGACCGTTACCTACCGCTTCGACACAGCAAGCCAGGCATACAAGGACTTCACCAGCCAGCTCGATCCCGCAGCTGTATTCAAGATCAATGCAGCCACAGGTGAGATCACATATGACAACCTTGGAGCTCAGCTGCAGCCAAGCTACACATTCAACGTAATCGCGACCGTAACCTTCGATAATCTGTCGGAAGTGAAATGTCTGATTCCGTTCACCATCCAAGGTAAAAAATAAAAAGCAAGGGTATAGTAATTAGCGTATAATCAGTAGGGCGCACAGTTTCATCTGTGCGCCCTTTTTCCATAACAGGCCATAGTAGCGACGCACCATGGTGCACCCGTTCCCGGACGACTCGGTTCCAATCCCCAGTTACCTAACTGTAGGGTCGCCACTTGTGGCGACTACCACACAACCCTCACAAATATCAACTTACTTCTCCGTCCCAAAAAGTGGCGACCCTACTATCTTCCGGTAACGGACGCACCATGGTGCGTCCCTACAAACGCCTAAACATCAATTCATTACCCCTCAACTCCTTGTCCTCC
>CAZNRK010000069.1:0-10432 GCA_964575435.1 uncultured Bacteroides sp.
GTTTCAAGCGCCCAAAATCCTCGCCCCTGCGATTGTAACCAAATTAAGTTGAAATTGAATGAAAGAATATATACCAAAACCGGTTGATACTGCGGGTGTGGAACTGCCCGTGGAGTTGTTGCCTCTGATTGAGGAGATGGCGAAAAACGTGCATGAAGTTTGGGCTCAGAATCGCATGGCTGAAGGATGGTCCTTTGGCCCCGAACGAGACGATGCTAAGAAACAGCACCCGTGCATGGTCGCTTACGAAGACCTACCCGAAAGTGAGAAGGAATATGACCGCGCCACATCGCAGGAGACTCTGAAACTTATTTTGAAACTCGGCTTCAAAATCACAAAAGAACAATGACAACCAATTATACAGAACTTTCACGCGAAAAGGAGCGCCAACTACTTGAGAAATATTTCGGCTCGTTAGCATCTGAAGCCGCAAGAATGCCGGAAGAAATTGGTGCATATACCCTTGATCTGCCCCAAAGGATTGAAGATGAATATTTTGAATATCTCAAAGAGTTATGGGGAAAATTTGCCTCTGACAACAATATTGACTCCCCTCTGGTGCTTGAAGAGGTGAAACTTCGGGAGGTAATGACTGACGGAATCTTCCGGGATTTAACCGCAGCTTACGCCCTGGCAAAAGAGCGCACATTATGGGAACGATTGACCGGAAGCAATCATACTGATGTAGCCCATTACAAGAGCCTGCTGAAAGCGTACACTCAAGAGCGCCTCAACCTGATGCGCCTTGACTTCCTCGAAGAAATCACCGGCCACCACATCACCGGCAAAGCTTTCGATGACTAATACTAAAAATAATGCGTTGAATGTTTGGAGGTTTGGGAAAAAGTGCGTAACTTTGCCGAGCCATTACGAAAACAGCGCCTTACCAGCGTAAAATTTCTATATCGCAAACATTTAGAGCTCTATAACAATGAAAAAAGGAATCCATCCTGAAAATTACCGCGAAGTGGTGTTCAAAGATATGTCGAACGACGAAATCTTCATCACTCGCTCAACCGTTGCCACTCGTGAAGAAATCGAGATTGACGGTAAAAAATACCCTCTGGTGAAGCTTGAAATCACAAGCTCTTCTCACCCCTTCTTCACCGGCAAACAGAAACTCGTCGACACAGCCGGTCGCGTCGATAAGTTTATGAGCCGCTATGGCAACCGCGGTCGCAAATAATTTGCACCCCGCTAATCCCACACTCGCCCCACATTTCTGCAGGATTGTGGGGCGATTTTTCTAAGAGAATTTACCTGCATTTATGCTAAATATGTAAACTGAATAAATCTCTTTCCGATGGAGTCGATTTTAATAGTAATTCCTATCCTGACGGCGTTGATGTTTGAACTTGGACTTAACCTTGAGCCGAAGGATTTTAAACTCATTCTTGCACAACCTCGTGGTGTGGTGGCCGGTTTGATCGGTCAGGTTATACTTCTGCCGTGCACTGCCCTTCTGATTTGCAAATTATGCGGGCTGTCGCCGCTGATGGCTGTGGGACTGATGCTGATTGCGTGCTGTCCGGGCGGAAGTTCGTCAAACGTATTTTCTTTGATTGCCGGGGGAAACGTGGCTCTTTCTGTTTCTCTCACCGCACTTTCGAGCGTGATTACCCTCTTCACTATGCCTCTTATCATGGCTTGGGTGATGAGCGCCGATGCTTCCCCAATCGAACTCCCGATTGAAAACTTGCTTATTCAGAATATATTCTTGATGCTTGTGCCTATCGTAGTGGGCCTTTTGATTAGAGTGCTCGTGCCACGAGAAGCGAAGAAGATTGATGCTGTGCTTTCAAAGTGTGCATTTCCTGCGCTGATGATTTTGGCCGTTGTATATTTTATAGAAGAATACAAAGCAATAGTAGAGAACTTTGCGGAACTCGGATTGTCAGTGTGCCTGCTTATGGGTTCTGCAATGCTGATTGGGACTCTTATTTCAAGAGGTTTTCGTCTTCCCGTACGCGACAGACGTACAATCGTGATTGAGGTGGGAATGCAAAACGCAGCACAAGCAATAGCCGTGGCAGGCAGTCCGTTCGTATTTAATAATCCTGCCATTGCAGCTCCGGCTATTATCTACGCTCTGGTCATGAATGTGGCTTTGCTCACTTATGTTGGATTTATCAAGCGCCGGAACGGATTAACGACCCCGGCCGGTGATGCTGAATAAACTTTTATGATTGAATATATTACCGGTAGGATTTCCGATCTTACCCCCGCCACTATTACTCTCGAAACAACCTCCGGCATCGGTTTTGGCCTCAATATCGCTCTCACCACCTTCGATTCTCTTCAAGGTCAGGAGCGCGCTACGCTCTACGTGCACGAGGCCATCCGCGAGGATGCCTGGGTGCTATATGGTTTTTTAACTAAACGCGAACGCGAACTTTTCCGTGCGCTCTTGGGTGTTTCAGGCGTAGGAGCAGCCACGGCTCGAATTATTCTTTCATCGATTCCGGCTCCCGAACTTGAGGCCGTTATTGTAAACGGCGACCACTCAAGACTCAAAAACGTGAAAGGAATAGGACAAAAAACCGCCCAACGCATTATTGTAGACCTACGCGACAAAATAAAACCACAGGGAGATACGTTAATAACTATATCTGCTATGTCAGAGTCGACAATGGAAGAGGCCCTCGCCGCTTTGGTGGCTTTGGGTTTTGCCCGTCAGGCAGCCTCTAAGGCGCTTCAGAAGATATATTCAGAAGCTCCGGATGCCAAGGTCGATGTGGCCATACGCAAGGCTCTGACCATGCTGTGACGTATTTAAGTATCTGAGTAATAAGTGAATATAAAAAGGAAAAAGTATGTTTGGCTGCTGCTGCCATTGCTCGTGGCAGTGTGCTTCATATGCTTTGTTTCTCTTGCTCAGACACCGGCGACAGCGCCAATGTCCCCGCCTCCGCCTTCATCGTATCCCCCACCCCCTCCGGGTGATTCAATTGCCTTGCCGCTGCCCGTCCCTCCCACAGTGCCAAGGAATTACGATGATCTCGCACAGGATGAACTGGCCTACGACCTCTCATCTCCCTCCAACATCACCACCACTGCTGAGTTCGACCCTGAGACCGGGTGCTATGTGATTCGCACAAAAGTAGGCGACTTTGACATCGCAACCCCATTCCTGCTCTCAGAGTCGCAATACAATGACTGGCAGTTGCGCCGCTCCTTGCAGCAATATTACAAGGAACGCAACTTAGCATTGATTCAGGAAAAGGAGAAACAGCCTTTTGACGTTCTTGACATGAATTTTGCAGTCGGTGCTCTTGACAAAATTTTCGGCCCCGGAGGCGTATCGCTACGCACACAGGGCTCCGTGCAGATCAAAATGGGCATTAAGAGCAACAAAACCGACAACCCCTCGCTCCAACTCTCATCCCGCAGAAAGACATATTTCGACTTCGATCAGAAAATTCAAGCAACGATTAATGCATCGGTAGGTAATCGCTTGAAATTCAACATGACATACAACACCGATGCTACCTTTGATTTTGACTCTAAAAATCTAAAATTGGCCTACGAGGGTGAGGAAGATGACATCGTAAAGAGCATAGAAGCCGGTAATGTGTCGATGACCACCGGGTCGTCGCTAATCCGAGGCTCCACAGCTCTTTTTGGTATAAAATCTAAATTGCAGTTCGGCAAGCTCACAGCCACTGCCCTTGTGTCGCAACAAAATTCAGAGTCAAGAACCGTCAGCTCCAAAGGCGGAGCGCAGACCACATCTTTCAGCATCAATGCTGACGATTACGACCAGAACCGTCACTTTTTTCTCGCGCACTGGTTTCGTGACAATTACGACCGCTTTGCATCAAAGCTTCCCTATGTGTCCTCAGGGGTAAAAATTACGCGTATCGAGGTCTGGGTAACAAATAAGAACAGCAATTTTGACCAAAGTCGCAACTTCGTTGCCTTTATGGACTTAGGCGAAAATCGAGTGCTTGCCAATGACTTTTGGACCACGAATCCCTCACTGCCTAATCCGGCCAACGCCTCTAACGACCTTCTAACCGAAATCAAAACTTCATACCCGGAGGCGCGCTACATTTCGCAAGTGACTCAAGCACTTGAGCCTCTGCAAGCCTATGGCATCATGGGTGGTCGAGACTTTGAGAAAGTTGAGAGCGCACGCATGCTCTCATCGAGCGAATATACACTGAATTCCACACTCGGCTACATCTCTCTGAAAAGTGCTCTTAATAGCGACGAGGTGCTCGCCGTGGCTTTTGAATACACCCTTAACGGACAAGTCTATCAGGTCGGTGAATTCTCGGCCGATATCACCACCACTGATCAGTGTCTCTATCTTAAAATGCTGAGAAGCACCACACTTTCACCTTCTTTGCCCTCTTGGCACCTGATGATGAAAAACGTGTATAATCTTGGCGGCTACCAAATTCAAAAGCAAAAGTTCAAGCTCAACATTAAGTATTTAAGTGACACCACCGGGACTGCCATCAACTATCTCCCCATCCCGGGCCTTAATAACAAGTCGCTCCTTCAGGTGATGAATCTTGACCGTTTGGACACGAATCTTGACTCTTATTCCGACGGTTTCTTTGACTTCGTCGATGGATATACTATCTACCCCGCTACAGGCAAGATCGTTTTCCCAGTCGTTGAGCCTTTCGGTAGCCACCTGGCTTCAGTGATAGACAATCCCGTGATAGCCGAAAAATACGTCTATCAGGAGCTTTACGACTCTACTCTTGTAGTGGCCAGGCAATTTGCCGACAAAAACAAATTCATCATGTCAGGCGAATACCAAGCCTCCTCCGGCTCGCAAATCCGCCTTAATGCCATGAATGTGCCACGCGGGTCGGTTGTAGTGACTGCAGGCGGTCGCACCCTTACGGAGAATGCCGACTACACCGTGGATTACTCCATGGGCATCGTCACCATTATCAATCAGTCAATAATTGACTCCGGACAGAATATCAGCGTTACGCTCGAAAATCAGTCGCTGTTCTCTCTGCAACGCAAGACACTGCTCGGCCTTGATCTGCAATACCAATTCAACAAAAACCTCAACGTAGGGGCCACATTGCTCCACTTCTCTGAAAAGGCAATCACCGAGAAGGTGAATATCGGCGATGAGACGGTCAATAACTCCATGTTTGGCGTGAACCTTAGCTACAATTCAGAATTCATGTGGCTCACCAACCTTCTTAACAAGATTCCCACCGTCAACGCCACCTCTCCATCCAAAATCAGCGTAAATGCCGAGTTCGCCCAACTTGTGCCTCACACGCAGAAGGCAGGTTCTAACAAAGGATCGTCGTACATAGACGACTTCGAGCAGAGCCAGTACGGCATCGATCTGCGCTCGCCATACTCATGGTTCCTCGCCTCTACGCCATACGACCCCTCTCCAGATGCGCTCTTCCCCGAGGCTCGCCTGAGCAACAATCCCGACTACGGCAAAAACCGCGCCTTGCTGAACTGGTACTACATCGATCGCCTCTTCACCCAGCGCAACTCCTCTTTGGCTCCCGGCTACATAAAGAGCGACCTCGATCAGCTCTCCAACCCCTACGTGCGCGAGGTCACAACACACGAAATATTCCCCGGACGCCAACTCACCTACGGCGAGTCGTCGACCATTCAGACTCTCAACCTCTCCTTCTATCCCACCGAGCGCGGCCCTTATAATCTTGATGCTGAAAATATTGACGATATGGGCAATCTCACATCTCCCGAGCGTCGTTGGGGTGGAATAATGCGCAAAATGGAGAATACTAATTTCGAACAAAGCAATATAGAATACGTGCAATTCTGGCTCCTCAACCCCTTCCTTGACCCGGAGAACCCTAACCTCGAGGGCGGCGATTTATATATCAACTTCGGCGAGCTCTCAGAAGACATATTAAAGGACGGCATGAAGAGCTACGAAAACGGTATCCCTTACGACGGCAACGACCAATACCTTAAGGAGACGGTCTGGGGCCGTGTGTCCACTCAGTCCTCTCTGACATACTCATTTGACAACAACACAGGCTCGCGACTGGTGCAGGACGTAGGCCTTGACGGACTGCCAAATGACATGGAATACAACTTCCCAACCTATCAGGAATATCTCAACACCCTGCGCGCCAAGGTTTCGCCCATTGCGCTTGAGCAAATGCATGCCGACCGCTTCTCGCCTCTTAACGACCCGGCCGGTGATAATTATCACTTCTATCGAGGATATGATTACGACGAGGAGCGCGTGGGTATTCTCGATCGATATAAGCGCTACAACGGCGTGGAGGGCAACTCCCTTTCCCCGGAAGACAGCACCGACCCGCTCTATCAGAGTTCGCGTAGCGGACCTGACGTTGAAGACATCAACCAAGACAATACTCTCAACGAATACGAGCGCTATTTCCAATACCGCATCTCTATCCGTCCGGCCGACCTTGTCGTGGGCAAAAACTACATCACCGATAAGCAAACCTCTCTTGTGCGCCTGCGCAACGGACAAGACAAGGAGATGGAATGGTATCAGTTCAAGATACCTTTGAAAGAATATGAGAAAATCGTAGGCTCTATCAAAGATTTTTCAACAATCCGCTTCGCACGAATGTTCATGACCGGGTTTAAGGCCGTCACTCACTTGCGCTTTGCGACCCTCGAGCTCGTGCGCGGTGAATGGCGCACTTACGATTTCAACCTCAACACCCGTGGCGACACTCCGGCCGAGGGCAAGATCGACATGTCGGTTGTTAATATCGAGGAGAACTCGCAACGCAAGCCGGTCAACTATGTGCTCCCTCCCGGAGTGGACAGAATCTCTGACCCCGGACAGTCGCAAATCGTGCTCCTCAACGAGCAGTCGCTCTCCCTTAAGGTCGACGGTCTGCAAGCCGGCGATGCTCGCGGTGTGTATAAAAACACGATGCAAGACCTGCGCAACTACAAGCGCGTGCAGATGTGGGTTCACGCTGAGGCTCCGCTTGACGATGTCTACAACCTGCAAAATGGTCAACTCTCCCTCTTCATCCGCCTCGGCTCTGACGTTAAGGCAAATTATTATGAATATGAAGTGCCTCTTGAGCTTACTCCGGCAGGCACTTATGAAGACACGCCCTCAAATCGGCGCATCGTATGGCCTCTTTCCAACTTCTTTGACATTAATCTCCAAAGCCTCGTGGATCTGAAAGTAGAAAGAAACAGGATGAAACGCCAAGAGGAGTCGGGCGTGGGATTTGCCACGCGTTTCGTGGCTCGCGACCCTGAGAACGAGCGCAACGAGATTGCCGTAATGGGTAATCCTTCGCTCTCCGATGTCAGGGTCATGCTTATAGGCATCAGAAATAACTCATCAACCGTGAAGAGCGGAACCGTGTGGGTCAACGAGCTCAAAGTCACCGATTTCAACCAGGAAGGCGGTTGGGCTGCAAAAGCCAACGTTAACCTTAACGTCTCTGATGTTGCAACTCTGAATTTTGGCGCCCACGTCGAGACATCCGGTTTCGGCTCTGTAGATCAAGCCCTCAACGAGCGCCGAATGGACGATTACCAGCAATACAACGTGGCCGTCCAGACCGATCTCGGCCGATTCCTGCCCGAAAAGGCAAAACTGACTGCTCCGGTCTATTACTCAATTTCAAAAGAAAAGACGACCCCGAAATATAACCCCCTCGACCAAGACGTCAAGCTCAAAGACGCTCTCGATGCTGCCGGCGATAAGGCCGAAAGAGACTCAATCAACAATTACGCTATCGAGCGCTCCACTATCTCCAATTTCTCACTCTCAGGCATGAAGTTTAACGTCCGGAGCAAAAATCCAATGCCTTGGGACCCTGCCAATTTCACCGTAAACTTCTCATTCTCTAAACAAAACAAACAAGACCCGACCACCGAATACGAAAACACGAACGATTACCGTGGATCACTCGCCTACTCCTATTCTCCCATGATCAAAGGTCTCAAGCCCTTTGCTCGCATGATGAAAAACAACAAGAATAAGAACCTGAAATTCATCAAAGACTGGGAGCTTAACTGGCTGCCTAATTCCATTTCATTCCTCACCTCAATGTCGCGATACTATTATGAACAGCAGACGCGCTCTGAGGTCGATGTCATGTTCCAGCTGCCTGTTGCCGTGAGCAAAAACTTCCTGTGGGACCGCCAATTCTCCATTACGTGGAATTTGACTAAGTCGCTTAACCTTCAATTCCAAAGCAACACATCAGCCCGAATTGAAGAAACGATGGGCGCCGTCAACCGTAAACTCTTCCCCGATAAGTACCGTGAATGGAAAGACACCGTTTGGCAGTCGATCCTCTCGATGGGTACTCCGTGGGCTTATAATCAGACTTTTACGGGGTCATATAAGGTTCCCTTCAGCCGAGTGCCCGTGTTGGATTTCATGACAGCCTCAGCCACCTACAACGGTACATATCGCTGGGATCGCGGCGCAACCGTCGACGGCGAAAAGCTTGGCAATTCCATTGCTAATCAGGGAGCGTGGAATTTTGACGGTCGCATAAATTTTGAAGGTCTTTACGGCAAGATTCCATATATCAAAGATGTAAACAAACGCTTTGCCAACACACGGCCCAAACAAACTACGGCCAAGAAGCCAAAGAAATTCGAGCGCACTGTGCGTCTTCAGTCCGACACTTCAATCACTGTTAAGCATAATCTGCGAGTCGGGAAAGTCAGAGTCACCGCAACCACTCTGACCGGTACGCCCGTGCCCGTCAAATCCAGAATTATTGACAACAACAACGTCGAGATCCTCAACCGAGGCAACGATGATATCAAGCTGGTTGTCACCGAAGTCATGAAAGACGAAAGGTCGCTTTGGCGCAACGTAGGCGAATACGCTACCCGCGTGTTGCTATCTCCAAGAAGCATCTCAGTGAAGTATCGCACCACAAGGCAGACATCCCTACCTCTTTTCATGCCCAACATCGGCAACATCTTCGGTCAGACCAACCACTATGGCCCCATGGCGCCGGGTCTTGATTTCGCCTTCGGTTTTTCCGGAGAAGAATATATCGACAAAGCCCTCTCGCGCGGATGGCTAATCACAGGCGACGGCCAAACATCACCCGCAGTCTTTACCAATACCAACGAATTCAATATAGAAGGCCAACTCGAGTTATTCAAAGGCTTTAAGATTCAACTCACCTTCAACCGAACGGACAACCACTCCAAGTCAATCCAATTTATGTACGCCGGCATGCCCACCTCTCTTTCCGGCTCGTATACAAAGACCCACTGCGCCCTGCTCACAGCACTACGCTCATCAAAAGCATCAGACGGCTACAACTCCGAAGCCTTTAACAACATGCTCTCATATATTCCCATCATACGCGATCGCGTTGAGGCGCAATATGCCGGTCATTCCTATCCCGATGCCGGTTTCATCCAAGGCACAGCTGTGGCAGGTTCGCCCTTCGATCCCGAAGTCGGGAGCGTGAGCCCAACCTCATCCGATGTGCTCATTCCCGCCTTCCTGGCTGCGTACACAGGGTCATCGCCCGAAAAGATATACCTCGATCCCTTCCCCTCCTTCTCACAAGTTCTCCCCAACTGGCGCGTAACTTACGACGGTCTTATCAACCTTGGCAGTATGCGGTCAATATTCAAATCCTTTACACTCAACCACGCATACCAGTGCACCTACTCCGTCGGGTCCTACTCATCATTCCTTAACTGGGTTAACATCCAAGGCACACAGCTGGGCTTTACACTTGACGAGCTCACCGGCAGGCCCATCCCTTCCTCCCCCTACAATATCTCATCCGTAGCCATCACCGAGCGCTTCGCACCTCTTATCGGACTCAATGCAACAATGCAAAACAACCTCCAATTTAATGCCGAATACAAAGACCAGCGTACACTCACTCTCAACACCTCAGCCGGGCAGGTGGTAGAAGCAACAACGCGTGGCCTCACCTTCGGCGCCGGATATAAAATTGTAGGCTTCAACACAATCCTCAAAATGAAAGGCTCACAGCAAGGCATAAGCAACGACCTCACCCTAAACGCCGACTTCTCCCTGGCAACCACTCAGGCCCTCATTCGCCGCATCGAAGACAACTATACCCAACCCACGTCCGGCACTCGCACCCTCGGCATCAACTTCACGGCAAGCTATGTGATGTCAAAACGACTCACCCTGGCCGCTTACTTCGAGCATCAAGTCAACACCCCTCTGGTCACCACCACCTCCTATCCCACCACCAATACATCCTACGGACTCTCGCTCAACCTTTCACTCTCTCGCTAAAGATGCTGATACATAGCCATATAACCACATTTTGAAGAAAAGTTAGAAATATTTTTCAAAAAAAGTTGCTCAAAAATTTGCACAATTCAAAAAACCTCCTTACCTTTGCAGAGCAAAAACGGGAGAGACCGTGATAAAGCAAAAAGAATGATGGTGCCATAGCTCAGTTGGTAGAGCAAAGGACTGAAAATCCTTGTGTCC
>CAZNRK010000070.1:0-10335 GCA_964575435.1 uncultured Bacteroides sp.
ACATTGACATATTGGTAATTATGGCCGCAAAAAAGCCTAAGGCCTTAAAAGTCAGGGGTTGCCGGGGAAGGTAAAAAAATCCCCAAGGCTGCCGGGGGCTGTCTTGGGGGATTGGAGAATTAGGAGTTGGAGTGTAAGTTTCGCTTGCGCGATTTACTTTATCTCAAATTTCTTAATGTCGGAAGGTTCTTTAAGTCGGATTTATTTATCTTCGACTTTCTTAACCTCGGATTTTACTTTCTTTTCGCCTTTCTTAACGTCGGATTTTACTTTCTTCTCGCCTTTCTTAAGGTCGGCTTTTGCTTTCTTTTCGCCTTTCTTGAGGTCGGCTTTTACTTCTTGAGCGTCTTTCTTGACGTCGGCTTTAAGTTGACGTGCGTCGCGAGCATCTCTTTTTGCCATTTTGTGGTGGGGACATGCCTGATCGCCTGCCTGGCGGCTACGGGGCTGAATTTTGCCATTTTGAGCGGAAGCCTGAGCGCGCTGCGAAGGCATGTTCACGATGTTCTCAAGGAAGGTGGTGTACTGCTCGGGAGTGAGCACTTGCTTTACTCTGGCGATGTATTGGCTGCGCAGTTCAAAGTTGGGAGCAAAGTTGCGGGGACCTTTGCCTGCACGATCGCCGCGGCGATCTTTCTTGCAGTCGACCTTCTTGCAGTCAACTTTTTGGCAGCTATCCTTCTTGCAGTCGACTTTCTTGCAGTCGGCTTTTTTGCAGTCGACTTTCTTGCAGTCAGGTTTAGTGCATTCTGATTTTTGGCAGCTGTCCTTCTTGCATGCAGAAGCGAGCTGAGAGTCGAATTCTTTATTGATTTCGTCAATTTTGGTTTGCTGGTCGAGGCTCAGAAGCACGCCTTCGAAGGCGTATTCGCGCCAGGTTGCAGGACGACGCATGCGGTTGTTTTCATTGAGCTGATTCTCGCCGGTTTGCTTCTCGCATTGAGCTTTGGTGCATGCTTTTTCGGTTTGGGCCGAGGCGTTGACGCCTACCAGGGCAAATGCTGCCAGGGCCAAGGTGATGATTGTCTTTTTCATAATGTTGTAAGTTTCGTTTTCGTGCTAAATAAATATTTGTTTTACAAGATTATTGACGCTTACGGGGGATAAAGGTTTATTTCTCGGGCCGGAATTTGCGGAATTTTAACAACCCGGGGTTAATATCTAAATTTCTGTAAATGCATGTAGAGGGCGTGGAGTGGAAGGCCCATTACGTTGTAATAGCAGCCTTTGATGCCGGAGATGCCGATGCAGCCGATCCATTCCTGGATGCCGTAGGCCCCGGCTTTGTCCAGAGGGTGGAAATTATGGACGTAGAGGTCAATTTCCCGGTCGGAAAGGGGGTAGAAGGTGACGTCGGTTGTTTCGGCGAAGGTGTCTTTGTCGACTTTTGATGTGAGGGTCACTCCGGTGACCACACGGTGGGTGTGGCCCATCAGTGAACGAAGCATTTCGATGGCTTGCTCTTCGCTGTGGGGCTTGCCGAGGATCTTGCCGTCGTTGATTACGATGGTGTCGGCGGTGATAATGATTTCATCGTCGACGAGCTGAGGGCTGTAGGCGTCGGCTTTGAGGGCTGAGAGGTAGGGCGCGACCTGCTCGGCGGGAAGGTCGGCGGGATAGGATTCGTCGATGTCGTGGATTGTGGCGATTCCGAAGTCGGGAACGATGAGGTTCAGGAGTTCGCGACGACGGGGGGAGTTGGAGGCAAGGAGCACGCGGGCCCCGGTGGCTTGCAAGGATCTGTCCATTTCAAAAATGATTTACCACCCGAAGGCTTCGGTGTCTTGCATCCATTTGGCTTGAGCTTTGAGGATCTCTTCGAGCAATTCGCGGGCCACGCCGTAGCCGCCGAGGGCTTTGGTGATTAGGATCGAGGCCATTTTCACCTCGGGGGCTGCATCGGCCGGGGAAACGCGCAGGCCGGAGGCGCGCATGGCGGGGAGGTCAGGGATGTCGTCGCCGACATAGGCCACCTGGTGGGCGGTGAGGCCGCGTTCGAGCATCCACCTTTGCAGCACGGGCAGCTTGTCGCCGGCTTTCAGGTACACGTCGTTTATGCCTAAGGCGTTGTATCGCTTGACGATCGAGGAGGTGTCGGCACCGGTGATGATGGCTATCTTGAGGCCAACTTTGACGGCGAGCTGCATGGCATAGCCGTCCTTAATGTTGACCATGCGCTGGGGCACACCGTCGTTGTCCATTGGTATGGTAGAGGGCGAGAGCACGCCGTCCACGTCAAAAACCACGCCTTGGATGGCTGTGAGGTCATAGTCGATTCGGCTCATTGTTGATTGTATGCTTTGGAGATGTGGTCGGAAAGGAGTTTGTAGATTTCAGCGGCGTCCGGGGGGAGGGAGGCCAGGTGAGAGGCGATGACTCCGGAGTCGCCTCGCCGGGCCGGTCCGGTCTGGGCCTCCTCGGGTCCGAGGGCCAGGGCTTTGTCGAGGGTGGCCTGAAGCAGGGGCTGCATCAGGGAGAGGTCAAGGCCGTCGGCTTTAAGCAGGCGAGCGGCTTGAGTCCATAAGAAGTTGGGAAAATTGCAGGCAAAGACAGCGGCAACGTGCACGCGGCGGCGGAGCGCGGAATCCGCCTCCACCACTCTCTTGCTCAACTTTTCAGCCAACTCGCAGAGCTGCACGGCGGTCCGGGGGTCGGAGCCTTCGATCATGAAGGGGACCTCGGAGATGTCGATTTTTGCCTCTTTGGAGAAAGTCTGCAGAGGGTAAAAAACACCCCGGCGAGGGTGAGGTGCAAGGGCCTCGAGAGGCACGCTTCCCGAGGTGTGGGCCACGATGCCGCTCACCGCAGGTATGCTCTTTGCCACCTCGGAGATGCGGTCGTCGGAGACTGCTATGATGTAGAAATCGGCATCTGCAACCACGGCACCGAGATTGTCAGATGCCACGGCCGAGGGCACACCGGCATCCCGCAAGGCTACAGCGTGGCTCATCCGGCGCGAGCACACCTCCACGACCTCGCCGACCTTGGCAAGGGAGGGAGCCAGATGCCAGGCCACGTTGCCTGAGCCGATGATTACGATGCGCGGACGGGACATGCTGATGGGTCTGTTAAGATTCCTGCTGAGCAGCTTTCCAGGACCCGATGTGTACTTTCTGCCACTCGAGCTTCTCGGGGTCGACCGGTCGGCGCTGCTCGTCGGGCATGCCGCAGGCGAGGATGCAGACGGGCTCGAGGGTGTAGGGGATATCAAGGAGCGAGCGCACGATGTTGGCCGAAGGCTCGTCGGTGGCATCGAAGCGGTTGCGGATCTGAATCCAGCACGACCCCACGCCCAATGCGCAGGCCTGCAGGTGCATCATCGTGGCTGCCACGGAAGCGTCTTCGATAAATACGTCGCTCTTTTCCGGGTCAGCAACGACCACGATGGCCATGGCGCAGCCGGCCAGGGGGCGCGAGCCCACCTTCTTGCTTTTTGCCAGGGCCTCAAGCTTGGTGCGGTCCTCCACTACGATAAACTGCCACGGCCGGGCGCTTTTTGACGACGGAGCCAGCAAGCCGGCTTCGAGGATTTGCTTTACGGCATCGGGGTCGATGGGTTGGGAGGTGTATTTGCGTATGCTGTGGCGCTCAAAGAGCATGTCGTGAAGTTGGGAATCCATAAGCTCAGGGGGGAAATTATAATAAGAAAATGTGGCTAAAGGAATGTCTGAAAACTCTGAGGCTAAAGAGCTGACAAAAAAATCTGCGGCTAAGCTTAAGCGCTGATAAAAAAACCGTTATGGTCGCCCTAACCGGCAACCCAAACTACTCCTAACTCCTCACTCCTAACTCCTAACTATCTTCTGCACACCCATGCGGTGGGGAAGGCATCGGAGAGGGAGCCACGCAGAGCATCAGCATCAGCCATGGTCGGGGCTGTGGCTGCATACACGCGGAATCGGCCATCTTTCTCCAGCACGCGCATCTCGCGCTCGGAGTATTTAGCCATAAAGCGCTGAGCTTCAGCCTCTGAGGCGTGAGAGGAGACGATTACGCAATACTTTCCGTCCATATCAGAGGCGGGAGCGGGTGCGGCAGGAGCCGGGGCTGCGACTTCGATCCAAAGATCGGCATCGTGAGACTTCTCCATGGTCAGGGTGCGAGCCTCGGGCACTGTAAGGGAGGGCACGAGCCGGTCAGGAGAGACCTGCTCAACCACAGGCGAGAGCGATGCGTAAGTGACATCTCCAGGCACACTGATCGGGGTGGAAACCACCATGCCCACGCCCAAAAGCACAGCAATCGAAGCAGCGATGCGCATGGCTCGACGCAGGGGACGGAAACGCACCACCGGAGCGCTGTCCTCGCTCTTGCGGCGAGCCTCCACGATGGCCTCTTTTGCAGCCACCGGGCACAGCCATGCTGTGGCCGGGCTCAGGCGATCAGAAGCGAAGGGGGTGAAGGTGACCAGATTGTCCTCCTGCGAGAAATGCAGCACGCCGAGCTTGCCCAGAGGCACGTCGCCATAGCTGCGGAGCTGCTGCCACATCGATTCCACATCTTCGCGCACCATGCGCAGGGCCATCTCATAGCTCACCCCCTCGGCCCGAGCCAAAGAAGAAGCCAAAAGGCCATCGCCCGTGCGAAGCTCCGGATTAAACGAAAATTCGCGCCTCGGAGGCATAAGCGTCTCGCTCTCAGCATCATAATATGAGCTGCGCCAAGAGCCAAGCACCGCTCCGAAGTCGGGAATTATCACGCAATCGCGGCGTGAGGCCATGTATTCGATATGTCGCAGTATCTTGTTCACATTGCAAAGGTAAGCCAATTTTTTTAATGTAGCAAATCTTTTTTGTCTTCTTTTTTGCTTGCATGAGGTCAGATTTAACTATAATTATCTCAAATCTACACGGTTATTCCTTACCTTTGCCCCATGAAAAATTTTTTGAAAATATTTCCGCTGCTGTTTCTGCCAATGTTCGCCCTCGAGGGTCTCTCGCAGGTGCCGATTGATGAGGAGGACCCCTATTTCCTGCTGATGGGCGAGGCCGACCAAGCCATTAAAGACGAAGATTACGCCACGGCGATCCTGCGCTTGAAAGAGGCCATGCAAGTTGACCCCACCCGACCATCCAACTCCCTTTTGCTCTCCAATCTGGGCATGGTCTACAGCCGCATGGGGCAAGACTCCCTTGCCATCGTCACGCTCTCACGCGCCCTTGAGCTCGCCCCCGGCATGTCGGTGGTCCTGGCCAATCGCGGCCGTCTCCACCTCAAGCAAGGCCACAACGTGGACGCCTACCGGGATTTTTCCGCAGCCATTGACCGCGACTCGCTCTGCCTTGATGCCAGATATTATCGCGGCATCATGAGTCTATACTCCGGAAAGGCCGACATTGCAGAGGCCGACTTCGCAGTCCTTGCCTCGACCGACCCCGAGGGCTACAACACCCTGGCGGCTCTCGGCGCCCTATATTCCCTCACCCGTCGCGACCGCGAGGCCATACCTTATTATAAGAAGCTCCTGGAGACCGACCCCGCTGCAGAATATTACGCCGCCCTGGCAGGCTGCTACCTTGCCATCGGCGAGCTCTCCCCGGCCTCTGAGACCATCGCGACCGGACTTAAACTCTACCCCTCCGACCCGGAGCTATACTATTATCGAGCCATGCTCAACCGCGACCTCTATCTCCTGGACCAAGCCAAAAGCGATGCCGCACAAGCCATCCGCCTCGGTGCCCGCCCCGACAGAGTAAAAGCCCTCTTTGACCGCTAACTATCCTATTCGCCCGGATTCTGGCCATAAACCTTTTTGACGAGGTAGATCTGCATAAACCATTTTTTGACGGGGAAAGTCGGGATAAACCTTTTTCGCCGGTAAAATTGTTATAATTAGGTAATTATCATCAATCAACTATTTACAACAATTCACCTCGAAAAATCATGAAACGCCTCACCTTCCTCCTCCTCTCCCTGCTGGCAGTGGCAGCAGCCTTTAGCCAGAACATCCCCTACTCGGTCTATAACTACAACGTGCGCTACCATATGGGCTTTATCGACGTCAATATGGGAGTAGGCACGGTAAAAGTGGTCAAAACCGGCGACAATTTCTTCGGTTCGATCAGCGGTCACAGCATCCCCTGGGAGGGCCGAGTGTTTTGCATCAACGACACCGTCAACGCCACCCTTCTCCCCGGCTCCGGCACCATCGACTATCTCAACGGCTGGTACATGAAGCCCACCAAAGCCCAATTTCAAGCCGGAGCATACGGCACCTCCTACCCCTCGAGCTATAAAAATCTCCTGGGTCAGGGCTACCTCAACGCCGATGCCGAAACCATGGAAGCCGTAAAAATCATGGGCGAAATGACCATGTTATACTACTACTTCGACATCCTGGATTTCCCCTCCATGAATGCCTACGACACCGTCACCATTCCCCTTTCCGGCACGGCTGCCGACATGGTCAAGATAACCTACATAGGCCCCTCGAGCTGCAATATCACAGACATAGACTACAGCACCTACCTCGTAAACTTCGAATTCAGCTACAACGGCACCATGAGCGGCTACACCGTGGCCTCGCAAATCGACGCCACCACCCGCCAGCCCCTGATCTTCTCCTGCCGCCTCCCCATCGGCCACGTCGAAATGTCCGCCATCCAATAAAAGAAGAATCAGAGAACAAAAACCACGTATTCACCGGATTCACCGGATTTTACCAACCGGAATACACTGCCGGCAGTCAGAGGCGGTGGGGGTGGTAGCGGAGTGTGAGGAGGGTGTCGAGGAGGGCTGGGAGGTGGTGGTAGAGCTTGTCGGTGCGGGCGGGCTGTGTGCCGAGGTGGAGGATGATGATGGCGCCGTTGAGTCCGCGGCTTGCCTCGAGGTTGAGGAGCTGCCGGAGCATCTGAGAGGAGGTCCAATACTCGGGCATGTCGGGGGTGGTGAAGTCGCGGTAGGTTTCGATCTCGGGGGTGGGATTGATGGGCACGATGCCCAGGGAACGGTAGACGTGGGCGTGCTCTTTGGCACACCACTCAAAAGGGGGAATGGCGAAGGTCACATCTTCGGGCTCGATGCCGAAGCGGGAGAGCTCGGCGAGGTTGTCGAGGATGTCTCGGCGGAGGCTGTCGGGGCTGACCAGGGGCGTGCGGGCACGGTTCCACTGAGCAAGGAGCAGATGCCGGTCGGAATGCGGACCAACGTAATGGCCCTGGCGGATCACACGCTCAATCACGGGGATGTTGGCGCTGTCTCTGAGGAAATTACCGGTAAAGAAAAACGATGCTTTCAGTCCGCGTTGCTCCAAGGCCTCCAAGGCAAGGGGTGCGCCCTCGAACATGGAATCGGCTGTAAAGACGAAATAGACATTTCGCGAGGTTGTGTCTAATCTGACAAACACATCAAAGGCATCGGTGAGAGCGCTCGCGGTGTCCGGACCGGCTTTCTCCGCCTCTGTTTTCTGAGACTGCCCTGCGCCGGGAAAGGCGACAACGAGGGAGGCAATCAGAATCGCTGCAAGGATAATTGCGATTTTCCGCATATCAGGGGATGGAGATGAGCTTGTGGGTCTGGAGAGAGAGGCGCCAGTGGGGGTGAGAGAGGATGTAGTCGAGGGTCTGCGGGATGTTGAGGCCGGAGCAGGGCTGGAGCAGGAAGTTGGATGTTTGGAATATCCGGCGGTAGGGCTCGGGGTCTTGCTCCTGATATACGATTTTCACCTCGTCGGGGTTGCGGACGGCGTAGCGCTCGGCCACGGGACCGTCTTTGGGCGAGACGGTGACCCAATCGAGGCCTGAGGGGAGAGGGAGGGTACCGTTGGTCTCGATATGGACGCGAAAGCCGGCGCCGTGGAGGGCGTCGACGAGGGCTTGGTCGAGTTGCATGGCCGGCTCGCCGCCGGTGACGATCACGTTGCGCGGTGCGTGGGAGGTGAGGGCTGCGATGATCTGCTCGGCTGTGAGGAGGGTGAAGGCGGAATGGTCGGTGTCGCAGAATGAGCACCGGCGGTTGCATCCGCTCAGGCGCAGAAACACGGCCGGAAGACCTGTGTGCACGCCTTCGCCCTGGATCGAGCAGAAGATTTCGTTGACTCTGTATTGCTTTTCTGTCATTGGGGTTTAGTCTTGGTCGCGCTCGTAGGATGCGATGTTGCCGTCAGATTCCTGAATATCAACGCGATAGCAATTTTCCACACGGTCGCAGATCCAGCGGGCCATGTTTTCGGCAGTGGGGTTGAAGGGGACCACGTCGTTGAGGCAGGCATGGTCGAGGGTGTCCATTACGGCGCGCTTGATGTGGGTGAAATCCGTGACCATGCCGTTGGCGTTGAGCTCGCGAGAGCGGCAGTGGACGGTGATGATCCAGTTGTGGCCGTGCAGGCTGGTGCATTTGCTCTCATAGTCGAGCGAGAGGCGATGAGCAGCGGAGATTTCTATGCGTTTGCTTACAAAGTACATCTTTAAGGTCTTAAGAATCAGTTAGTTTCAGAATCGAGCTCGCACTGGAGCGTAAGGCCCTCATTGGCAGCTACTTTCTTTACAAAATCGATGGCAGCGGGGCGCGACATCTCGATTTCGCAGTCTTTCTGGGCCCGGGTGAGGGCTTGCATGAGTTTGCCCACAAGCGGAGAGGGCTGAAGGCCAAACATCTGCATGATTTCGTTGCCGTTGAGCGACGGGCGGAAAGCAGCGTCCTTGTCCTTGGCAATGATGTCGAGGAACTTGCGGTCGACGAGGTCGAAATTTTCAAGGAATCGCTTCTTTTTGGCGATATTTTTAGAAGTGATGTCAGCTCGGGCGAGAATCATGAGGTCGGCGAGGTCGTTTTCGGCGTAGTTGATGAGGCGGCGCACGGCCGAGTCGGTGACCTCATCCTCGACGAGGGCCTGAGGGCGCATGTGCAGGTCGACCATCTTCTCCACGTAGTGCAACTCCGCACCCAAAGGCAGCCGCAGGCGGCGGAAAATCTTGCCCACCATCTTGGAGCCCACGTAGTTATGATTGTGGAAGGTCCATCCCAGGGCGTCGTCCCAGCGCTTGGTCACGGGCTTGCCGATATCGTGGAGCAGGGCCGCCCAGCGCAGCCAGAGATTGTCGGAATGCTCGGCCACGGTGTCAAGCACCTGGAGGGTGTGGTAGAAATTGTCCTTGTGGCCGCGGCCGTGTACGGTCTCCACGCCGCGCATGGCAGCGAGCTCCGGGAGGATGATCCGGAGCAGTCCGGTCTTCAAGAACAGGTCCCAACCCACGGATGGGCGGGGCGAGGCCATGATTTTCTGGATCTCGGTGGTGATGCGTTCGGTGGTGATGATGCGGATGCGCTCGGCGTTGCGGGTGATGGCATCGAGGGTGTCGGGGTGGATGGTGAAGTCTAACTGCGAAGCGAAACGGATGGCACGCATCATGCGCAGGGGGTCGTCGCTAAAGGTGATGTCGGGAGCCAGAGGGGTGCGGATAATGCGATCGTTGAGGTCGCGGATGCCGTCATAATTGTCGATGAGCATGCCGAAAGAATCCGGGGTGACGCTCAGGGCCATTGCGTTGATTGTGAAATCGCGGCGGGCGATGTCGTCGGCCAGGGAGCCCGGCTCTACTTCGGGATTACGCGAATCTTCGTGATACGACTCCTTGCGGGCGCCCACAAATTCCAGCTCGAGCGCTCCGCGCTTGACCTGCGCAGTGCCATATGTAGCGAAAACGGCAAGCGAGGTCTTTTTGCCCAACTTTTCGGCCACAGCCTGTGCCAGCTCCACGCCCGAGCCTTCGGTGACGAAGTCTATATCTTTGGACGGGCGCTGCAGGAGCAGGTCACGCACATACCCGCCCACGACGTAAGCGCTCGTGCCGAGGGTCTGCGCTGCAGAGCCCACGGTACGGAAAATCTCCTGAGGGAGCAGATGTGCGTAATTTTGTTGCATATAGATATTTGCTTATATTTCGATAATTTCCTGAGGGGCACGGGTGAGGGGCTCCATGTCGCCTTCGGGGAGAACGAGGTAGGTGTTTTCAATGCCTACGGCGCCCTCGCCGGGGATTACGAATTTGGGCTCAAGGGCGATAACGTTGCCCTCGGCCAGCACGTGGCGGGATCTGGGGGCAATGACGGGCCACTCGTTGACTTCAATGCCCACACCGTGGCCGACAAATCCGGCGTGCTGGTGATGACCCATGAAATAGGCCTCCAGGCCGGCTTCTTTGGCCATTTCCTCAGCGCGGTGGTAGAGGTCTGATGCAAGAGCACCGGGGCGACCCATGCGTGCGAGCTCCCGGCAGATGTCGATTGAAGTCTGGTGGGCCTTCAGGGCAAAATCGGAGAGCCGGCCGCGGGAGAAGGTTCGGGTCATGTCGGTCATGTAGCCGGTGAAGTTGCCGTTCATGTCCACCATTACGG
>CAZNRK010000071.1:0-9777 GCA_964575435.1 uncultured Bacteroides sp.
AAATTCATGGTGGTTTGCATTTGTGTGAGTAAATGATTGATAGATAGTGGTTAATAAATAATGTGCATAATTCAATTAAAGGTTATACAATTTTTCTTGGCGCAAATATAATACAAATTTCTAAATCCGCCAAATTAATATCCAAAAAAATGACAATTCAGAGAACTCAGAGAGCTCTGAGACCTCAGAGAAGTCAGACAGTAGGGTCGCCACTTGTGGCGACGGATGATGGGGCGTGGTGGTTGTGAGGGGAACGGACGCACCATGGTGCGTCCCTACATTTATTTTTCCATTTCACTGATCCACAGATGTTTGTAGGGTCGCCACTTGTGGCGACGGATAACTTGTTAGCCGGTTATAGAGGCAAGTCGCCACAAGTGGCGACCCTACACTTGATAATCCGTGTAATCCGTGAAATCCGTTGTTTTTATCAACATTGTGGCGGCCGAGCCGACCGCCACCTCCCAGTCATGTCGCGCGCGGGCCGCACACGACCTCCCAGTCACACTGTGGCGACCCTACACTTAATAATCCGTGAAATCCGTAGTTTTTATCTACATTGTGGCGGCCGGGCCGGCCGCCACCTCCCAGTCATTTTTATCCACGCTGTGGCGGGGGCGAAAAAGTTTTTGGCGGATTTGTTGGCGGTCAGAAAAAAAATGGGTAAATTTGCAGAAATAATTAAAATCTACCCTAAAATGAAGAAATTTTCGCTTCTTATAGCCCTGATTTTTGCCGTGGCCCTGTCGGCCGTGGCTCTCTCGCCTAAAGAGGTCGAGGGCACATGGGAGTCAAAATGGACCAATCTCCCCTCGCCCGACCGCTCGGTGAAAATGAAACAGAAAGAGCAGCTAAACATCTCTGCAGACGGCACTTACACCGCCAAGGACGAAATGCAGATGACCATCATAGGTCAGCCCGCTATCGACGTCTTTATGTATGCCGAATATTCCGGAACATGGGCTGTAGAGGCCGACTCCCTCTCCATACACATCGATCCGGCCACCATCAAGCTTGACTTCCCCGAGAGCGAAATCCGCATCTCCGGCCTCACTGACCCCAACCAGGAAAGCATGATTAAAAGTCAGATCCACTACAACATGGGGCAGATGGCCAAGCAAATGAAAAAGGAGATCAAAGATTTCGCTTACCATGACGTGGTAGTCGTCAACGAGAAGAAAGCGCGCAAACTCACCTGCAACGACCCCGAGAACAAGGTAAAATATGAGTTTGTCGAGAAGGTGGAAAAGAAAAAGAAATAACCTCAGCCGTCAAATCCCAATTCCCAGAACACGTTGCGCCTGCTGCTGACCGCCATATTATCTCTTGCCTTGCTGCTGACCGCGCCGGCTGAAGCCATGGCCGCTACCCCGGTGTGGGAGACGGTGCAGAACGCTCCACAGACCCAGGCGGCGCAGGAAAGCATCAGCGAAGAACACATGGAGGTTGTGGTGCGCGAGGGGTACATATACGTCACCACCACGCGCCCCGTCACCGTAAGGGTCATGACCATCCTTGGCCAGCTCATCTCTCAGAAAACCCTCCCGGAAGGCACCTCGCGCCTGAAAGTAGCATCCCGCGGCATCTACATCCTCAAAGCCGGCACGCAGACCCACCGCGTCACGATTTAAATCCACCCTACGGAGAACGGACGCACCATGGTGCGTCCCTACAAACGCCTAAAGAAAAATGGATCGCATCAAAGTAAAAATCATCAACAATTCGGGCTTCGAGCTCCCGGCATACGAAACCTTCTCTTCGGCCGGAATGGACGTGCGCGCTGCCCTCACAGAGCCGGTGGTGCTCGCCCCCATGGAGCGTCGCCTCATCCCCACAGGACTGCGCGTGCAGCTCCCTCACGGCTTTGAAATGCAACTCCGTCCCCGCAGCGGCCTGGCCCTGAAGCATGGCATCTCGCTGGTCAACACCCCCGGCACAGTCGACGCTGACTTCCGCGGCGAGATCGGCATAATCCTCATCAACCTCGGACAGGAGCCTTTCACCGTCAACCCCGGCGAACGCATCTGCCAGATGGTGATCGCCCGCTACACACGCGTAGAATGGGAGCCCACCGACCGCATCGACCACACAGAGCGCGGCGACGGAGCCTTCGGCCACACCGGTCTCTCATAACCCTGACTGAAATAGGAACGGACGCACCATGGTACGTCCCTACAAACCCCTAACTCCCTCCTTGGGAGCCGTCGCCACAAGTGGCGCCCCTACACTCCCTTAATCATCAATTAGTTACAATCTCAAAACATTGTTCTCCTTTACTCCTGTTGGAAAATCCGTTTAATCCGCGAAATCCGTAGTTTTTATAATCTGACGGCCGAGCCGACCGACACCTCACAATCAAATATGCCGAGGCCGAGCCGACCTCGACCTCCCGGTCAAACACCAAACTCCTCTCTGATGCGGCGCTTACCTCTTTATATCATCCTCTTCTGCCTCGGGGCAGCCGTGCTCAGCGCAGCCCGTCCCGAATCATGGGACGAGCAGAGCGCCCGGCGCAAGGCAGACTACGTGTTTCTCGAGGCGCAAAACGCCTTCAACCACGAAGACTACTCCACCTATCTCACCCTCCTGGAGCGCGCCCGGCAGCTCAACCCTTCCGACATTGACATCGCCGGAGAGTGGGCCCTCACCACCTACTCTCTTGCCTCTGAAGACGACTCTGTGAGCCGCGAGGCCTACTCGCTGATGCGTAGCCACTTCCTGGCCAATCCCACCTATATCAACGGCAAGAACCTGGCCACAGCTGCCTCACGAAGCCGCCACTACGACGATGTGGTCATGGTCTGGGAGATGCTCGACTCGCTCTACCCCACACGCCAGGACGTGGCCGTGGCCCTTGCTAACGCCTACGTGGTGAAGACCGCCACCGGCGACTCCGCCGCTCTTGACCGTGCCATGGCCATCTTCCGCCGCCTTGAGGACGGAATCGGCAAAAACACCGCCCTGACCTCACAGATCATACGCGCCCTGATGCTCCGCGCCGACACAGCAGCCGTGGAGAGCGAGCTCCAAAGCCTGATGCGCGCCAATCCCGCTGACAGCTACACTGCCCTTTATGTAGGCTCGACCTTCGACTATCTCGCCCGCCCCGACAGCGCCCTGAAATACCTTGACCTGGCCTGCGCCCTCGACAGCGCCAACGGCAGCGCCTACATGGCCCGTGCATCGTTTTTCCTGCAGCAGGCCGACAGCGCAGCCTTCGACCGCGAGGTCTTCAACGCCCTCAACAGCAGAGACTTGGAGGTAGACACAAAGGTGCAGATTCTGCGCTCTTACGTCTCCGAGCTCTATGCCGACTCCACCCAGCAGCCCCGCATAACCTCGCTCTTTGACCACCTTGTGCAGCTCCACCCCGGCGAGCCCGAAATTTACTCGCTCTACGCCGCTTACCTCTTCGGGAGCAAGAAGCCCGGAGAAGCCGCCGAGCAGATGTCGTACGCCGTAGCCCTCGAGCCCGAAAACGACAACAACACCACCCTCTACCTGCAGATGCTAATGGTGGCCGACCGCAACGACCAGGCCCTGCAAGCCGCCACCGAGGCCTCCCGGCGCTTTCCCGACAACCTCTATTACCCCATCTCCCGAGCATCACTGCTGCAATCCCGGGGGCTTATTGACAGCGCCCTTGTCGTAATGGATAGCGTGGACATCTCCGATGTACGCAACTATTCCGCCGTCTCCAATTTCATCGGCTACCGCGCCGATCTGCTCGCAGCCCGGGGCGACACCCTTACCGCCCTTGAGGAATACGACCGCGCCATCTCTCTCAACCCCGACAATATCGGGGCCATGAACAATGCCGCCTACTTCCTCTCCCTCATCCCCGGCTCCGACCTGGAAAAAGCCTTGCGCTACAGCTCCCGAGCCATCAAAGCCGAGCCAAACAACGCTACATACCTCGACACCTACGCCTGGGTGCTCTTCCAATCAGGCGACGTTGATCTGGCCCTGCAATACATCGAGGCCACCCTGCGCCTCTACGAAGAAGAACTGGAAGAGAACCCCGATCTCACCCCCTCGGCCGACATCTACGACCACGCCGGCGACATCTACATGGCATCCGGCCAGATCCAAAAAGCCCTTGAATACTGGAATAAAGCCCTGCAAGTCGCTGTAATCGATTTGACCATATATCACAAAATCAAAGCAGCCGCCGGTGAGCTCCTTAAGCAAAAGCAAGAATCTCAGAAGCCCCAGACAGAATGACCAAGATACTCCGACACCTGTATTTGCCATCCCTGTGCCTTATTATGTGTCTGACTTTCAGCTCATGCGGCACTAAGAAAGCAGCCACAGAGCCCTCACAGCCCTACGAGCAGGTAGGGCAGGCCGCCACCGCATGGCAAGACCTGTACGTGCCCGTGACCTTTGACCTACGCAGCCCCAAAAGCTTCTCTCTCTCAGGACGCGCCACGATGATCCGCGATCAACGAATCACCATCTCGCTCCGATTCCTGGGCATGGAGGTAGCCGTGCTCGACGTCACCCCCCAGTCCATCACCGCTATCGACCGCTACCATAAAATCTGGATGACCCACCCCATCGAGGCCTTCATGCACGAGCATGACTTCACCCTCTCTGACCTCCAGGACGCCCTGCTCGGCACAGCGTCGGAGTCAACCCTGCAGAAACTCGACTCCACGCCTGTGAGCGTAATGTACGGCCCTATGGTGGCCACAGCAGAGGGGATCCTGACCCGATACGTAATCGTAACAGCCTCTATACCAAGTCTTCCGCTGGAATTTGAACTAAGCTACAAGCCCGAAAAAGCCGAATGGAACACCGGGCGCACCCCCAACATCAACATTCCCTCATCTTACAAGCAGATCAACCCCGCATCGCTCATCGAGAATCTGCCCGCCGGCCTGTGAAGCGTCTGATTTTCATCATATTAGCCATCCTTTTAATCCTCCCCGCCGATCTCAATGCCCGCGGGAAGAAGTCCAAGACATCCACTTCCAAGGCCAGAACTGAACAAACAGCCAAAACCAAGTCCGCCGCCACCAAACCAAAAGCCCCGCGCACCGCCGCACAGGTAAAAGAGGAGAAAAAGCAGAACGAGCAGCGCATACGCCAGGCCCGCGAGCAAATCTCTGAAAACCGCAAGCGCACATCCCGCCAGCTCAACGCCCTAAACTCGCTCAACGGTCAGATCCTGCGCCAGAGCGCCGACATAGACCAGCTCACCCGCTCAATCGCCACCCTCGACAGTCTCGCTGCCGGCATCGCCGACACAATAGCCATCATCGAGGCCGATGTGCAGACTCTGCGCCGCAACTACGCCCTCTCGCTGCGTCGCCAACGCGATGCCCGACAGGGGCTCTCGGCCGCCTCGCTCATATTTTCTTCAGAATCTTTTTATCAGGCCTTCAAGAGGCTGGAATACATCAAGCAGCTCGAGCGATGGCGCAACCAGAAGCAGGAGCGCTTGCACGCATCTGTCGACCTCCTCAACCTCAAGCGCGCCGGCCTTACCGACCTGCGCAAAAAGCACGCCATCGCCGTCAACAACCTCAACACCGGGCGCCGCAAGCTCCAAAGCCAGAAGCAGCAGACCGAGAGGCTCGTGGCCTCGCTCAAAAAAGAGACCGCCACGCTCGAGAGCGAGCTTCAGGACCGCCAAAAGCGAGCCCGAGCTCTTGATGCCGAGCTTGACCGCATAATCGCCGAGGAAATGCGCCGCGCTGAGGCTGAGCGCCAAAAAGCCGAACGCGAAAAGGCAGCCCGAGAGAAAGCTGAAAGGGAGAAAGCCGAACGCGAAAAGGCAGCCCGAGAGAAAGCCGAACGCGAAAAAGCAGAACGGGAGAAAGCCGGGAAAGAGACACCTCCAACCCCCGAGCCCAAGCCCGCTCCTAAACCCATCACCAAACCCGAGCCCGTCACCGCACCCACCGCGGAAGAGCAGAACTATACCGAGAAGGCCGCCGCAGCGCGCAAGCTCACCGGGTCGTTCGAGCAAAACAAGGGGCGCCTGCTCTTCCCCATAGCAGGCGGCTACAACGTCGTGGGCACCTTCGGGCGCAGCCGCCACGCCAACCTCTCGCGCGTGGAAGTGGAGAATTCCGGCATCGACATCGAGACGGCTCCCGGCACCAACGCCCGGGCCATCTACGACGGCACAGTATCCTCGATCTTCTTCATGGATGGCTACCATAACATCGTGATGGTGCGCCACGGCGAGTATCTGAGCGTCTACACCAACCTTGACCGCCTCAACGTAAAAAAAGGCGACCCCGTGAAGGCCGGCCAGACCCTTGGCCACATCTTCACCGACGCCTCCGACGATAACCGCACCATCCTCCACTTTGAAGTGCGAAAAGAGCGCACAAAACTCAACCCCCTCGAATGGGTGAAATAACGGCATGAACAACAACAACTTATCGGCTCGCGTGGTGAAGGCAATGACCCTCTTCGGTGGTGTGAAGATCATCGAGATCCTTTGTGCCGTGGTGCGCAACAAGCTCCTGGCCGTGCTCGTCGGTCCGGCCGGTGTGGGCCTGAATGCCATCTTCAACCGCGCCCTTGACCTCGTGGGCGGCATCTCGCAGCTGAATCTGCGTCAGAGTTCCGTGCGAGACATCTCAGCGGCCCAGGCATCTGACCGCCCGCAGATCATCACCGCCGTGCTCTGGTGGGCTCTGCGCCTTGGCATCCTTGGAGCGGTGCTGATGCTGGCTCTCTCGCCGGCGTTCGCATGGTTCAGCTTTGACAGCTTCAGCCCCTGGTGGCTGTTTGCCGTGGTGGGCGTGGCCGTGCTGCTTCAGACCATCATCAACGGCGACCTCGCCGTGATGCAGGCCACCGACCGCCTCAAAGCCCTTGCCAAGGTGCAGATCTGGTCGGCTCTGACCACGATGATCGGCTGCGTGGTCTGCTACGCGGCCTTTGGCATCGAGGGCGTAGTGCCGGGGTTGGTGGGGTCTTACGTGCTGTCTTTCCTGGTGACGCGCGCCTGCCGGGGGAGGATGCCCGTTGTGGCCCAGCCGGCGCGAAAAAACGTTGAGATCGGCAAGCGATTCATGAAGCTCGGAATCTCCCTCGGGGTGGGCATGATGGCAAGCGCGGCGTGCACCTACGCCTTCATCGCCTGGATCACACGCTACGACGGTGACTACGCCACCGGTATCTTCCAGGCCGGCTACATGCTTATCATCAACTACGCCGGGCTGGTCTTCACCGCCATTTCCATGGAGTTTTACCCCCGTCTGGTCAAGGTGGCCGACCGCCCTGCGTTCACCTCCACTCTGGTCTCGCACGAAATCTCCACCCTGCTGCTGGTGCTAATCCCCATCATCGCCATCTTCATCCCGGCCGCCCCACTGATGCTCAGGGTGCTGTATTCCTGGAGGTTTGTGTTGGCCGAACCGATGGTGACCATAGGCATCTGTGGCATCGTCTTTCGCGCCGTGTCGTTTTGTATGGCTTTCGTGATCATCGCCCGTGGCGACGGCAAGGTCTACATCCTCACCGAGAGCCTCAGCTCCGTAATCGGTCTTGCTCTTAATATAATAATGTATAAGACGGGCGGATTTGCCGGCCTGGGCATTAGCTATATCCTCTGGTACGCCATCTACACCGTGATCGTCTACATTCCATACCGCCGGCGCTACGGGCTGCACCTGGCTGCCCCGACGTGGAGGCTCATAGCCGTGGCTTCGGTGGTGGCGGCCCTGTCTTATTGCTTAAACCTTGTGGGCTGGTGGGCCGCTGTGCTTCTGGCCGCTGTCTGCGCCGCCATCTGCGCCCAGTATCTCTTCAAAATCCTCTTCTCGCGTCAATGAAAATTCTGCTCCTTGGCGATGCCTCAGCCTTTCATGCCACTTTGGCCGGCTCGCTGCGCCGGCTGGGCCATCAGGTCACTCTGGCCTCTGACGGCTGCGGTTGGATGCACCTTGAGCGCGATTTGGACCTTCGACGCCACCCGGGGCTTGTCGGGGGTGCCTGGCTTTGGTTAAGGCTTAATACCCTGCTCTCCGGCAAGCTGAAAGGCTACGACGTGGTGCAGCTCTGCTCGCCCTTTTTCGTCAATCTCCGTCCTCAGAGGCTTCTGGCTCTGCTGCAGCGACTTAAGCGCGACAACGGACGCGTGTTTCTCACCGATTTGGGCAACACTCCGCCTTACGTGCGCCTTTGCCTCTCCCCCTCCTCGCCTCTTAAATATAGCGAATGGCGCAACCCGTCCATACCCCGGCCCGAGAGCAATCCTGCCGTGCTTCCTTGGCTCGCACCGGAGCTTGATGCCTATTGCAGAGAGGTTTACGAGGGCGTGGACGGGGTGATGACAGCCCTGTATGAATATCACCTTGCCGCTGAAGCCCACGTGCCGCCATCCAGACTCCATTATCTGGGCATCCCCATTGACCTTGACTCTCTCCCCCAGCCTGACTTCTCCCCCACGGCAGGCCCCGTGCGCATACTCTCGGCCTTCGATGCCTCGCGAGCCGAACACAAAGGCGCCGGCATCCTCCACGACATGGCCCTGAGGGTGGTGCAGGCCCACCCCGACCGCGCAGAGCTCCGCCAGGTGAGCAATCTCCCCTACTCTGACTTTCTGCATGAGCTCCGGCAGGCCGACATCGTGCTCGACCAGCTCTATTCCTACACACCGGCCACCACGGCGCTCCTGACCATGGCCTCCGGAGGCGTGGCAGTAAGCGGCGCGGAGGAGGATTTCTACCGCTTCATCGGCGAGCCGCAGCTGCGCCCTATCGTCAACGCCAACCCTCTCGACCTTGACGCCACATACGCCGAACTCGAGCATCTCATCCTCAATCCCGACCTTCTGAGCCGACGCAAAGCCCAAGGACGCGAATTTGTCGAAACCCACCACTGCTCCGACATTCTCGCCCTCCGCGCCCTCGACCTCTGGACCTCGTATTAATTTACCGTGCGATGACCGGGAGGTAGCGTTCTGCTCGGCCGCCACACGTGAAAAAAACTACGGATTTCGCGGATTACACAGATTAATTTGTGGGAACAATCAACAGGAGAACAGGAGAACAAGGTTTTTGGGGGAATTTTTCAACAGGAGAACAGGAGAACAAGGTTTTGAGGATAAAAAACTACAGATTACGTAGATTTAACGGATTATAGGTTGTAGGGTCGCCACTTGTGGCGACCAGCCTCCACCACCGGACCTCCCTCTCATCCGTCGCCACAAGCGGCGACCCTACAAAGATTTATGAATCAGCAAAATGTGGTGCGTCCCGAAAGTCGGCTCATTCTCCCATTCTCCTATTTATTGATATTGCCCTGTATTGATTATATTCGCCAAATTATAATAGTTTAACGAAAAATTTCCGTAATAAAACGATACAACAAATTAAAAAAATTCGTAAATTTGCAGCGAAAATAGAAAAGCCCTGTGGCAATATCATACAGAATTTACATAACACCCTATTATACAAACTATTATGACAAAAATTGGTATTAATGGCTTTGGCCGCATCGGTCGCTTCGTCTTCCGTGCATCCACAAAGCGCGACGACATCGAAGTTGTTGCCATCAACGACCTTCTCCCCGTTGACTACATGGCTTACATGCTCAAATACGACACAATGCACGGTCGTTTCGACGGCACTGTTGACTATGACATGGAAAAAAGCGAGCTCATCGTCAATGGCAAACGCATCCGCGTGACCGCATGCCGCGACCCCAAAGAAATCAACTGGGGCGCTGTAGATGCTGAATACGTAGTTGAATCTACCGGTCTCTTCCTCACCAAAGAAAAAGCTCAGGCTCACATCGAAGCCGGCGCTA
>CAZNRK010000072.1:0-9761 GCA_964575435.1 uncultured Bacteroides sp.
ACAAAACCACCCTCCCCCACCCTCCTTACCGACATTCTATCCCTGGAGAAGGGAGAAATTTTTGAAGGCGCAGGTGTTGGTAGTGTGGAGGATTTTGCGTAACTTTGGGAGAAATTTCGCGCTCATGCGATACTCCCACTCTCCTTTACTAACAATTACACATTATTATATATAGTGAGCCCTTTTGTACATCTCCACGTGCACACGCAATATTCGCTGCTTGACGGACAGGCAGCGATCGAAAAACTCGTTGATAAAGCCATTGATGACGGCATGCCCGGAATAGCAATCACCGACCATGGCAACATGTTGGGCATCAAGGAGTTTTTCAATTATGTAAACAAGAAAAACGGCAAACTCAAGGACGCCGGGAAGGCCCCCTTTATCCCCATTTTCGGATGCGAGGTCTATGTGGCCAACGAAGACCTGCACACCCACACAGACAAGCACGACACCGGTCGACACCTCATCCTGCTGGCAAAAAACCGGCAAGGCTACAAAAACCTCATCAAAATCGTGTCAAAAGCCTGGACAGAAGGCTTTTACTCACATCCCCGTACCGACAAAAAGGAGATCGAGGCCCACAAAGAGGGCTTAATTGTGTGTTCGGCATGCTTGGGCGGTGAGATACCGCGCCTGCTTGGAGCCGGAGACTACGAAGAAGCCAGCCGGAGGGTAAAATGGTGGAAAAGCCTGTTTGGCGAAGACTATTACATTGAGCTTCAGCGACATAAAGCCACCCGCACCGATGCCAACCACGAGACCTACCAGAAACAGAAAGAAATCGAGGACCAGCTCATACGCCTTGCGCGCGAAAACGACGTGAAGATCATCGCTACAAACGACGTCCACTTCGTGAACGAAAGCGATGCCGACGCCCACGACCGTCTCATCTGTCTCTCCACAGGCAAAATGCTCAACGACCCCTCGCGCATGCGCTATTCCATGCAAGAATGGATGAAGACCACTCAGGAGATGAACACCGTCTTCGCCGACCTCCCCGAAGCCCTCGAAAACACCCTCGAAATCCTCTCAAAGATAGAGACTTACAGCATCGACCACTCTCCGATCATGCCCACTTTCGAGATTCCAGCCGATTTCGGCACGGAGGAGGAATACCGCAGCCGACTCACTGAAAAAGACCTCTTTGAGGAGTTCACCCGTGACGAAAACGGCAACGTTGTGCTCAGCGAAGAAGACGCAAAAAAGAAAATCGAGAAGCTCGGAGGCTACGAAAAACTCTATCGCATAAAATTCGAGGCCGATTACCTGCGCAAACTCGCTTATGAAGGAGCAAAGAAGCGCTACGGCGACCCTCTGCCGGCTGAAGTGGATGAGCGCATCAATTTCGAGCTACACATCATGAAGACCATGGGCTTCCCCGGCTACTTCCTTATAGTCCAGGACTTTATCAATACAGGAAGGGACAAGCTCGGCGTGAGCATCGGGCCCGGGCGCGGTTCGGCGGCCGGCTCGGCCGTGGCGTATTGCCTCGGCATCACACAGATCGACCCCATCAAATACGACCTCCTCTTCGAGCGTTTCCTCAACCCCGACCGCATCTCCCTCCCCGATATCGACGTGGACTTTGACGACGACGGCCGCGCTGCCGTATTGCGCTATGTAACAGACAAATACGGCGAGGAAAAGGTAGCCCACATCATCACATACGGCACCATGGCCGCCAAATCAGCCATCAAGGACGTGGCCCGCGTGGTGGGCCTCTCAATCCCGGAGAGCAACCGCCTGACAAAGCTCATCCCGCGCCACATGCCCGAAGTCAACGGCAAAGAGCTAAAGCCCACGTTGGCAAACTGTTATGGCTACGTTGATGACTTCAAGCCCGAGCTCGCCAGCTCAAATCCCCTGATCGTGGACACCCTGAAATACGCCGAGCAGCTCGAGGGCAACGTGAGAAATGTGGGCGTGCACGCATGCGGTGTGATTATTTGCCGCGATGCCATCACCGACTGGGTGCCCGTCTCCACCGCGACCGACAAGGAGGAAGGCAAACTCCTTGTCACCCAGTACGAAGGACGGGTCATTGAAGAGACCGGACTGATCAAAATGGACTTTCTCGGCCTCAAGACCCTCTCCATCATCAAAGAGGCCATCGCCAACATCAAGCTCACTCGCGGGATTGACATCGACATAGAAAACATCCCCATCGACGACCCCAAAACCTACCGCCTCTATTGCGAAGGCAAGACCATCGGTACATTCCAGTTTGAAAGTCCCGGCATGCAGAAATACCTCCGCGAGCTCCAGCCCTCAACCTTCGAGGACCTCATCGCCATGAATGCCCTATACCGCCCCGGTCCCATGGAGTACATCCCCGACTTCATCGCCCGCAAGCATGGCATCAAGCCCATCGAATACGACATCCCCGCCATGGAGGTGTACCTGAAGGACACCTACGGCATCACCGTCTACCAAGAGCAAGTGATGCTACTGTCGCGTCTGCTGGCCAACTTCACCCGCGGCGAGAGCGACACCCTGCGCAAAGCCATGGGTAAAAAACTCATCGACAAGATGAAGCACCTCAAAGGCAAATTCCTTGAAGGCGGTCAAGCCAACGGCCACAAGCCCGAAGTGCTTGAAAAAATCTGGGCCGACTGGGAGAAATTCGCCTCCTACGCCTTCAACAAAAGCCACGCCACATGCTACAGCTGGGTTGCCTTCCAGACCGCATACCTCAAGGCCAACTTCCCCTCGGAATACATGGCCGCCGTCCTCTCGCGCAACTTCACCGACATCACCAAGCTCACCGGCTTTATGGACGAGTGCAAGTCAATGCATATCAGAGTATTAGGTCCTGATGTCAACGAATCGTTCTCAAAGTTTGGTGTCAACAGCAAGGGCGACATCCGCTTCGGCCTCTCTGCCATCAAGGGCATCGGCCCCAACGTGGTCGAGACCATCCTGAAGGCCAGACAAGAAGGTGGAAAATTCAAAGACATCTTTGAATTCGTAGAGCGAGTGCCGGCCGGAGCCATGAACCGCCGCGTGATCGAAAATCTCGCCATGGCCGGCGCGCTTGACTGCTTCAGCGATGTGCGCCGAGAGGACTATCTCACCGTTAACGCAAAAGACGAAGCCTTCTCCGAGCTCATCCTCCGATACGGCGTTAACTTCCAGAGAGCCAAGCAAGAACAAGTCAACTCCCTCTTTGGCTTCGATGACGAGATCATGAACACCTCCGGCCGCCCCGAGATTCCTCACGCCCAGTCATGGCCTGATGCCGAAAGACTGAAAAGAGAGCGCGAACTCGTGGGCATGTACCTCTCGGCCCACCCCCTCGACCCCTATTACATGGAGCTCAATTACGGCACCACATGCACCATCCAGGGCATCGACGACATCCCCGTCGAGCCGGGCACAAACTTCTCTTTCGGCGGTATGGTCACAGATTATCAGACACGCTTAAGCCGCAACGGCAACCAGTTTGCCATCCTCAAACTCGAAGATTACACCGGCAGCCACGAAATCCGCCTTTTCGGCAAAAACGTCTTTGAATTCGGCAAATACGGTGTGCCCGGCACACCAATCCTCGTGACCTGTGCTTACGAAAAGCGCCGCTTCGGCGAGGAAATAGACTGCAACGTGGTGAACATCAGGCTCCTCGATGATCTAAAGGGACAACTCATTACCGGCATTACCATCAAAGCCACCCCCGAAGACCTCAACAAGCAACTCTCCACCCTCCTCACCGAGCACTCACAATCAGACAAAAACAACCTCGGCAGCCTGGATTTCAATCTCTTCGACCCAAAAATCAAGCGCTCTGTGATGCTCACCACCCCCGTGCGCATCCCCGTCAACCGCAAGCTCCTCAGCATTCTCGACTCCCTCGAAATCGACTACACCATCCACGCCAACAAACCCTGACCCCAAATTTCGCCTTTTGTGAGCGAAAATTTTGAGATTCGGGAAAACGTTGCTATATTTGTAAAAAAATTAGAAATATGATTTCAGCACAAAAATGTTATGACATATTCGAGCAGGCCACTGCCGATTATCACATCACTGACCACGTAGACGCTTCAGTGCCAAATCCTTACGCTGAGGGGTCGATTGAGCACACCCTTTATGCCAAAAATCTCGTTGACGCAGTGCAATGGCATCTTGAAGACATCATCCGCGACCCGGAAATCGACCCCGTGGCCGCTCTGGCCCTCAAGCGGCGCATCGACCGCTCCAACCAGGTGCGCACCGACATGGTAGAAGAGCTTGACACATACTGCCGCTCGGAATTTGCCGGAGTAACCCCGGCGGCCGACGCCACAATCAACACCGAGAGTCCCGCATGGGCCCTTGACCGCCTGTCGATTCTCGCCTTGAAAATATACCACATGCAGGCCGAAACCGCTCGCACCGACGCGTCGCCCGAGCATATCGCCAAATGTCGGGCCAAGCTCGACGTGCTCCTCGAGCAACGCGCCGACCTGATCACCGCAATCGGCCAGCTCCTCGACGACATCGCAGCCGGACGGAAATACATGAAGGTGTACCGACAGATGAAAATGTACAACGATCCGGACACCAACCCCGTGCTCTATGCCGCAAAATAACGACCTCACATCCGGCTCCGACTCCCGCCCAGCCCCGGGCACCGCTATAATTGCCCGATTCTCAGCTCTGGGCGATGTGGCCATGTCGATTCCGGTGGTCTACAGCGCCTGCCGCTGCTACCCGCAGGTGCAGTTCGTCTTCGTCACGCGCCCTTCCATGACCGGATTTTTTGTAAATCCCCCACAGAATCTCACCGTCGTTGGTGTGGACGTGAAAAAGGAATTTTCCGGAATAAAGGGTCTGTATAAATTGGTCAATAATCTCTGTGCGGAGTTCCGCCCGGAGGTCTTTATCGATCTTCACGACGTGTTGCGCACGATGATCATGCGCTTCTTTTTCCGCCTCAAAGGGGTGCGCACCGTGTCCTTAAATAAAGGGCGCGACAGCAAGCGAGCCCTCACGCGCCGCCATAATAAAGAGATGTTGCCGCTGATTTCTTCACGCGCCAGGTATCGCGAAGCCTTTTTTAAGGCCGGATTCCCGGTGGTTGAGAAATTTCATGGCCTTTACGGCCGAGGACAAAAGGCTGACCCCGAGCAATTTATCCACATTACCGGCGAGACAAAACAACCCGGACAGATGTGGATCGGCATTGCTCCCTTTGCAGCCCATGCCGGGAAAATTTACCCGGTGGAGAAGATGGAGGAGGTGGTCAGGCGCATCGCCGAGCGTGGCGACTGTCGCATCTTCATCTTTGGAGGAGCCGGCAATGAAGCCGAAACCGCCGAGAAATGGGAAGAAAAATACCCCGGTGTCACCTCGCTTTGCGGCAAAAAATACGGATTTCCGGTTGAGTTGGCTCTCATCAGCCACCTTGATGTGATGTTGAGCATGGACTCCTCAAATATGCATCTGGCATCAATCGCCGGCACGCGCACCGTCAGCGTCTGGGGCGCCACTCATCCTTACTGCGGCTTCAAAGCCTGGCATCAAAGCGACGATGACATGGTCCAGCTCCCCCTGCCCTGCCGTCCCTGCTCCGTCTTTGGCGAAAAGCCCTGCCATCGTGGCGATTTGCTTTGCCTCACAGCCATTCGCCCCGACATAATCTACTCACGAATATTCAATCAATCAGATAATTAACTCCAATTTTGGACTCTTCTTTCGACATACGCAACTCCTCCGGCGAGGCCGATAAAGACTTCGAGCGCTCTCTCCGCCCCGACGCTTTTGCTGCATTCAACGGTCAGGAAAAAATCGTTGACAACTTAAAAGTCTTCGTCCAAGCGGCTCGCCTGCGTCGCGAATCGCTTGACCATATTCTGCTTTTCGGTCCCCCCGGACTGGGAAAAACCACCCTGTCAGGCATCATTGCCAATGAGCTGGGGGTGGGCATGAAAATCACCTCCGGACCCGTCCTCGACAAGCCCGGCGATCTGGCCGGCATCCTCACATCCCTCGAAGAAAATGATGTGCTCTTTATTGATGAGATCCATCGTCTGAGCCCGGTTGTGGAGGAGTACCTCTACTCCGCAATGGAGGATTATCGCATTGATATCATGATAGATAAAGGACCGGGGGCACGGTCCGTACAGCTCACTCTCAGCCCCTTTACCCTCATCGGAGCCACAACGCGCTCCGGCCTGCTCACATCTCCCCTCCGAGCCCGTTTCGGCATCAAATGTCACCTTGAATATTACGACCACAAGGTGCTGAAGCGCATCGTGGAGCGCTCGGCAAGACTTCTAAACGTGAAGTGCACCGAAGACGCTGCCCTTGAGATTGCTCTCCGCAGCCGCGGCACGCCCCGCATCGCCAACGCTCTGCTCCGTCGAGTGCGGGATTTCGCCCAGGTGATGGGCAACGGCACCATCGACATCAAAATTGCAAAATTTGCCCTCGAAGCCCTCAACATTGACCGGTACGGTTTGGATGAGATTGATAACAAGATACTTACCACTATTATCAACAAATTTAACGGCGGTCCGGTCGGCCTCACCACCATCGCCACTGCCCTCGGCGAGGACCCGGGCACGATCGAAGAGGTCTACGAGCCATACCTCATCAAGGAGGGCTTCATAAAGCGCACCCCTCGCGGTCGCGAAGTCACACCTCTGGCTTTCAGCCATTTAGGCATTGACCCCAGACCGGACAGAACCACACTTTTTGACTGACGTGGCAGATTACGCCAAATACGAAGAAGCCATCGCTCGGGCGATTGAATTTGAACGTCGCCGCGATCCGCATAACGCACTGGAATGGAGCGTCATAGCTCTGCATCTGGTGCCCGACGACCCCGTTGCGCTCCGTCACAAAGCCAGGGCCGAGCATGAAATTGCCCAGATGCACAGCGTTTCTGACTTACATACTCCACCTCTTTCACTCTCCGACCAAGAGGCAATCGAAAAGCACTTACTTCTCGCCGAATCCTTCCTCGCAAATGGCGTTAAAACCCTTGCTATCAGAGAATTGCAAAGGGCCATCAAAATTCACCCATATCATCCTCACCTCCTGCGACTTTGTCGCCAAGCCGGCATTCCTGAGCCTCAACCTACCCTGAGCCCCGGGAATCATCACCCACACCCCGGAAATCATCCCGAAGCCTTTGATTCCGATTCCTTTTCCGATTCGGCTTACGACAACTCTCCCGCCCCACGCAAGGATAGCGACAAATCTCTGATTATAAGGCGATTGGCCGTGGCAAAAGCTCTGAAAAAAGCAGGCAAACCTGATTCGGCCCGTCGCATCCTTCTCGATCTTCAAGATAGATTCGGCTCTCTCCCCGAAATAACTGCCATGCTTGATAAAATCTGACCAATTCTCTCTTCCACAACAAATTACCTATCCAAATACCATTATGCAAAGGCTTACGATTTTCCCTTCGTCGATTAACGGACGACATATCGACCGCGCTGTGGAGGCGCTCCGCCACGGTGAGATCATCGCTTATCCCACCGACACGCTCTACGCCCTGGGGTGCAACGCTCTCTCGCAGAGAGCCGTAGAGAGGTTATGCGCCCTAAAGGGTATAAATCCCGCAAAGCAATTGCTATCAGTGGTTTGCGCTGATCTCTCTATGGCTGCTCAGTATGCGCGCATAGATAACAGGGCTTTTCAGATTATCAAGCGAAACACGCCCGGTCCGTTTACTTTCGTCCTCCCGGCTGCCACTACACTGCCTAAAGTTTTCAAAGGAAGGCGCACCGTGGGCATTCGCATCCCTGACAATCCCATTGCAGTGGCTCTGGCCCAAACCCTTGGCAATCCTATCCTTTCCGCTTCAATTTTTGCTGAGGGTGAGGATGAAATCACATCGGCCGACCAGATCGAGCTCCTGCCCGGCCTGGATGTCGAAATTGTAATTGATGGCGGTGAGAGCCAGACCGAACCTTCAACCGTCGTTGACCTCACCGACAGTTCCTCCCCCGAAATCCTCCGCCAAGGCAAAGGCGAACTGCTTTAGCCCCTCGTCCTCCGTTAAAGCATCACATTCTGATAAAACTTTCCCTTCGCTCCCCTATAAAGAATCAAAACGCGAGGCATTAAAAAAGCGCCCGGTATCATGGGATACCGAGCGCTCAGTAAATATAAAGTCTAAGAAGAAAATTAGTCTTCGTTGAGGTTGACGCGTTTGAAGGCTACGGCTACGAGGCCTTTTGAAACTTTCTCAAGGTATTCACCCACAGAGAGTTTGCCGTCGTTGATGAATTCTTGCTCCATGAGCACTGAATCCTTGAAGAATTTGTTGACGCGGCCTTTTGCGATGTTCTCAACCATCTGGGCGGGAAGGTTTGCAGCCTTCTCTTCAGCTACGGTCTTCATGATCTCGCGTGCACGTGCCACCTCGTCTTCAGTGAGCCAGCCTTTGGCCATGTTGCTCTGGATGTGGTCTTCGCTATCGAGGAGGTTGGGGTTAAGGCCGGCTTTCTTCAGAGCGGCTTCAACAGCCTTCTGCACCTGCTCGGCTTTTGTTTTCTCCACTGCGATTTCATATTCAGCCTTAATAGTTGCTTCGGGCACATCTTCGCGTGTTGCAGCCACGGGATTCATGGATGCAACCTGCATAGCCACTTCCTTAGCTACGGTGGCGTCTACGCCGGCCTGGTTGAAGGCTACGATTACGCCGAGCTTGTTGTTGAAGTGAGTATAAGAAGCCACGGAGGGAGCCTCAAGGCACTCGAACGAACCGATTTCGGTCTTTTCGCCCGTTTTGCCGGTTTCCTCAGTGATGAGGTCAGCCACGGTGCGGCCATCAACAACGTATGCTTTAAGCTCTTCTACGGTCTTGATCTGGTTTTCAACAGCGATGTTGATAAGTTGCTGAGCAAGAGCCACGAAGCCGGCATTCTTAGCCACGAAGTCTGTCTCGCAGTTAAGAGCCACGATAGCAGCGTAAGTGCCGTTATCCTTGGCGATTACGCAGCCTTCGGCAGCCTGGCGATCGGCGCGTTTTGCAGCCACGGCCTGGCCTTTTTTACGAAGGATTTCTACAGCGGCTTCGATGTCGCCGTTAGTCTCAGCGAGGGCTTTTTTGCAGTCCATCAAGCCGGCTTGGGTCATATTGCGCAGCTTGGTGATTTCTGCCATTGTTACTGCCATAGTAGTATTGGTGTTTTTTGTTTGTTTATGAATGATTTTTGTTCCGGTCCGCGCTCAGGGGAGAGGAGAAGATTGCGGGCCCGGGTTATCTTATCAGAGCCCGGTGTGGTGTGCGCCGAGCTCTGAGTGATTCTGGGGGGGAGGGCTGAATTATTCAGCAGCTTCCTCGGCAGCGGGAGCTTCAGCAGCGGGGGCTTCGGTTTCGGCAGCCTCAACTTCGGAGCGACGCACGCGGCGACGTTCGCGTTTGGGAGCAGCGGGAGCAGCTTCGCCTTCGCCGGCAGCCACGGTGTCTACTTTCTCAGCCTTGCGCTCTTCCAGTCCTTCGGCCATAGCCTGGCATACGGTGTTGAGCACGATTTCGATCGACTTGGAGGCGTCGTCGTTGGCAGGGATCACGAAGTCAACAGAGTTGGGGTCGGAGTTGGTGTCGACCATAGCGAACACGGGGATGCCGAGACGGTTGGCCTCAGCCACGGCGATGCGCTCCTTGAGCACGTCAACTACGAAGAGAGCCGAGGGAAGGCGGTTGAGGTCGGCGATAGAGCCGAGAGTCTTCTCGAGTTTGGCACGCTGACGGGTGATCTGGAGCTTCTCGCGCTTCGACAGGTTGTCGAAAGTGCCGTCCTTGGTCATTTTGTCGATGGCGG
>CAZNRK010000073.1:0-9317 GCA_964575435.1 uncultured Bacteroides sp.
CGCAGAATCATCGTCGTCCCCGGCAAAATCGTCAACATCGTTGTAGGTTAACACACCCCCCTTCAGAAATATGAATAGCATTTCCGGCAATCCATCATCACCATCGCATCGCACTTATATCCGTGACTATACGGGTGAGGACTCTGTGCCCTCGTTCCTGTCTTTTTGTATTGAACAATACAAAAAATTCAAAGGTATTAGTGGCGCAGAAGCTATGCAGATTCTCTCTGAGGCCGGAGTGCTGGAATATCTCGCCGCTCATTACGATGCTCTGCATCTGGAAAGCCGACAATGGATTCTCAAAGACATTGACCAACTCGTAAATTCCAAACAGTTGATAAGTTGATGGTTACCCTGTATCATGGTGGTAGTCATATAATCCCTGTTCCTGAAATCCGAAAGCCTGAAAGAACTCTTGACTTCGGACAGGGATTCTATACCACTACTTCCCCATCACAAGCAGAAAGTCTTGTGCGCAGTCGCATCGGCAAAAAGATGTGGGAAAGAGGTTATGTAAACAGCTATCTTTTTGATTTGGAGAGAGCTAAGACTACTCTTAATATCAAACAATTTGAGAGTGCGGACGAGGAATGGGTTGATTTTGTTTTGCAAAATCGAGTGGTGGAAGGATTTAATCATCATTTTGATATTGTGATAGGACCTGTGGCTAATGATAATGTTTACAGGCAATTTGCCTTATTTGAGGGAGGAATCATTAGTAAGGAAGTTCTCATAAATGAATTAATGGCCTACAAATTAGTTGATCAATATCTTTTCCATACTATTGATTCCTTACAGTTTCTTAAGTTTCAAAGTAATAAACTTATTGAGTAATGTCACAATCTATTACAGCTGATAATCTATATCTTATCCTCCCGGGTAAGGTGACGCAAATGGCTCTGCTGTATGCTAAAAAATATAGCGTGGGGATTATTGACGCCATTCGAGCGATTTATCGCTCAAACACCTACAAAGCTCTGGAGCAGGAAGACACTAAGCTCTGGCATCTTGGTCCTGTGGCTCTGATGGAATATATGGAAGAAAATCATTAAATATGAATCAAATACAAAATCATCCCTCCCCCACCCTCCCTGAGGTTAAGAATCTACTTTTTGATCTGGGTGGGGTCATTATGAATATCGAGAAGGACCGCTGCGTGGAGGCTTTCCGCGAGCTGGGCCTTAAGGATGCTGATTCGTTTTTCGGCGTTATCGGCCAGAAAGGGCCGTTCATGCTTATTGAGGAGGGAAAAATGACCCCGGATGAGTTTCATGCCGCTTTGCGGGAAATACTCCCTCCGGGAGTGACCGACGCGCAGATGGACGAGGCCTTTATCCGCTTCCTCATCGGCATCCCCGTGGAGCGTCTGCGTCTGCTCGAGCGCCTGCGCAAGCATTATGGCATCTATCTCTTGAGCAATACCAACCCCATAATGTGGGATACGTTCATCGCCTCTGAATTCCGCAAGGACGGCCACGATATCAACTACTATTTCGACGGCATCGTAACATCTTTCACGGCCAAAGCTCTCAAACCTGACCCCAAGATTTTCCAATACACTATCGACACCCTGGGCATTCGTCCCGATGAAACGGTCTTCTTTGACGACGCTCAGAAAAACCTCGATACGGCCGCTTCGATGGGTTTCCGGCCGTGTCTGGTCACCCCCGACGACGATATCTGCCGCCTTATCCCCTCGATCCTCCCGGTATGACACCTTCCACCCCCGTAAAGGTTGCGCGCACAATGGCTGTAGGCGTTTTTGACGGCGTTCACGCCGGTCATCGCCTTCTTATTGATAAAGTAGTCGCTCTGGCCTCAGAAACAGCCACACGAGCCTCTATAATGACTTTCACGCCGCATCCTTTGCAGGTGATCCGTCCTCACGTGGCTCCGCAGCTGCTGACCCCCATCCCCGAGCGTCGTGCCCTTCTCCTTCAGGCGGGGGCGCAGGAGGTGATCGTAAGAGAATTTGATGAGGATTTCCGTTCGCTCTCGGCTGCTGATTTCCTGGCCGTGCTGAGCAGGGAATATGGAGTCAGACATCTTGTGGTTGGCTTCAACCACCGCTTCGGCAGCGACACACTCAGCTCTCATGAGACACTGGAGAAGATAGCATCTGACCTTGATATCACCATCTCGCGTGCCCCTCAGATGCTTATGCCGGAGTTGGAGATGCCGGTGAGCAGTTCGAGCGTGCGCTCTCTTCTCTCTCTGGGCCGTGTCGAAGATGCCGCACTTATGCTCACGCGCCCCTATGCCCTGAGCGGCGAGGTGGTCCACGGCAAAGGCATAGGTCGCACAATCGGATTCCCCACGGCTAACCTCAGCCCTCTCTGCCCCGAGCAGCTGGTGCCTGCCTCAGGGGTCTACGCCTGCCTCGCGCGTATTGGAGAAGCCATCCATCCGTCAGTGGTCAATATAGGCTGCCGGCCCACTTTCAACGACTCTTCAGCCGTCACCATAGAAGCTCATGTAATTGGGCTGGATTCAGATCTCTACGACCTTGGCATCACACTAAGCTTCGTAGCCAGACTGAGAGATGAAATGAAATTTACCTCGCTCGAGGCCCTGTGCGCCCAAATTGAAAAGGACAAGATCCGGGCTCTGGAGTGTTTATCCTAAATATCAATAACTTATGAATAAAAGTTTTGTTTTCCTTGCCGAAGGCTTTGAAGAAGTTGAAGCCCTTACCGTGGTCGACGTGCTCCGTCGCGCCTCTCTTGATGTTACCACCGTCTCCATCACTTCCGACCGCGCCGTCACCGGTGCCCATGGCATCACAGTTCTTGCCGATAAGGTCTACGGCGAGGTTGATCTGGCCGATGCGCAGTGGCTGATCTGTCCCGGAGGTATGCCCGGCGCCACAAATCTTCATGAGTTCGGACCTCTGAGCGATGCTCTCGTGGCTCAAAACGACAAAGGAAGACGCATAGCAGCAATTTGTGCCGCTCCTGCCGTAGTTCTGGCTCCCCTCGGCATCCTCACAGGCAAGAAAGCCACCGCTTACCCCGGCTTTGAGGGCCCCCTCAAGGACAACGGAGCAGAAGTCAGCGCCGACCGCGTTGTCGTGTCAGAAAACGTAATCACCGGCAACGGTCCCGCCACCGCCATGTCCTTCGCCCTGGCCATCGTTGAGGCCACACTCGGGACCCCCGCAGCTGCCCAAGTTGCTGCCGGACTCCTGTTCTAACCTCCGATTCTCCCCCCTCCGGCAGCCACGAACCTTTTTCCATGATTTAGTGTTCTTAGTTCATGGAAACGAATCAGCAGAAAAAGGTTGCCGAGCAGGTGGTCGATATGATCGCCGAGGCCGGCGTGAAACATATCTATGCCATTACGGGCGACAGTTTGAATGACCTTACCGATGCACTGGTCAAGGACGGACGCGTGAAGTTCGTGCACATGCGTCATGAGGAATCAGGAGCATTTGCGGCCAGCGCAGAAGCGCAGCTCACCGGACATCTTGCCGCATGTGCAGGCAGTAGCGGTCCGGGTCACGTGCACCTTATCAATGGCCTGTACGATGCCCAGCGCAGCAACGCTCCTGTGCTGGCCATTGCCTCAACATGCGCCTCGGCGGTGTTCGGAACAGAGTATTTTCAGGAGACCAACCCTACGCTCCTTTTCTCCAACTGCACCGTCTACAACGAAATGGCTACTACTCCCACTCAGGTGCCCCATATGCTCCAGGCTGCCATGCAGGAGGCTATAGGGCGCGGAGGTGTAGGAGTGGTTGGACTTCCGGCCGATGTAATCGGTCAGCCGGCTGTGGAGTCGTACGCTGCCAACACAGCCATTTACACCGACCGACTCCCGGAACCCTCCCCCGAGGAGGTCGAGGCTGCTGCACAGCTCATCAACAATGCCGCTTCCGTGGCTATCTTCGCCGGATCAGGTGCTAAGAATGCCGCCGCTCTCGTCAACGAACTTTCCCAAAAGGTAAACGCACCGGTAGGCACTACCTACAAGAGCCAGCTGGAGCTGATGGGCCAATGCACTAACTATGTCGGCCACATGGGCTACCTCGGTATGTGGTCGGCCGAGCAGGCAATCGCCTCAGCTGATGTGCTTCTGCTGATAGGTATGAATTTCCCTTACCCCGGTTTCTTCCCCACTGACAAAAAAATTATACAGGTGGACGTTCGCGCCGAGCGTCTCGGACGTAAGACCAAGGTTGACGTGGGTGTCCGCGCTGATGCCGGACTCTTCCTGTCGGCATTGCTCCCGAAGGTCAACGCCAAGACCGACACCACATTCCTTGATAAAGCCCTTGCCGACTACGCCACAATCAAGGAGAAATTTGCCGAGCCGGTGAAAGCCAAGGGCACCAAAGGGGCGATACGTCCGGAATATATGATCAGCCTTCTTGACTCTCTTGCCGACGACAACGCCGTCTTCACCGTTGACACCGGTATGAACAACGTTTGGACCTCTCACTATCTTACCGCTAAAACCGACCGCCGGATGATCGGTTCCTTCTCCCACGGATCCATGGCCAACGCCATGCCTCAGGCCATAGGTGCGAAGTTTGCCTGTCCTGACCGTCAGGTTATCGCCATCTGCGGTGACGGTGGATTCTCCATGCTCATGGGAGAGCTGCTCACCATAGTGCAGTATAACCTGCCCGTGAAACTGCTCGTCGCCGACAACCGTAGCCTGGCATTCGTGAAATGGGAAATGGAGATGGCCGGCCTCACCCCCAGCGAGACCAATCTCACCAACCCCGACTTCGGGAAGATGGCACAGGAGATAGGATTTCAGGCAGAGACCGTCAGTGATCCCGAACAGTTGGAAGAGGCCATGAAACGCTGGTTGGCAGCTGACGGCCCCGCACTTCTATCCGTAGTGACCGACACCAACGCAGCGTCGTTCAGTTTCTCCGAAAAACTGATGCAGTCGGCCAAGCCCGGCAATCCCCTCAGCAATTTCGGACCTCTGGGCAGCTAATGATTCCGCAAAAATAGTCAACTGCGTATATGTAAGTATCGGCTACTTATCCCCATTTTAGGTATTGCCTAAAACAATATCGAGTAACCGAAACCTCAAGTGTAAGAACAAGCTAAAATTTTTAGCTTGTTCTTACACTTGCTTTTAACTACTTGATTATAAATACATTACGATGTAATTTTAAACGCTCTTTCCCCTCAAAATCCCCTAAATTTTCCTTTTTAATGCTATTAAACTACCCAAATTTTCATTATAATGACAAAATAAGTAAAGATTTATGACTTATGGGTCAAAAAATCTGTGTAATCCGCGTAATCTGTAGTTTTTTTATGAACGTAGAGCACCGGACGCTCTACTTGAGCGTCCCCTACGAATTTTCAACTATTGGCAGTCAGTACACGAGTTTGATGTTGTCAATCCAGAAGGTGAGGTCGGGGGTGCCGATGTAGGCTTTGCCGGAGGCGGCGGAAAACATTACCAGCATGTGCGTGGGTGTGGCCGAGGCATCATCCCAGCCTACCTCTTTCACCGGTACCATCTTCCCTTTGCTGTTGCGGGCGTAATAGCTGTCGGCCTCGGAGATCAGGCCCATGAAGGGTTTGTAGTATGATTCTGAGGTGATGTCTCCGTAGTGGACCGGGAGGGTGAAGCCATTCACCCATCCGCTCGTGCTCTTGTCCAGGTGCACGCGCCCGGTGCCCACACGCTTGGCGTAGAGGTTGCCGTCGGCATCCTCCCAGCGGCGTTGCAGCAAGATAAAGGCTTCGGCCATTTCCGTGCCCGACAGCTCTTTTTTCTTACCGAATCCGGAGGAATATATGCGTTTGTTTGTGGTGGGAATCGAAAGGTTATAATCAAATTTCAGGGCCGTAGGGCGGCGAGTATAGGGCACACCCATCTCCATTTTGCTGTAAGGATTGCTCGTGCTCTTAATCGGCTCAAACATGCGACCAAGGAAGATCGATCCAGCCACCATAACCTCCATGTTTACCATGCCCAGCACCTTACACTCCTCGAATTTCGTGGTCAGTTTGGCGCATTTATTCCCGGCCGAACGTGTATCGGGATAGACGGCGTTGCTGGTCTTTACGATGCCCACGGGCGAAGCCAGAACGTTAGAGGTGGCCCAGGGCGAGCCTCCCATGTTGGCGTAAGGTTTATTGCCGTTGATGGTCGTGGTGGGAGCGATTTCGTAGAGCGTTTTTTCCTGACCGCCGAGCAGACGCGATTCCTTCACGTTGCGCGTCACCCAGTTTTCAAAATCGCCAAATTTTATCAGTTCTTCCTTCTGAGCGGCAACTCCCAGGGCCAGCGCCCACATATATATCACGATTACAATCTTTTTCATACCTTCAAAACAGCTGTTTTTGACCTAAATACCGCGCAAAATTAATCAAAATCACCCAAATATCGAAAAAAATTCCCCCTTTCCTCCAACATTCCCACCCATTTCGCCACACTTCTATATTCGCCATGTCGCATGCGACCCCTCGGTCAGGGTAACGGACGCACCATGGTGCGTCCCTACAAATACCTGAAAAATCAATCAGTTAATCTCCCCCCCTTAAAACCGTGTTCTACCGTTCTCCTGTTGAAAAAATCCGTGAAATTCGTGAAATCTGTAGTTTGTTTCTCCTATTGTGGCAGCCGAGCCGCACGCGACCTCCCGGTCATTAATTCCTTACCACCATGTATTCCCCTGACAATCCGGGGCCAACCTGGTAGCGACGCAGGCCATATCCGCGCTGGGCGGCCGGGCCGGCAAGCGGCTGACCGAAGTTTGTGACCACTTCATACACGCTGTGGCACACCGGACACTCTACCGTCATGTCATCCTTCACAAACCTCACACGCGTGCTTGCACGCGCCTCTACGGGGCAGGCCAGATCATAAGCCACCGGGTTGCCGTGGATGTCGCCAATGAGCATCACGCCACCAAACCCCGTGCGCGAGAGTGCCGTATAGGGGAATCCCGAGGGCTCTTTCAGTTCCAGCACAAACATTCGAGGCTGCCCTACTCCGGCCACGCCCCAGGTGTGCCAATCGCCCACGGTGTTAAATGCAATGTGCACCGCAGCCGGCGGGATGCGGTCGTCGTCGATGTGGTGACAGGAGCTTACAGCTGCCGCCACCCATACCAAAAGGCAAATTTGCAGTATTTTAGCTAATCTCATATGATCATTGCCCTGCGAGCGTGGCAATAAATCCGCCGATCTGGTCCATCGCCTTTTGAATGTACGGGCCCACCATGGGGCGCAGCATGAAGGGGATGTCAAGGTCGGCCTTGGGCGTGATTTCGGTTGATTTCTCGCCCGTGGGCTTCATCTCAAGGCTGAGGCTGAAGGGCATGGGTGTGCCCTCGCTTTGCATCAGAATGCGCTCGGGCGAAAGCTCCTGCATGCGAAATTTCACACGGCCCACCATGTTCACATCAAACGAAATGGCATCCTCCTCCAGTTCCAGCCCTTTGAGCTTCTCGCGGGCATCGGCGGGGAGATTTTCAATCGCAGGCTGAAAATTTTTCAGGTTTGAAAATTTTTCAGCGATTTCAGCGCCGGTGCGCTCTACGGCCACGGGCGTTCCTTTATATTCTGACATATCTAAGATTCTGAGGGTAAGGGGGGATTATTCAGTGGCGGAGGGCACCCAGTTTTCGGGGTCTTCGCGCCATTGACGCAGAGTCTCGGCATCGGCGTCGGTGATGTAGTTGCAGGCCACGGCCTCCTCGAGCATTGCAGTGTAGTTCGACAAGGTCACCAGCTCGATATTTGCCTTTTCAAAGGCCTTTTCAGCCACGGGGAACTGATACGAGAAGATCGCAACCATGCCCACCACCTCGCATCCGGCCGCGCGCACGGCCTCGGCTGCTTTGAGCGAAGAATTGCCGGTTGAGACAAGGTCTTCAACGATTATCACCTTCTGTCCGGGCATCAGGTTGCCCTCGATCATGTTCTCCAGGCCGTGGTCCTTGGGAGTGGCACGCACGTAGGCGTAGGGCAGTCCCAGCAGGTCAGCGATGAGAGCCCCTTGGGCGATGGCGCCGGTGGCCACACCGGCAATGGCGTCGGGCATCCCGAAGCGCTCCACGATGGTGCGGGTAAGTTCCAGCTTTATGAAGGTGCGCAGTTCGGGATAGGAGAGGGTCTTGCGGTTGTCGGTATAAATAGGTGAGTTCCAGCCGGATGCCCACGTGAAGGGGTTATCGGGTTGGAGGATTATTGCACGTATTTTCAGAAGTTTCTCAGCAAGAAGTCTGTCTACCGATTTCATGATTGTCATGTTTTAGAATTTCAAATGCAAAATTACAAAAAATCCCCGACATACGAAAACAATTGCCCCCGAGTTGGATTTTTTCCAATATTCGGCTTATAACTCGTCTGTGTTTGCGAAAAAAACAGGGGCCGACGCTTAGCGTCGGCCCCGAAATTGGTCTTTATGGTGCGGGGATTAGAAGGCTACTTTGCGTGCTTTGTTGCCGCGCACTTCGATGTAGACGCCGCTCTGCGGAGCTTCGATGCGCACGCCCTGCAGGTTGTAGTAGACGGCGGGTGCGTTCTCATCTACCATGACATCTTCGATGCCGGAGGCGGCCTCCAGAGAGATCTTCATGGTGCCAAGGTCGAGGATCACGGCGTAGGTGCCGGGAGTGATGGCCCACGACTCGCAAGCCGATGCGTCAACCTCGGGGATGTAAGCCTTAACATCGGCAGGAGCGCCGATGGCCAGCGGAGTGTCCTTGACGGGAGCGCCGTAGCGGATGCCGTTGTTGATGTAGGTGTCCCAATCATCGGGAGTGCCGAGCTCGCCGAGCACGGTGGCAAAGTTGATGTAGCCCAGACCTGCACCGGCATCGCCGATGAGTGCGGAATCCCATTTGTACACATTGCCGGTCACGGAGGTCTGCTTCAGGCCGTAGGTGGTGTCAGAGAAGTCGTGACCCTCTACGTAGCCCATCATGTAGATGTTATCGCCGGGGTTGGGATTGGGGTTAGGACCGGGGTTTCCGCCCTGGTATTCGCCTTGGTCGCCGCTCTGGTTGTAGACGTGGTTGTTCACGGCCACGAAGTCCTGAGTCTTGGAGGCATCGCCGTCGCCTGCGTTGAAGAGGCAGCCGGTGGTGCCTGCCGGGCAGACGTATTTCCAAATATTGCCTTCAACCTTTGTCATTGCCACACCGGGCCAGGTGGATTCGGCTGCACCCCAGTAGTGGATGTAGGGAGTGGCCCACTGGGCGGTTGCGTTGTCCCAGTAGAGGGTTACGTCGCCTTCGGGGTTGGGATTGGGGTTGGGATTGGGATCGCCGTATACGCCCTGGTCGCCGCTCTGGTTGTAGACGTGGTTGTTCACGGCCACGAAATCGCGGGTCT
>CAZNRK010000074.1:0-8888 GCA_964575435.1 uncultured Bacteroides sp.
GCATCTGACTGTTAATCAGAGGGTCGTTGGTTCGAGTCCATCTTGAAGCGCAAAATCGGCACATTAGAGACTAATGTGTCGATTTTGTTTTGCCCGGTCGGCGCCCGTTGCGGGGCCGAATCGCCCCCCCCGGGGGGGGGATTACTGGGCGGTGGTGGGGTGATATGTGTCTACGTGGCGAGCGATTTTGTCGGCAAAGATGTCGGATTTGGTGATGAAGATGCCGGTCTCCTCGACGTCGCCGAATTCATCGTTGATGGCGGTGCCGAAGGTGCGCATCGTGGGGGAAAGGCCCATGTAGGCGTGGACCAGGGGCGGAATCGTGACGCCACGGCTGCGGATCTCGTTGTTAAGGATCTTGAAGTCTTCGCTATAGGTCTTGCCGGTGAAGAGGCGTGCCATGGCCTCCGGGTCGGTGTCGGTGAGCAGGGGCTGAATGGGCGTGACGAGCCCTTCGGAGTCGGGGAAGTGCTTGTTGAGGAAGTAAAGGATCATGTTGCGACACTCCGAGGAATAGCTCGGATACATGGTGACCTTTCCGAAGAGATATTTCGTGTCGGGGATGTTGACGGTGAGCGCCCCAAGCCCATCCCACAGATTATCAAGCACATACAGAGCTTTTGCGCCGGCACGCGAAGATTGATATTCAGGCCTTACGAACGAGCGGCCCAGCTCAAGGGTGTAAGGTAAGTACTTCTCAATAAACTCTTTGGAGAAGCGGAACATATGGCTGGTGGCAATCCGGGGCTGGCCGTCTTCGTTAAACCGGATCTCTTTGCCGGAGATGAATCGATACCCTCCAAGGATGAGCTTGCTCTCGGGGTCCCAGACCACGAGCTGGTGGCAGGCGGGGTTCATCAGATCGTATTCGTCTATGTCACAGTCTTTTCCGGTGCCACCGCCGGCGGTGCGGAAGGCAATCTCACGCAAGCGCCCAATCTCGCGCATTGCGTTGGGGGCGTCTTTTGCGTCAAAGACGTAGATTTCGTTTCCGGCCTTGTTGGAGGCTCGCAGGTAATACTGATATTTCAGCTCTTGAGCAATGATGTCGCTGTCAACAGGGTCGATAATCTTCTGATTCATATACTTTTACCTAAGGTATAGACTAATTCTTTAATTTTCTGAGCGGCTGCCATAGGGCGCTCGCCGGAGAAGGCGGCATAGGGGATGGTCTCGCCCACGGTGATTTCAAACCTCTTACCGCGGGCCTGCATAAGCTCGTCGGGGAGGTAGAGCATCTCGATGTTGAAGGGCACCATCAGGCGCTTGCGCCAGCGGGCCAGGTTGTAGAAAAACGGTGAATTTTCGCCTTTGAAATGCATGGGCACAACGTCGCGTCGATATTGCAAGGCCTTGGTTACAAACATCTTATTCCACTTCAGGTCGCACACCTCACCGCCTTTTCCCTTGCGCGAGACCAATCCGGCCGGGAAGATGATGACGGGGCGGTCGCCGGAGAGGGCATGGTCGAGCATCGCCAGGTTTTGCCGGCTCTGGGAGCCGTGCTTGTTCACCGGAATGAAGACCGGACGCAGGGGCTCAACTGCCATGAGGATATCGTTGACCACAAACCTCGGCTCCACGCCGTAAAATTTCGTGAAATACGATATGAGCGTGATGCCATCCAAACCTCCGAGGGGGTGATTGCTCACCAGAATTACCCTTGGGTTGTCCCTGTCGGGTTGGCCAAAGGGGAAACGGACGTCAATGGTGAGGTCAAACTCCCGCACCATGGCGTCGCAGAATTCAGCCCCTTCGAGGCCGGGGTAACGGCTGAGAATTTCATTCAATTCATCCTGATGCACAGTGCGTTTGAGCCAGTCGAGCAGAAAACCGGGCACCCAACGCGCCTTCGCTCCAAGCTTGCTCTGAAGCACGGCATCGAGGTCGATGCGCACCGGCCGGCGGGGCTGCGAGGTTGAGATTTGGGCATCCGAGGTCATAAGCATGAGGGTGAGATGAAATGCGTTGTGGGTTTGAAAGTGCAAATTTATAAATTTTCTGCCTAATTCACCCCCATTTTTCTGCGATTGAAGAATTTTTCACAAATTTTGGCCTCAGGAGGCTTTGATGTGGATTTTTTTCGTAAATTTGCACTTTAAGACATATATATAATATGTGTGGGTAAAAATTCAGGTTGTATAGTCCCTTTTTGAAACTAAGAAAATCAAATCAAATAAAGCTATGGCAGAAATTAAGTGTGTAGGTATTCTCACCTCCGGCGGCGACGCTCCGGGCATGAATGCGGCCATCCGCGCCGTCACCCGCTCGGCCATCTATTCCGGCCTCAAAGTTAAAGGCATCTACCGCGGTTATCGTGGCATGATCACCGACGAAATCGTTGATTTCAAAACTCAAAACGTATCTAACATCATCCAGCAAGGCGGCACTATTCTGAAAACCGCACGGTGCAAGGAGTTTGAGACTCCCGAAGGCCGACAGCTTGCCTATGACAACATCCGCCGCCACGAGATCGATGCTCTGGTGGTGATCGGCGGCGACGGCTCGCTCACCGGCGCCCGCATTTTTGCCAACGAATTCAATTTCCCCTGCATCGGCCTGCCCGGCACCATCGACAATGACCTCTACGGCACCGACTCTACTATCGGCTATGACACCGCTCTGAACACCATCATGAACTGCGTGGACAAAATCCGCGACACCGCCACCTCCCACGAGCGCCTCTTCTTCATCGAGGTCATGGGCCGCGATGCCGGCTTCCTCGCCCTCAACGGCGCCATCGCATCGGGTGCCGAGGCCGCGATTATCCCGGAGATCTCAACAAAGGTCGACCAACTCGGCGAACTCATCAAGAACGGCTTCCGCAAGAGTAAAAACTCCTCGATCGTGCTCGTGGCCGAAAGCCCCGTCACCGGCGGCGCAATGGCTCTGGCTGAGCGCGTGGAAAAGGAATTCCCGGAATATGACGTGCGCGTCTCCATACTTGGCCACCTGCAGCGCGGCGGATCGCCCACGGCCTTTGACCGCATCCTGGCCTCGCGCATGGGTTCAGCCGCTATCGATGCTCTGCTCGAGGATCAGCGCAACGTGATGATCGGCATCAAAAACGACGAAATCGTCTACGTCCCCTTCTTCAAGGCCATCAAAAACGACAAGCCCGTCAATCCCGAGCTGCTCGACACCCTGCGCCGCCTCTCAATCTAACGCACTACCCTACCCCCTGACACAGCTGAAGAGCCGCACCTCTCGGTGTGGCTCTTCATTGATTTTGTGTCTCTAACACTAAATACCTAAAACCATTTTTGTAAATCCTTTTTACTTTTCTTCTTCTTTATCCTAAATTATAACCCTGAATCTTAGACTTAAATTATTTACACTGCAAAGTTACATCGAATTTTTCGCTCGCATATAGCAATAAGATGTAAATATAAATATTTTACAGGGAAATATTTTTCTTTATAATTGATTTTCAGCTATTTGCCGATTTACTATATCATGAAAAATATAAACTATTATATAGCCTTATCGGCTTAAATTTTTTATCGTGGTCTCGAAATTATCGCGATCAAGAGCGCGGTTTTTGATTTTGTTGCGGTAGGTGTAGACAGTGTTGACCGACAGGTCAAGGAATTTTGCTATCTTTCCGGAATCTTCTATCCCGAGGCGGATAAAGGCCAGGATGCGCAGCTCAGGGGTAAGGGTGCGCACGGCGGAATGAGCATATTGCTTGTCGGGCTGAAGGAGGGAGTTCAATTGCTCGACGAAATCCGGGTAGATGCTAAGGAAGGTGTCGTCGAAGCGCTCAAGGAATTTAGCAAACTGGTCGCGCACGATTTTGCGCGACTGCATCATATCATAAAGCTCGGATGTCTGGTTGGCTTTGATTTTGCGCTGAGCTATGCGGTTGAAATCGTCGAGACGGTTCAGACATTCATTGCAGAGGTTGAGAATGGTGCTGATGTGTTGGTCGCGCACAGAAATCGACTGGGCAAGGTTGTGCCTGGCCGTCTCCAACTTGTTGCGCGAACGGTAGACTCGAATCAAGAGCCACAGAATCACGGCCAAGGCCATCACGAGAAGAATGATCAGAGCAGTGAGGATGCCCGTCCTGGCATTTGCCTTATCCTGGGCCGCTTGCGAGATCACGGGCATTAGCTCGGCCGAGGCCACAACACGCATTGCCGCTCCGGATTTCAGGGTCATATTCAGAGCAAGGAGCATATATCGCTCGGCTCGCTTGAGATCGCCACGGGCGTAGAGGAGTTTGCCAAGTTCCTGAAGGGCAGTCATTTCGTGGCGTCCGCCTTTTATATCCGAGATAGCAGCCTGACTAAGGGCAATGATCCTGCGGTCGGGCAGCGAATCGACAAGTGTATAATAGTACGAAGCCATGGAGGCCGCAATGCCGTAGCGCTCATCGGTCTCGTCCAAAGAGGAGAGGATTTCAGAAATGTCGGCCAAGGCCATAGTGGGATTCCCTTGGGTAATGTTGCGCTCGGCGTTGTAGAAAATATAATCAGTGGTGCCATGCGGGAGATAGAGCAACAAGGAATCAGTCATAGCGAAGGCCTGACGGGCGAAGGCGTTGGCTCTGTCCTTGTTCGAAACGCTCGACGAGGCATAGAAAAAGAGCTGGTTGCCGGCCTTAAAATATTCGGCTTTCAGAGGGAGGGACAAGGACTCCGGATTGATTGAATCAAAAATCCTCTCCGCTTCGGCGAAATATCCGGAGGCCGGAAGGAGAGACACGTAACGCAAACGCGAGAGCGTGGCCAGGCTGTCGGCGCCGGCGGTGCCCGAAAGGTCAATGGCACGACGATAATTGACCAGCGCGGAGTCGATGTTGAATTTTCTGTAGGCCTCTGCAATGCGAAATGCTGACTCTGCCGAGGGCGTCAAAGCCAGCTTGAGACTATCGATATAGCGTTGACGCTGAGACTCGTATTTGCCAAAGCCGGCCACTTCGCGGTCAAGCATGCGCAGGGCTTCCTCGGCCGTTTCGGGGGTGCGATTGGGAAAGGCAGAGACACAAAAATTCCAGAAAATGAGTACAAAAATGGTCAGGCGGCTTTTCATACTGCGAAATTAATGCTTTTCTCGCGGAAATAAAAATTTTGCACCAATTCCGCCAGAAAATTATCAAATAATGGAGGTTTTTTCCAAGCGAATGTCGTAACTTTGCTCCGAGAAACAACCTGAAACCATAAAATTTGCCTTAGATTATGTACAAGAAATTATGCATCGCGTTGATTGTCAGCGTGTTGTCTTTGGGCTTACATGCCGGCGAACCAAAATATATCCCATTGGAAGAATTTCCCGTCTACGGCACGCTGGCGCCGGAAGCCACAAAGAAATATTCCCGGCTCCCGGACTGTCTGAAAGATTCCATCCGCAAGGATTTATGGGACCTTGGGCTGCACAGCGCCGGGCTTTCTATACGTTTTGCCTCCGACGCATCGGAAATAAAACTCAAATGGAAGTCGCTCAACAAATTTAATATGAACCACATGACTCCGACGGGCATCCGAGGGCTCGACCTCTACGTCATGCTCCCCGACTCTACGTGGACCACTCTCGGAGCGGCCCGTCCGTCGCTCGCGAACAAAAATTCCGTGTCGACAATCGTAAAAGACATGGAGCCGGCGATGCGCGAGTACATGCTCTTCCTCTCGCTCTACGACGGCGTGGATTCAATCTATATCGGCGTGGACTCATGCGCCACGGTGCAGATGCCGCGCATTGACCTGCCACGGCGCCGCCCGGTGGTGATGTATGGCACGAGCATCCTGCAGGGGGGTTGCGCATCGCGCCCGGGCATGGCGCACACCAACATCCTCCAGCGCATGCTCAACCGCGAGGTTGTGAACCTTGGATTCAGCGGCAACGCGCGTCTTGACCCCGAAATTGCCGATCTTATGGCCTCGGCCGACGCTGCCGGGTACGTCATAGACTGCCTCCCCAACTGCACGGCCCAAGTGCTTGAGGAAAAGCTGATTCCATTCTATGAAATCATCCGCGCCAAGCGACCCGAGGCGCCGATTCTCTTTGTGGAGAGCCCGATGTTTCCCGTCTCAAGATTCAGCACGGAGGTCGATTCCACACTTTCACAGAAAAATGCAACTCTGCGCCGCCTTTTTGATCAAATTGCGGCGCAGGATGCTAATGTACAATACTTTGAGGCCACGGACATTCTTGGAGGCGATGCAGAGGCCACAGTCGATAATTACCACTTCACCGACACTGGCTTCTCAAATTTCGCCACCGCCCTCTTCCCTATCCTCAGCAAATGGGACTGAGAGGAGAAATGAACTAAACGAGTGCCACTTGCAAAAGGGACTGAGAGGAGACGAATTCACTCAATAGGCACCACTTGCAGGCGGTCGCCGGTGTCCTCGACGATTGAGCGGAAATATCGCTCATTGTAGCCGCCCCATTCGGGCTTGGCGCAGCCGCCGGTGGGTGTGCGCTTGAATTGGCCGTTCTCTTCTGCCTTGATGTTGCCGTCGAGATATTTTACCAGAAGGAAATCGCCAAGGGCCTTATAATCCTTAGTGACGCGATTTGCCCACGAGTCAGTGATTTCCTGCAGGTAAGGCGCAGCCTCATCGGCAGGCATAGAGGCCACAACACCTTCAGCTTCAGCCACTTCGGCCTCCATGGCGTTTTCAAGGCGGGATTGCACCTTACGGATGTCGGGGATCATCTGCGAATAGCGGTTGTAGGCTTGATTTGCAACATAATTATTGACCCAGAACATTGCATCCCACGAGAGAGTGAGCATATCGCCGTTGCCGGGACGAAGAGAGTAAGGCACCTCGGTGGTGGAATTAAACACCGGCACGTAGGCGCAGGTGTTGGCATCATCCACGCCAAACCACAGGATGCCTCGCATAGGCTCCGGACGGTCAGCGTTCATGGAAGAGACGAAGGAGAAGCCGGTCTGCTGGGTAGCGATGGCGCGTTCGTGGGTATATTCCTTGCCGTCAACGACAAAGGTCATGGGACGCCAGCGGTAAGGCACATCGAAGGGGCCGGCGCCGATGTCTTTGGTCATGTCGAGGGGAGTGTCTTCAAAATGGTCGCGCATCATCCATTTCATGTCGTTGGCCGAAATTTTCTTCTCGGGTTTCACCCACAGAGGCATCACTTCGCCCTGTCCGCGAGTGATCCACGGGAGATAGGCGTCCATGCCGGGGGCAAATTTGTTGTAGAAACTCCACACACGCGCGTCGCACCCGCGCAGGGCACCCATGTCGTAGACAGCGTAGGCGCGAGAGAACGAGAAATCTTCATCCTTGCCGTTGAAATAACCCTTGGAGCGTGCGAAATCGATCACATCGGGCGAGTAGAGTGTTTCGGGATCGTTGAGGGGGAACTGATGGATGCGCGAGTGGTTGGCATGGCCGCTGATGTAGCCGTCGGGTACTTTACGAGCCACCCAGACGGCTCCAGGGTCGTCCTTACCCTTGCCGATGAGCTCCATCACCCATGCTTCGTCGGCATCAGCGATAGAGAAAGATTCGCCCTCAGAGCCGTAGCCGTACTCTTTGACCAGGTCGGTCATGATTTTCACGGCTTCGCGGGCGGTGCGGGCACGTTGGAGGGTGATGTAGATGAGCGAGCCATAGTCAATCAGGCCCGAACCTTCCAACTCCGGACGACCGCCCCATGTGCTCTCGGCAATTGTGAGGCCGTGCTCGTTCATATTGCCGATAGTGGCGTAAGTGTGAGCCACTTCGGGGATCTCGCCGCGGTATTCACCTGAGTCCCAATCGATTACCTTGCGCATAGCACCTTCAGGATGGTCGGCGGCAGGTTGGGAATAGAGTTCGCCGTAAAGCACGTGGCTGTCAGCAGCATAGGTCACAAAATTAGAGCCGTCGGCCGAGGCTCCGCGGGTCACGATAAGGCTTGTGCAAGCCAAAGCAGCCGGTGCCGCCAAGGCAGCCCCCGCCAAAAAGATATTTCTTAAGATATTCATATTCAGAAAAGAGAAAACTATGGATTAGAATACAAAGTTACGAATTTTCTACCGAATCCCCAAATCCCCTTAAAATCTCACGACAGTGTGTCATTTATCCTTCTTATACATGCATTTTTTCATTCCCAAATCAGCTAATATTTCCTTTAATCAAACTTCAAATTCTGCAACTTCAGGACAAAAAGGACACCGTTATTGTTGACAAATACAGGATCTTATAGTAAAAAGGTAAATTTTTCACCAAAATTGTAACGGAAATCGCTTTTTTGTTGAAATGACGATTTGCTGAGAGGCAAGTATGGCAAAAGAGGATGCTCGGGGGAGCATCCTCTTTCGGGGGGTATAAAGATTATGGCTTGAGATTTTGCTTAATCTTGGGGGATCAGTCGTTGATTTCGATGTGGTCGACGTCCATGATCTCTTCGGCTTCGTCGAGGTCGGAGCGGAAGTCGTCTTTGCTTGCAACGACCAAACGCTCGTACTCGCGCAGACCTGTACCGGCGGGGATGAGGTGACCGCAGATTACGTTCTCCTTCATGCCTTCGAGGGTGTCGGTCTTGCCGTTGATTGCAGCTTCGTTGAGCACCTTGGTTGTCTCCTGGAAGGAGGCGGCGGAGATGAAGCTGGAAGTCTGCAGAGCGGCGCGAGTGATACCTTGGAGGATCTGCTCGGAGGTGGCGGGGATTGCGTCGCGCACCTCAACGAGGCGCTTGTCGCGGCGCTTGAGGGCGGAGTTCTCATCGCGGAGCTTGCGAGCTGAGATGATCTGACCGACGTAGACGTTCTCGCTGTCGCCGGGATCGGTGACCACGACTTTGCCCCAGATGCGGTCGTTCTCGTCCATGAATTCGCGCTTGTCTACGACCTGCTGCTCCAGGAACTGTGTGTCGCCCGGATCGAGGATGTTGACTTTGCGCATCATCTGGCGCACGATCACCTCAAAGTG
>CAZNRK010000075.1:0-8860 GCA_964575435.1 uncultured Bacteroides sp.
GCACCACGGTGCGTCCGTTCCCTGACCGGGAGATAATTGGGAAGTAAACCGGGTGGTCACCGGGAGATGACCGGGATTATAACTGGGAAGCGCCCAGATCCGCGCTTCCCAAAAGCAAGTTTAATAATGTAATTAACAGATGGTTGCAGCATTTATATAAAAAATTCAGAGAAAAGTTTGTAATCTCAAAAAAAGATTGTAATTTTGCACCGAATTGGAAAACTCCAATTCTCAGTTTTGATAACAAGAGGCGTTATGCCCATTTTCTTGTACTGGAGAAGCGTCGGAAACTTAACCAAGTATGCAAGAATTGGCTTAGCGGTCTCCATGCTTTATAGCGTGGAGCTGTTTATTCCACATCTGCATACAAAGGTAATCCGACCACCTTCCAGTTAAGGCGTGGCATATCAGCCCACGCCTCTTTTATTTTAGTATCGCTCCGGGTCTGAGGCGAATAGAACTAAAATGAAGAAATTAATTATTCTGTACATTTTGGCCGTCTTTGGATGTATAAGCGCATTCGGAGCGACCAAAATTTCCATTTTTGTTAATGGACCAATTAGTGAATCTGACAAATTTGTTATTGAATCACGCGTAAGTAAAGCTTTATCCGATGGCCACTTTACAATCTTGGAGCGCACTCAGCAATTCCAATCTATGCTCACTCAAGAGCAGTCTTACCAACTAAGTGGCGAGGTCGCCCCGGGAGAAATAACCGCCTTAGGCGAACGATGGGGAGCGACTTACTCAATCGGAATCTATGTAGTGGAAAGTCGAGGCACTATGGTTGCAACGGCAAAACTAATTAATGTAAAGACCGGTCGTGTTCTTTGCACTGTGAGCAACCACAAAGCCTGTCAGACAATGGAAGATGTCATCGTGTTCGCTGCCACTCTTGGTGTCAACCTCAAACGTGAAATAAATAAATATATTTAACCTCTATGATGAAAAAGTATTCTATATTATTTGCACTATTCTTCTGCGCAATATTACAGTCCTTAGCGCAAAACCAAATTGCAATTTATGTAGTCGGGGATGCTTCAGAATCATACAAAAAAGTTGTAGCCTCCGCCTTAACCCAGTGCGTAAATAGTGATGGAAATTTCCAAGCGGTAGAACGTACTTCTGATTTTATCGGAGCATTGGGCAACGAGGTAACGTATCAAAATTCCGGAGCCGTAAGCCAATCACGAATTACGGAACTTGGAAAACAGTTCGGCGCTCAGTACGTTTTGGTTGTTGACTTGAATAATGTCTTGGGCGAACTATATGCCTCTTCGCGTATAATAAACGTGGAGAGAAATGTAATTCTTGCATCCAGCGATGCCAGCTCCAAAGTTTCAAACATGGAACAACTACGTGCTTTGTCCAAACAAATTTCTACCTCGACTCTTAATAAGCTTCCGGCAAACATAGCAAAGAAAAAACAACAGGAAAATGATCAAAAGTTAAGATCTCAGATATCAAAATTTGATCAATACCCAGTATCCGATACAGGGAGCTTACATTTAAGCTATCGCAACAATTATACTACACATCTCCCTGATGTTGAGGAATATATCCGAAATTGCGAAGAGCTTGGCGTCAAAGTCAACTATCCTATTTATTATGATGTCGAGTATTTGGGAAGCAGTGATTATGATAAAAAGAAAAATCTTGTATTAGAAAGATATAAGACAAAATACATCATAAAAACAGGACAAAGCAGTTCTCAAAGTAGTGCTTCTTTCACAGAAAATGGATCTATAACTTGGAGCATTATTGTAAATGTTAATACAGGCCATTCTATAAATAATGGAGAAACCCTCCGTAGACCCGGTTATCATCTTTGCAGATCTTCTAACTACAAACGAGCCAGATAAGGATTTTCTTAACATCTTTGTTAATCATACTAATTACTTCTCACAAGAAATAAGGTAACAAAACAATTACGTATGTTTAAAATGAATTTAATTAATCCATGGCTTAAAGCCATGATTTTATTTCTTGCATTTTGTGCAGGAAATAATGCTTATTCCCAGGCGCTACAAGGCAACGAATTCGGCCATGATTGGGTCGATATGGGCACAAGTGTAATGTGGTCAACCAGTGATGTGTATAATTCTCAAGATAACATCAATGGATACAGCTACTATACATTTTATGGAGCACAATTGGCCGCTGAGAAATGGGGCGGAGGATGGAGATTGCCTTCAATGTCCGAATTTCAGGAACTCATTGATAAATGCAGCTGGGAAGTAAAGGATACTGGGACAGTTAAAGTTACAGCCAGAAATGGCAATGTCCTTTATTTCAAATTAAAAGGCTATGCAGCCGGAACTATTCGATGGTCGGTTTCAGATTCCTCTATTGGATTCTATTGGACAAGTACTAAGTATGCCCAAAGGCCTGATACATTTTCTTATCTCCTGAAAATATGGGTAAGGGGGTCTGTTTCTAAAGGCATTAGCTCTGAGAGTCAATCAAATGGATGTTTTGCAAGACCGGTGATAAAAATATTTTAATAACTTTCACTTTGATGTGAGAAAATCATTGAGAGGGTGTGCCAGAATTCAGAATTTTGTCACACCCTCTTTAGGTATTTCATAATGGATGAGATACAAGATGCTGAGAATGAGACTGATGAGAGCATACAAAAATATGTAACCGAAACAGGATTCCGAAAGCAACACCGCATATTGCCCATTATTACACTCTTCCCTACAAGGCAAATCGAGTACTCTGATATCTCTGAGAACTCTGAGAAAACCTTGTTATCCCTAACTACTGTTGATAGGATACACCTGGTAACGGACGTACCATGTACATCCCTACTAAATTCTGCTGAATAAGAATCCGTATAATTCGCGAAATCCGTAGTTTTTTCAACTAATGTGGCGGCCGAGCCGACCGCCACCTCCCAGTCATCCGTGGTATCCGTAGTTTCTAATCTAAAAAAGTTCTCCTGTTGATTAGGGTGTGATCAGATGAGGCGGGTTTTGAAGCCGAGGGAGCGCAGAAAGGTGGCGGCGGGGGCGGTGCGGTCGCCTTGGAGGAGGATTTCGCCGTCGCGATGCGAGCCGCCGACGCCTAATTTCTGCTTCATCTTCCGCGCAATTTCCCCTACCTCTTCCTCCGAGATGGTGAATCCGGAGATTATGGTTGCGATTTTTCCGGCACGCTTTCTATCGAGCTCGATGCGAAGCGGACCGCTTTGTTTTGCCTTTTCTTCGGCTTCCGGAGCTGCTGCTTTGGGGGTAAAATCTTCGGGCAGAAGGCTCGAAAGTGCTGATTTCCAGTCGTTAGTGCTCATGGTCGAGGTGATAATCTTCTGAGGTGGTGTCGGAGAGATTCACGGGGCTGGAGATGGCGCAAGCCAGCTCGTTGAGGGTGTGCATGGCGGGAAGGTCGGCCACAGGCATCCGCTCTGAAAAGGCTGCCACGGAGTCGGCATTCTCGTTCATGGCCCGCAGGTAGCACTCTGTGGCCACTGCCACATCTTCATCGAAGTGGGCCTTATTGTTCTCTGCCAAGTGCATGTAGATCAGAGCGATACGACACAATTCCGATGGTGTGAGCTTTTGAGCCGACGTGGAGTCGGAGATCAGATGCTCGACCGAACGTGCACGCTTGAAATCGCCCGAGGCAAGCGAAGCCTCGGCATCGGAGATGGCGTCGGAGGGCGATTGCGAGCTGCATCCGACCATAAGGGCAGCGAAAATGAGAATGAACGAAAGGAAAATCTTTTGCATGATATTATGGTTAATCCTCGCAATAGTGGCGAAGCACTCTGCGATATGAGTTAAAAATCTTGGATTTTGACACAAAGCCGACGTATTTGCCTTGGTCCACGACGGGGAGGTTCCACGCTCCGGTGTCGTCGAAGGTCTTCATCACCTGCTCCATGCTCTCGCTCACCTCGATGCGGGCCGGAGGCATGGACATGAACGTGCTCACGAGCATTTTATCGTATAGATCCGGGCGGAACATGATGTTGCGGATTTCGTCAAGAAGCACGATGCCCAGGAGCTGACCGCTGTCGTTGACCACGGGGAAGAGGTTGCGGTTTGAGCGAGAGATCACGTCCACCATCTGCCTCAGCGTCATGTCGGGCCGCACGGTCAGAAATCCTGTTTCTATCACCTTGTCGACCTTTAGCAGGGTGAGCACGGCTTTGTCTTTATGGTGGGTGAGGAGTTCGCCCTTTCGTGCAAGACGCATGGCGTAGATGCTGTAGGGCTCGAAGATCTTTATTGTGCCGTAAGACACAGCCGAGACGATAAGCAGGGGGAGGAAGAGCTGATACCCCCCGGTGAGTTCGGCCGTAAGGAAGATGGCCATCAGAGGGGCGTGCATGACCCCGGCCATGACTCCGGCCATGCCGATGAGGGCGAAGTTTTTGGTGTCGATGGGTGTGCCGAAAGGTAGGAAGTTGGCCGCAAAGGCAAACAGGAACCCGGTGAGGCAGCCCAGATAGAGCGACGGAGCGAAAGTGCCGCCCACACCTCCTGCTCCGTTGGTGGCCGAGGTGGCAAAGCCTTTGGCTGCGATGATGAGCAGGATGAAGAGCATCAGGAACCATACTTGTCCGCTCTCCGAGAGGAAGATCGACCCGTTGAGGATGGCCGAGATGTTGCCGCTCAGCAGTGAGTTAATGGATGTGTAGCCCTCGCCGTAGAGCGGCGGAAAAAGGAATACAAGACCGGAGAGAATCAGGCAGCCTACCAGGGTCTTGATCCACGGATGCTTAAACCGGCCGAAGAAATTCTCCATCATATTCATCACCCGGGTGAAATACAGCGACACCAATCCGCACACCAGGCCCAGGAGCAAAGCGTACGGCACCTTGGCTATGGTAAAGTTCTCGCTTTGCACGAAGAAAAATTCGAAGTCATAACCGGTGTAGGCATAAGCGATGGTGGCGGCGGTGATCGAGGAGATCAGCAGGGGCATGATGGAGACGGAGGTCAGGTCGATCATCAGCACCTCGATGGTGAACAGCATCCCGGCGATCGGGGCCTTGAAGATGCCGGCAATGCCGGCGCCGGCGCCGCATCCCACAAGTATCATCAGAATGCCGGGCGAGAGGCGGAAGAGCGAACCAAGATTCGACCCTATCGCCGCCCCGGTGTGCACGATCGGGCCCTCGGCTCCGACCGAGCCACCGAAACCTATGGTCACGGAGCTGGCCACGATCGACGTGTAGCAATTATGCTCCTTGAGCCGGCTTTTCTTTTGGGAGATGGCGTAAAGAACTTTCGTAACGCCGTGCGAGATGTCGTCCTTCACCACATATCTCACGTAAAGGGCCACCAGAGCCACGCCTATGGCCGGGCAGAGGATATAAGCGAGATTGATGTGGGCCTGACCGTCGTCGGCGTACGATATCAGATGCGAGGAGATGAAATGGATGAGAAATTTCAGCAGAATCGCGGCGCCCCCGCACAGCAGCCCCACGATAAAGGCCAGGAAAAGGATAAACGTCTTTTCCTTGATATGCCGCTCGCGCCACACGATCATGCGTATGAGCCATTGCGGAAGTTTGCGTGCCGATGTCTGTGGTGATGCCAAAGCCGGAGGTTATTTTCGTAAGATTTTAAACACCCCGCCCTCCGAGATCTTTATCACCATTGAGGGGGCGCGCTCTGCTGTGTCGTCGCGCCGGGAGGTGCACACATAGTCTGCTGCCTCAATGATCTCAGCCGGAATCTCGCTGAAGATGCGGGGAGCGGGCTGGCCACTGACGTTGGCCGATGTCGACACTATCGCTCCGCCGAAAGCCGCGCAGAGCCGGCGCGAGAAATCTTCTGAGGTAACCCTCACAGCCAGCGACCCGCCGGGGCCGAGCATCTCGGGAGCCACGCCACGCCCGTGGTCATAGACCACCGTCACGGGTCGGTCGCTCACCTCGATTAGCTGCTCGGCAATCGCAGGCACGCTCTCCACTACGCTATCAAGCGCTGCGAGGGAGCCCACCAGAGCGATGAGAGCCTTGGAGTCGGCCCTGCGTTTGATTTCAAAAATCCGCTTCACGGCGGTGCTGTTGGCGGCATCGCAGCCCAGACCCCAGACCGTGTCTGTCGGGTAAAGGATCACTCCGCCTCGGCGCAGCGCTGCCACAGCATTTTTTATGTCGTCTGAATATTGGGTCATTGCATCTGTCAGGATTTCACCACAAAGTTACTATTTTTTCTCTCCACCACAAAATTTCCGCCCCGGCAAAAAAAATTCCGCCTGGCTTTGCAACCAAGCGGAACCTATATTTATTCAGAGGAATTTATTTCACAACTTTCTGTGCCTTCCCACCCTTGACCTCGATGCAGAGGCCTGCGGGACGCTCAAGACGGATGCCCTGGAGGTTGTAATATACAGAGGCTGAAGTATTTGCGTCAACCGTAACATCAGAGATGCCGGCAGGAGCCGTGTAGTAGACCGGATCGCTGAAATCGCTTTCGCCATTGATATAGCCCTCGTCATCGAACTGGTAAGCCATCACGGCTGCGCTGTAGGTATTGCCGGCCTTAACATTTTCTTTTGCGATGGAAGTGCCAAGTTCTTCACCCTCCCAAACCAGGATGGGCACCTCGATTTCGCCTTCCTCGCCTGCCTGCATCGTAATCTTGATGGAGCGGAAGAAGACGTTGCCGTCAAATTCATACGTGTCGGGGTCGCCGAAGGGGTAGATCGAGAATATGCAGTCCTCGTTCACGCCCGTGAGGTCGAAGGTAAGAGTCTGGAACTTAGTAGTAAGAGCCTCTTTTATATAATAGTCGGCATTGACATAGTCGCCTTCTGCCTCATCCCAGGCATAAAGTTCGCAGTAGAGGTCGGCACCTGTGCCGGAAGCTACCTCCATGGACAGAGTCACCTTAGCATCCTTAGCAAGAGAGAGGTCATATGAACCAGTTTCGATGCCTGCGTAATAGCCGATCCATGCATAATAAAGATTATCCTCTACGCCAATCGCACCGTTTATATACACGGGCAGAATAAATTGCGCTCCGGGAAACTGATCTTTGCTCTCGACATAATAATCACTCTCCACAGGCTCAGAAATAGTACCGGTGCTTTGAATGCCGGAGAAGTCAGCATTGACGAGAGTCACATCCTCGCCGACGGCCACAGGTGCAATCATCGAACCCACGGCTTGATAGTAGTTCGCACCCGACACGGGGTTCCAGGTCACGTCGATGGCGCCGGCTGCGTTCAGCTCGAGCTTTACACCGGTGGGTGTGTCCAGCTCTATCTCATCATAGTCGTCGTAGTCATCGGCCTTCATCACAGGAGCGGTGACATTCAGCTTTGATTTGAACACACTTTTGTGAGCGCGTTTTGCGGTTTCAGCCACAGCACCGGACTTGAATCCGGCAGGGAGACGTTTGGCTGTCGTTGCTGCTGCGCCTGAAAGCACTGCAGCTGCCAGCATTACAAGAGTAAAAAATCTTTTCATAGGCATAAAAAATAGAAATTGTACTGAATTTTTCTCTGTGGACGGCGCTGCGATTAAAAAATCGCACCAAAATCCGCGGCAAAATTACAAAATCCAACACATCCGCCCAAACTTTTTCCCACATTTAACACATAATCACATATCCCCCCCCCAACTGCCGGCCACAAGTCTATCTCTCAGCAAATCGAAGCAACTCACCCCGGAATTTCGTTAAATTTGGTTAAATTATAAATTTTCTTGTCGAAAAATTATGTTATAAAACATATTTATTATACCTTTGCATCAGTTTTTCATGGTATTAGATTTAAGGTAAGAAGATTATTCGTCGGGATGACGAATAATTTTTTTATACCCCACCCCCATCAACCACAAGTTGGAGCCAAATCACGTTGAATGAGCTACGCCATTGACCGCTAAGCAAGGAGACAAACCGCCGGGATATTGCTTATATCCCGGCATGGGGTTGAGTTCATGTCATTTCATGTCAAAAATAACCATTAGGCGCGGCTAAAAATAACGTAGTCGCGCCTAACTATACTTAATGATACCACGAAGACGAGAGTGGTTGAAACCATGTATTTACGCATAATTACATTTTCGTGAGGACCAAGGTAAACTCGTTTGGCAAGTAGGCTTGCAGAACCATCTTGTTTTTCGTCCGCTCTATCACACTCCAATTCCCGACAAAAGCATCGTTAAATGTAATCATGCCTTTAGTGATGCCATATATAAACGAGCCTTCATAAGAATCATCGTCGTAAGCCGGAATGCATTTACCCGATTTTTTGGAAAGGAACTGCATAACGAAGTGGGCAGAAATAGGTGTGTGATAGGGATAAGCCGTACCCGACAGTTCGGCATCCCACGTAGTTGCCTCAAGATATTCAGGAGTGAGTTCCGGAATGGGCTCATCGTCATTACTGCATGCCGTCAAAATAAGACAGGCAACGAACGAAAAGATAATAAAAAGTTTTTTCATTTCTTATTTACGCCTCCTGTTGGCTCAATGGAGAGCTTTATTGTTTATATGAAGAAACGTGAGCCAACTATGCCACGTCGTAATTGGAGGTCGTAGGATAACCTTTTGCACAGATGTAACATTAGCTGCCCACGCTATACACGTGAGAACTGCTATGCTAATCCTTGTGCTGTTGAAAATTTCCTACGTTTCCAATTACAAGACAAGCATACGCTTCTTGATTTTTCAAAATGTCATGGAGAGGCAATGCCTTTCCGAGTGCAAAGATACTAAAAATATTTGGTACTCAGATGTTAGCTCGCTAAAATTTCGCAACTTTGCTATATGAAGTCGTAGAAAATTGACGATACCACTCTTTCCGAAGGATATATCGAATGGAAGAATAACATTGAGCAATGCATTGAATCAGCCAAATTCAACGCAGCCTTGCATGTCAATACTGATATGTTGGA
>CAZNRK010000076.1:0-8090 GCA_964575435.1 uncultured Bacteroides sp.
AAATCGACTTCGCCGACAAGAGCGTGACCGAAAACACCCGCGTCAGCTACCCCATCGACCACATTGAGAAGATCGTGCGTCCCCTCTCCGAGGGTCCCGCTGCCAAAAACGTGATCTTCCTCTCTGCCGACGCTTTCGGCGTACTGCCTCCCGTGTCAATTCTGACTCCCGAGCAGACCAAGTACTACTTCCTCTCCGGCTTCACCGCCAAGCTCGCCGGCACTGAGCGCGGCATCACCGAGCCCACTCCCACATTCTCGGCTTGCTTCGGCCAGGCATTCCTGGAGCTCCACCCCACCAAATATGCTGAAGAGCTCGTAAAACGCATGGATCAGAGCGGAGCCAAGGCTTACCTGGTGAACACCGGCTGGAACGGTACCGGCAAGCGCATCTCTATCCGCGACACCCGCGGCATCATCGATGCCATCCTTGACGGCTCTATCCTGTCTGCCCCCACCAAGAAGCTCCCGATCTTCGATTTCGAGATTCCTACCGCTCTTCCCGGCGTAGATCCCGCAATCCTCGATCCCCGCGACACTTACGCTAACGTTGAAGACTGGAACACCAAGGCCAACGACCTTGCCGCTCGTTTCATCAAGAACTTCACCAAATACACCGGCAACGCTGCCGGCGCAGCCCTGGTGGCTGCCGGCCCGCAGCTCTAATCCGAGCCTCAACCCTACAAAAAGCCGCATTCGCCCAGCGAATGCGGCTTTTTTACGCTCAGGCAGAGGGCGGAAGGTGTCAAAAAGTTATGTTTTATGACATATTCGGTTAAAAAATGTTTTGCATCGTCTAAGGGCTAAAATGCTTAAAATAAGTGGTTTACGGAAAGCAAGATTAAAATGTTGATAGAAAAAACGCGAAAAAATTAAAAATTTTTTACGAAAAAGCGCTTTATTTAAAATATTTTGCGTAAATTTGCGCCTGTATTTTCACCCAAAAGTGTGTATGCCTCGCAATCGGGTGAAAATCCCATAGCTTCAAAACTGATCCAAAAGAAAAAAAGAGAATAATTAACTAATCATCTATGTTTAATTTTTAAGGTATGAAAAAGCTGTTTCTATTCTTAATGATGGTGCTGTCAGTCAGCGTCTTCGCGTCGGCTCAGACGCGTACGGTGACCGGTACTGTCGTAGACGCTGCTAACGACGAGCCTCTGGTGGGCGTGTCGGTTATCCCGGGCACATCCGGTACGCAAGGCGTGATTACCGACATCGACGGTAATTTCACAATCCGCGTGGCAGAAGGCGTTAAGCAACTCACCGTCTCCTATATCGGGTACACAACCCAGACCGTGAACATCACGGGTGCAAATATGGAGATCCGCCTGGAGCCCGCAGCCACTACTCTCGACGATGTTATCGCCATTGCGTATGGTAAAACCACAAGATCGGCCTACACCGGTTCAGCTTCTGTAGTGAAAGCCGACCAGCTCGAAGACGCTCTGGTTTCCAATGTAACAAATGCGCTTTCCGGTAAGATGGCCGGTGTGATGACCGTAAGCTCAAATGGCCAGCCCGGTACATCATCAAGCGTGCTTATCCGCGGTGTCGGTTCTATCAACACTTCGACCAAGCCTCTTTATGTAGTAGATGGCATGCCCTTCGACGGCGATATCGCTGCTATTCCTAACTCAGATATCGAATCGCTGACCGTACTGAAAGATGCTGCTTCGACAGCGCTTTATGGTGCGCGCGGTGCCAACGGTGTAATCCTCGTTACCACAAAGAAAGGTAAAGAGGGAAATGCTAAAGTCACAGTCGATGCCCGCTGGGGTGCCAACTCCCGCGCTCTTTCGCAGTATGACGTGATCACTTCTGAGGCTCAATACCTTGAGACTCTCTATGGTGCGATGTATAACACCGGTATTTACAACTACCAGTTTGATGCAGCAGGAGCCCACAGCTATGCCAACAACTCCATGTGGTCGTTCCTGGGTTATCAGACCTGGACCGTGCCTGCTGGCGAGTATTTCATCGGCACCAACGGTAAGGTGAACCCCAACGCTACCCGCGGCTATAGCGACGGTCGTTACTACTATATAGCTGATAACTGGACCAAAGAGTCGCTGCGTCACGGCCTCCGTCAGGACTACAACGTCTCGATCACCGGTGGCACTCAGAAACTCAGCTACTATCTGTCGGCCAACTACCTCAATGACGAGGGTATCATCGAAAACTCCAACTTCGACCGTCTCTCGACTCGCGCTGCCGTTGACTATCAGGCTAAACCCTGGTTGAAAGTCGGCTTCTCCATGCAGTATGCATATACAAGCTCGGATTACCCCGGCGACAACACCAACGCAGACGCCACTTCTTCCGGCAACACCTTCTATTTCCTCAACGGCCTTGGCCCGGTTTATCCCATGTATGTCCGCGACAAGTGGGGCGAGAAGATGTGGAATAAAGAATATAACAATCCCATCTACGACTACGGTGATGGTAAAACAGATTACGGCTACGGCCTCATGCAGAGCGCACGTAACCCCTCGGGCAACCCCGCAGGTTCGCTTCTCTACGATAAAGAGAAATATCTCGCTGACATCTTCGACGGCAAATGGTATGCCGTGATCACCCCCGTAGAAGGTCTAACAGTTACCGGTACACTCGGCTACCTCGTAGACAACACACGTCTGCATCAGGTGCTCAACGGTCTCTATGGCCAGTTTAAGAGCATCGGTGGTCAGGCTCTGCAGGTGCAGCAGCGTTCGCGCTCTCTGCAGGCTCAGGTCATCGCCCAATATAGCAAATCCTTCGGTAACAACAATTTTGACCTCATGCTCGGCTACGAGAGCCAGGATTATCAGGAAGAAGTGGTAGAAGCCATCGGCTCAAACCTCTACAACCCCAACTTCTTCGTTGTAGATAACACGATCGACCAGAAGAAAGGTTACGGTAACCTCCACGGACTTGCACATCGTGGTTGGCTCGGCCGTCTCAACTACAACTTCGACAACCGCTATTTCGTCTCAGGTTCGTTCCGTCGCGACGGTTCTTCCCGTTTCTCTCCCGATCACCGCTGGGGTACATTCTGGATGGGATCAGCAGCATGGGATATCTCAAATGAAAAATTCATGCAGCCCTTCACCAACGTGGATCTCCTCAAGGTCAAATTCTCTTACGGTGAGCAAGGTAACGACGCAATCGGCGCCAACTACATCGCTTATGCCGACCAGTATCGCATGACAGGTTCAGACGGTATCTTCTCCGATGCCACCCTCTACTACAAAGGCAATCCTGACATCACTTGGGAAACTTCCCGCTCGATCAATACAGGTGTTGACTTCTCATTCTTCAAAGGCATGCTTATGGGTACTGTGGAATATTACTCCCGCACTACATCCGACATGCTCATGAACATCCCCACTCAGCCCTCTCTCGGCTACTCCTCAATGCCTATGAACGTGGGCAGCATGCGCAACAACGGTGTTGAAATCGAGCTGAACTATCGCCCCATCAACACCAAGAACATCACTTGGGAGCTCTTCGCCAACCTTACCCTCCCCAAGAACAAAGTGATCAAGATTGCCGACAAGCTCAAGAGCGCTGACGGTAACTGGTACTATTCTTCCACTCGTGTAATCAAAGAAGGCGAGTCATTGTACAATCTTTACATCCCTGCTTACGCCGGCGTTTGCCAGGAGGACGGCGATGACATCGGTCTGGCTCAGTACTATGCCCTCGCAGGCAAAACCGACACTGATGGCAAGCCCGTGCTTGACAAGGACGGCAACCAGGTGATGGAAGAAATCAAGACCACTGATTATCAGACTGCCTACAACAGCAACCGTAAGCTCACCGGCAACCTCATGCCCAAAGGCTATGGCGGTTTCGGTACAACACTCAAGGCTTATGGCGTTGACCTCAGCGTACAGTTCGCATACCAGTTTGGTGGTCGCATCTACGACTCATCTTACGCCAACTACATGCAGGCAGGTGCAAGCGCCGGTGCAACATGGCACAAGGATATCCTCAACGCATGGACTCCCGAGCATCCCAACACCGACGTGCCCCGCACATATGTTGCTTCTCAGAAGAGCTATGCAACCTCTACCTCTGACCGATTCCTGATTTCGAGCAACTACGTATCGCTCAACAACATCACTATCGGTTACACATTCCCCGCAAAATGGACACAAAAGCTCGCCATCAACAGCCTCCGCATCTATGGTGCAGCAGAAAACGTTGCTCTTTGGAGCCGTCGCAAAGGTCTTGACCCCCGTCAGGGCTTCGTAAGCTCCAACAACAGCACCTATTCGCCCATCCGTGCCGTCTCCGGCGGTATCCGCGTGGAATTCTAATCAATCACCTATCACAATTGATTAATACTGAATCATAATGAAAGCAATAAATAAATTTCTGGCAATTTCTTTAGCTGCTGTCTCGATTTCGTCCTGCGCTGACCTCGATCCGGTCAACCAGAGCTACTACGTGACGCCGGCCGACAAACAAGAAGCAGCCAAAATGAACCCCGATATGGCTCAGGCAGCCGTAACCGGATGTTTCGCCAACTTCAATGTCTTCCAGGGTGTTTATGAAGAGCACTTCGATTTCGGATATCCCGCAATCATGCTCGGACTTGACCTCCAGGCTCTTGACGTGCAATGCAAGTACACTGGCTATAACTGGCACCTCATGTGGGAGCGCTACGACAGCCCCAACCTTGACAGCGAACAGAGCTACATGATGTGGCGCACGATGTACAACCAGATCTTCACAACCAACGCCCTTATCTCCAGCGCTGACAAGAACACCAACGACAAAAAGCTCCAGTTCTACACTGCCCAAGGCTACGCTCTGCGTGCTTATGACTACTTTGTGCTCGCTCAGAGCTACGCCTTCAACTATGCAGACCACCAGTCAGACCCCTGTGTGCCCATCATTACTGATGAGAACATGAATGAAGTGTCTGCCAACGGCGCACCCCGTAATACCGTGCAGGAAGTTTACGATCAGATTCTCTCTGACATCAACACTGCTATCAGCCTTCTCGAAGCCTCCGGCCTCCAGCCTTCGCAGGTTATCTCATCCAAGGCCAACCGCATGATCAGCCAGGCCTCAGCCTACGGCCTCCGCGCTCGCATCAATCTGGTTATGCACAACTACGCAGACGCTGCCGCAGACGCACAGAAAGCTATCGAGCTCTTCCCCGGTCAGCCCTATTCGATGGAAGCTGTGTCGCGTCCCGCCTTCAACAGTCTCAACGACGCTGCCTGGATGTGGGGTATCGCCATCGCCGAAACCGACCGTGTCGTTACCTCCGGTATCGTCAACTGGCCCTCATTCATGGTTTCTTTCGCTGACGGCTACGTTGGCAACGGCGCCTGGAAATATTGCGGCTATCAGCTCTACAGCTATCTGCCCGCTTCCGACGTGCGCAAAGGCTGGTTCCTTGACGACAAATACGCCAGCTCCAACCTCAACGCCCAAGAGCAGGCTTATCTCAATATGTTCATTCCTGAGAAAGGCCCCATCTACGGCACCCAGGACACCTCATCATCACTTTTCCCCCAGACCAACGTCAAGTTCGCTTCTTATCAGAACGTCATCGAGCAAGGCGTAAATGCCAACGACATCCCTCTGATGCGTATCGAGGAAATGTATCTGACTCTGGCTGAGGCCAAAGGAATGTCTAATCTTGGCGAAGGCAAGCAGCTGCTGGAATCATTCGTAAAGACCTATCGCAATCCTAAATATACATGCCCGGCCGAGTCAGTTGAAGATTTCGTCAACGAGTGCTGGATGCAGCGTCGCGCCGAGCTTTGGGGCGAAGGTCTCAGCTTCTTCGACATCAAACGTCTCAACAAAGGCGTTGACCGTGCCAACAACCGCACTTGCTACGGTTATCGCTATAACATTCCCGCAGGCGACATCATCTTCAACTACTGCGTGCCCCGCAACGAGGTTACCGCCAACCCCCAGATCACAGCCGAAGAAGCCGGTCCTATCACTCAGACTCCCACTCGCTTCACCGAGGATATCGACTTCTAATCTGCACCTCCATTATCTCTCATTCCCCTCTCTCCTCTCTTTTAGTTAAACACAAGGTTTTCAGTGGCTCATAGCCGCAAAAACAAACAACTAAAACACAATTTAAAAAATGAAACTCATCAAATATTCACTTCTTGCGCTTGCAACAGCTTTTGCTTTCAGCTCTTGCAACGACGACAACAAGTACGTGGAAGGTGCACAGTCGCCGGGCGCGTTCTTCCCCAAGGATGCTCCTTCGGTGGTTGAGCTGCCCCAGACCGGCAATTCTGTCGACATTACCATCTCTCGTACATCGCTCGACGACCCCTCCACCTACACAATCGTAGGCGAGGACGAGTCCGGAATCTTCACATTCCCCACTTCAGTGACCTTCGGCCCCCGCGAGCACTCTACCACAATCACCGTGACCTACGATAGCGACGAAATCATCACCGATGAGCTCTATCCCGCCACCGTGACCATCGAAGGCGCCTCCACCTACGGCGAGGGCACCTACTCCTTCGACTTCTGTCGCAAAGCCCCCCTCATCATCACAGATATGGCCGGCACGTTCGCTCTGTGGCCTTTTGAAGGTTTTGATTTTACCTACGACGATCCTATCGAGTGGTGCGTTTCCGAGTCGAACGACAAGGAGGTGATCGTGCGTATTCAGAACTTCTGGGACACTGGTTTCCCCTTCATCGTGACAATTGACCTCAACAACGAGATATCCGAAAACGTGTTCGTAGCTGACATCCCCTTCCAGGACACAAACGGCCTTACACTCAACTCAGCCGATGGCCCCCTCGCTTATTCGAGCGCGCTTAACTTCGGCCTCTGGATGGGTAAAGATGAAGCCTGGTGTCTGCAGCAGTGGCCCGGTTGCGACAAAGCAAGCTATTACAACGCATCAACCGGTACTCTCGTGCTCGACGGCGCCTTCGCATGTCTTGATGATCCCGGTTCATGGTATGGCCGCCACGTAGACGTTATCCAGTTCGACGGATTCCCCGACTACAGCATTACAACTGAATATCTCGGTATCTTCATCGATCCCAAGAACAAGATGCAGTCGCAAATCACACTCACCACAGGTCAGGATGTAGAAGAGGTTCGCCTTGTCAACATTCCCGGTGAAGATTACGAAGCAGGCTACACCGGTATCGTAGAAGAAACCATGGAATATATCACTGTAGCCGGAAGCACCGAAGCTCAGACCATTACCTTCCCCATCACCGAGGCCGGAACCTATACAGTAGTAGCCGTAGCTTTCGGAAAGAGTGCAGCACAGCAGTTCGATTACACCACTTATAAAGTGTATGTCGGCGCTGATGATCCCAACAAAGGCTGGAAAGATATCGGCCAAGGCGGTCTCTTCGACGTATGGAGCGGTTACCAGTCAACCGAAACCGGCGAGCCCTTTGCATGGTATGTAGATATGCAGGAGAGCGAGACCAACCCCGGTGTATACCGCATGGTCAATCCTTACGGAGCCGGCTCAGCGCTCATCTCAGTCAATAAAGGCGACGGCGAGGCTTATATCGTATTCGATGCTTCTGTGCCCGAATGTATCACCCTCGAGCCCCAGGCCACAGGTTTCGTACACGCAACTCGCGGCGCACTCACAATTTGCAACGCAGAGGGATTATTCTACTCTCAGGGCCACAGCAAGCAAGAGATTATCGATACCGATAACGCTGCAACCGAGATCGACGGTGGTGTAATCGTACTCTACCAGCCCTACTTCCAGTATTCAATCTATGCAAATGACGGATGGTATTCATGGAATGGTCAACTCCCTGCCGAGATCTATCTCCCCAGCGCCCTTTCCATTCCTGCCAAGCGTGCTAAAGGCACTCGTGCATCAATTGAAGAGAAGCAGAAAGCTCAAAAATTCAAATATATTCCCATGAAGCGCAGCATTTACGAATTCTGATAACGCTTCACCGCATAAAAATCCCCGACCTTTCCTTAGGCCGGGGATTTTTTTCTTATGACCGGGAGGTCTTGGGCGGCTTGACTGGGAAGTCGAGGGCGGCTCGCCCTCGACATAGTTTTCCAATCGCCTAAACATCAATTCATTACCCCTCAATTCCTTGTTCTCGTGTCCTCCTGTTG
>CAZNRK010000077.1:0-8011 GCA_964575435.1 uncultured Bacteroides sp.
CGGTGTGGACGGTCTGATCCACATCACCGACCTGAGCTGGGGCCGCGTTTCGCACCCGGGCGAAGTGGTCGAGCTTGACCAGAAGATCAATGTCGTGATTCTCGACTTCGACGACGAGAAGAAGCGCATCGCTCTGGGCCTGAAGCAGCTGCATCCCCATCCCTGGGATGCTCTTGACACTGAGCTCAAAGTGGGCGACAAGGTTAAAGGTAAAGTTGTCGTTATGGCTGACTACGGCGCATTTCTGGAGATTGCTCCCGGCGTTGAGGGCCTGATCCACGTGAGCGAAATGTCCTGGAGCCAGCACCTGCGCTCTGCTCAGGATTTCATGAAGGTAGGCGACGAGGTTGAGGCTGTGATCCTGACCCTTGACCGCGAGGATCGCAAGATGAGCCTTGGCATCAAGCAGCTCAAGAACGATCCCTGGGAAGAGATTGAGGTTAAATACCCCATCGGCAGCCGCCACACCGCCAAGGTGCGCAATTTCACCAACTTTGGCGTGTTTGTTGAGATCGAAGAGGGCGTTGACGGCCTGATCCACATCTCTGACCTGAGCTGGACAAAGAAGATCAAACACCCCAGCGAATTCACCCAAATCGGTGCTGACATCGATGTTGAGGTTCTTGCCATCGATAAAGAGAACCGCCGCCTCTCGCTTGGTCACAAGCAGCTCGAGGAGAATCCCTGGGATGTATTCGAGACCATCTTCACCGTTGGCTCTGTGCATGAGGGCACAATCACCGAAATGCTGGAGAAGGGCGCAGTGGTTGCCCTCCCCTATGGCGTGGAAGGCTTCGCTACTCCCAAGCACCTCGTTAAAGAAGACGGCTCGCAGGCACAAGTTGACGAGAAACTCCCCTTCAAGGTGATCGAATTCAACAAGGACTCCAAGCGCATCATCCTCAGCCACAGCCGCATCTTCGAAGATGCAGTCCGCGCTGAAAAGACCGCCGAGCGCAAACAGAAACGTGCCGCTAAGCCCGCACGCGCTGAAGAACCCGCTGCTGCAACTCCCGCTCTGGAGAAAACCACTCTTGGCGACCTCGAGGCTCTCGCAGCTCTGAAAGAGAAACTTTCGGGTAAGTAATCACCGCTCCCTCAGGGAGATAGATAACATTCCGCGCCAAAACCTCATCGGTTTTGGCGCGGATTTTTTTTGTGGGGATTTTTTCAACAGGAGAACAGTAGAACAAGTTTAGTTGAGAGTTTTCTCAGACCTTTCGGATTTGTCGGACTTGTCGGACTTCCCAGTCAGGTCGCCATCGACTTCCCGGTCATACCGCGTCGGAGATGCGGTGATTGTGGTTAGCCCCATGCCTTGGCATGGGGTCCTGATGGTACCTCATCCCCACCCCTGCGCCTCGGAGTTATCGAGTGTAGGGTCGCCACTTGTGGCGACGGAGGTTGTAACTGCTTTTGCTTTTGGGGCATTTGGTAGTCGCCACAAGTGGCGACCCTACACTCTGCAACCCTGCCAAAACCGTCGCCACGAGTGGCGACCCTACACTTCGGGAATCGGGGATTTGGAACCGGAAACCGACCGTAGGGACAATTTGTTGATGACAAGGGATGCCAGGCGCAGGCCAAATGTGGCGGTGACGGTCATGACGGAGCCTTTGGGCTCGCCGGTGGGAGGCTCGTCGGAGTAGACGCATTGAAATTTGCGGGCGGGCCGACGGTCGGCTTTCTTGAATCTATCGCGCAGGGCGCGGGCCAGGGGGCAGCCTTTTACTTTCCAAAATTCGGCCACCTGCACCTTGCCGGGGTCGAGCCTCCGTGCTGCTCCCATTGATGAGAAGATGGGGGTGCGGGCCTCGGTGGCGCGGCAGATCAGGAGCATCTTGCTGGGTAGGGAGTCGATGGCATCAACCACGGCGTCGCACTGCGTGAAATCGAAATCCGGAGCCGAATCATCGTCGTAAAATCTCACTATCGGCACAATTTCTGCCTCGGGATTGATAAGGCGGAAGCGCTCGGCGAGGACTTCGGCTTTGGGGAGGCCGATGGTGGATGTCAGAGCCGGAAGCTGGCGATTGATGTTGGAGGGGTCTACGCAGTCGGCGTCAACGAGGGTGATGTGGCCTACTCCGGCACGCACAAGAGCCTCGGCACACCATGACCCCACGCCTCCAAGGCCGAAAACCACGACCCTGCTATGGCGCAACTGCTCCATGGCCTCAGAGCCAAGGAGCAGTTGCTGACGTGATAGTATGGAATCCATAGCGGATTAGTAGACAATCTTTTGCGCTCCGCGAGCGGTGACTTTGACGTAAACCTCGCCGGTGCGGGGCTCGGAGACGCGGATGCCGCGCAGGTCATAATACACAGCTTGACTTTCCGGCTCAACCACTGCGTCGATGATGTTGGTGGCGTTTTCAGTTGTGACGGCAATGTAGCTGGGGCGCAGGGCGGCAGCAGCGGTGAAGGTCAGGGGTCCGGAGTGGTCGTTGCTGTAGGTGCAAACAAGGTTGTTGGGGGCCACGGTTGAGCCGTCGCTTACGTTGAAGGTGCCGGCATTTGATGTGAATCCAACCTCTACCTTGGTGATTTTTGAGGTGGCCGAAGGTGTGAGGGTGAAGGTGTTGGATTTATACATGCGCACGTGGCCGGCGGGCTTGTTGGCTGAGTACCAGACAGTAGGGCAGTTGGAACTATTGGTGCCCTTGTCGAAAGTGAGGGTTACATGGTCAGAGGCATGGCTAAAGCCCTCGGCCGCGATGGTCTGGTCGGAATGAGCCACGGTGTTGGTGCCGGAGGTGTCGTGGTTTTTGTTGTAGAGGGTCACGACAGAAGCATCGGGGTCAGCGTCTTCAATCTCGTAGCCGTCGGCGACAAAGATTGTGAGGCCGCCTTGCGAGGGAGCCGACACGATGCCGTGGAGGGTGATTTCGTCGTTAAAGATATCATCCCCTGAGATGGTGACGGTGGTTTCATAATCACCGACGGGGGCGGCTCCGAGACGCACATAGAGGGCCGTCGCAGTGGGCGGGAAGGCAACGAATTGCGACCAATTGCTGCCATCAGTGCTGAGCTCGAAGGGAGCCTTGACTGTGGCCTCGAGGTCTCCGTCGATGTTTTCGATGTCAAGCTCGATGAGAGCTGATGTGGAGGGAGACTCGGGAGAGGCAAGGAAGGTGGTGACGTCGATCGAGGTGCTGATCGAGGGCACGAGCTCGGTGGTGGTGACGCTGACAGGGTCGGAGGTCTGGCCGGCTGAAACGAGGTAATAGGTATAGGTGGTTCGGGGCTTGAGGCCGGCGACGGTGTACTGCTCGGCGGCAGCTGTGACATCGCGCGGATAGCCGGCTACTTCGGTCTGCCCTTGGAGCACGTGGAGGGTGTAGCAATCGCGGGCGTCGGCATCGCCAACATAGATCCAGCGGGCTGTGAAGCCTTCTGGGGTGATGTTGGTTGCGGGGAGAGCGGGGAGGCCGGAGACAGCCTTGCCGGTGAGGTTGACGCGTGTGGTTTCGGTGCCGGATTTCAGAGTGAGGATGGCCGAGAGAGTGCCTTCGGCTGTGGGGGCCCAGGAGAGGGTGAGGGCGCCGCCGCTGACAGAGCAAGCCTCCGAGACGGGGATGGAGGTGCGGGAGAGGGCCACGGCGGTGGTGGAGACTGAGGCCACGACCGGGGAGGTGAGGCCTGCGCCCTTGACGGTGACAGAGAGCGAGGCGCGACCGGTGGTGGCGATGGTGCCGAAATCCAGGGTGGAGCCGTCGGCGGGGAGGATGATCTCGGGGTCGGCGGTGGAGTTGGCATACCAGGGGGTGGAGGTCTTCGTGCCCCAGATGTGCTCGGCCAGCTCGGGGTGGTCGATGAAGGGGTTACGGTTGTGCTGATGGCGGTAGATGGCGTTGTTGCGGTCTATTTCTTTCTGGCTCACGGGGTCCTGGCGGTGCCATTTGAGCAGCAGGTCCACGGCCCATGCCTTGAAGGCCGGATAGGCATTGCCGGCGAGCATGTCGCTGTTCCATCCGGCGATTTTGTCGTTGTAGCAGGCGGCCATGTAGAAATATGAGCGGGCGAAGTCGCCTTTATATTCGTCGACGGGCTCGAATACCTTGCCGGTGTAGCCGGGGAAGGTGCTTGTGCCGAGCTTTCCGAGGGCCTGGACGCCATTGTTGGATGGGAGAGTGGTGCCGTTGGCACACTCGCCGTAGGGGTAGTTGCTGCGCTGGCCGTTGACCTTGCCGTCGGTGGGATAGACGTGGAAGGCGTCGCTCTTCATGGGGTTGGCGTCGTTAAACCAGCTTTGGGGCACGGAGTGCTCGCGGTTTATGCAGTCGCCGACGAGTTTATAGTTTCCGCAATGCTCCTTGCCGGGGGTCCAGCGCTTGGTGGAGTACATGTCCCAGATTTTGCCGTTTTGGTCAATGTCTGACTCGTTGTAGACAGCCCACAGGCCGTCGTAGCCGACGTTGGTGTGGCTTGAGATTTTGTTTTTAAGCTTGGTGAGCAATGCAGCCCCTGAAGAGCCCTCGCAGGGGGTATAATATCCGGCAGGCTCTTGCGCTGAGGCTAAAGCGCAGGTAATCAGAGAGATGGCTGCAAGAAAAAATGACTTATAAAGATTCATGGTCAGTTATCTGAAAGAGATGAGAGGTATAGGTATAGAATTTAGCGAATTGGATGACAAAGTTACGCAAAAAATCCCACACCACCAAAAAATCTACCCCCGGTTTGGGGGCTTCGGTCAGGAATTTTGGCGTGAAAATGCTTCAAACCGGGCCCGAAGAGTCGGGATTTTGAGATTCGGGCAAAATTTCGTAACTTTGTATGCACAAAATCCACCCATCCACTCATCCACGCAATATGTACGTCCACTTCACCTCATCAAAAGATTTCTTCGGGATTTTTCCACAGTCGCGGTGCGTGTTCGGCTCAAAAGAGTTCACCCTGCTGAATGCCGACAAGGCCGAGGCGGTGAGCTATGCCGTGGGCTACGATGAAAAGATGGCCCCCAGGCTGGGCCTGATCCTCGGCTACCGCGAGGGGGAGTGGCGGGCGCCGTTTTCCGCCCCGTTTGCCGAAGTGGCCTACAATCGCCCGCAGGCCCTGGAGCACATCTACGACTTTCTGGTGGAGCTCGTGCGCCAGTTAGCTCCGTCTCCGCTGTGCATCACCCTCGCGCCCGGATTTTACGACCCCGCGATGCTCCCCAAAGTGGCCGGAGTCATCACCAACCTTGCCCCTGACAAGCTGCGGGTGGAATATAACTACCACTACCCCCTGAGCCAATTTCCCGACTTCCGAGCCAACCTCGATGCCGGATTTCGCAACCATTTCAACCACGCCTTGGGCGAGGACTTCGAGCTTGAAAAAACCTGCGACATTGAGCGCACATATAATATAATAGCAGCCAACCGCGCCCATCGCGGCTACCCTCTGGCCATGAGCCTCGACCAGGTGAGAGAGACGCTGGAGGTGGTGCCGGCCGACATGTTTGTGCTGCGCCACGGCCCTGACGACGCTGCCGCTGCTCTTATCTACCACACCACCCCCACGATTGCCCAGGTGATATATTGGGGCGACTCCCCCGGCCACGAAAAAGCTCGGCCGATGAATATCCTGCCCTACCTCGTACTGAAATATTACGCGGAGAATCAGCCCGATATCCGGATCCTCGACATCGGGCCGGCCTCGTCGGCAGGCATCCCCAACACAGGGCTGTGCCGCTACAAGGAGGCCTTCGGATGCCGCTGCGAGCTGAAATTAGTTGCCCGATTGATTGAAAATTAGTAACTTTGCAGCATGGCTCGACTTTTGGCTATCGATTACGGACGCCGGCGGTGCGGAATAGCCGTCACCGACCCCTTGCAGCTCGTGGCAAACGCGCTCACCACCGTGAGCACCTGCGAGCTCGAGGACTTTCTGCTCTCCTACACAGCCTCCGAGCCCGTAGAGAAAATCATCATCGGCCTGCCCACCACCATGCGCGGCGAGCCCTCGGAATCAATGCGTTACATCACTCCGGCCATCAACCGCCTGCGCAAAATCCTGCCCGGACTGCCCATCGAGCAATACGACGAGCGCTTCACCTCCGTGCTGGCCCACCGAGTCATCATCGACAGCGGCGTGAAGAAGATGAAGCGCAGAGACAAGGCCATTGTTGACCGCGTCTCCGCCTCAATCATCCTCAACGATTACCTCGCATCAAGAGACTCACACTCAACATTTTAGAAACAAAATTCCAACTCCATATATGAAGCTACCCATTTATTGCTACGGCCACCCCGTGCTCAGAAACATCTCCACCCCGGTGCCGCAGGATTATCCTGACCTTCAGCAGCTTATCGCCGACATGTTTGAGACCATGGCCTTCTCCGAGGGCGTGGGCCTGGCCGCGCCGCAGATAGGCCGCAACATCCGCCTTGTGGTCATCGATGCCACCCCCGTGGCCGAAGACTTCCCCGAATGCGCCGACTTCAAGCATGCTCTGATCAATCCCGAAGTGGAAGTGCTTGACGGCGAGGAAGTAAGCCGCGCCGAGGGCTGCCTGAGCCTGCCCGGAATGTCGGAAGACGTAAAGCGCGTTGAGCACATCCGCCTCAAATGGCTCGACAGCGACTTCATGCCCCACGAGGCCGAATATTCCGGCTTCCTCGCGCGCATCATCCAGCACGAATGCGACCACCTGGAGGGCCATCTCTACATCGACCACACATCGCCCATACGCAGGCAGCTCAACAAAGCCAAGCTCAACAACATCCTCACCGGCAAGGTGCGCGTCTCCTACCCCACCCGCTTCGCCCCGAAAAAGAAATAAATAAAACTTCCCTGAGAACTCAGAGAACTCAGAGAACTCAGACATAACTCATAACTCCTAACTTGGGAAATGTCGAGGGCGAGCCGCCCTCGACCTCTCAGTATAACTCATAACTAAAAATGGCTGACGACAAAAAAATCATATTCTCAATGGTAGGCGTATCGAAAACCTACCCCCCTCAGAAACAAGTACTTAAAGACATCTACCTGTCATTCTTCTACGGTGCGAAGATCGGCATCATCGGTCTGAACGGCTCCGGAAAGTCCACCCTGCTGAAGATCATCGCCGGGCTGGATAAAAGCTACCAGGGCGAAGTGGTCTTCGCTCCCGGCTACAGCGTCGGTTACCTCCCCCAGGAGCCAGAACTCGACCCCGAGAAAACAGTAATCGAAGTGGTGCGCGAAGGCGTGCAACCCATAATGGACCTGCTGGCCGAATTTGATAAGGTAAACGAAAGCTTCGGCGACCCCGAGGTGCTCGAAGACCCCGACAAAATGGAGGCCTTGATCGCTCGCCAGGCCGAGCTCCAGGACAAACTCGACGCCGCCGACGCCTGGAACATCGACTCCAAGCTCGAACGCGCCATGGATGCCCTCCAGTGCCCGCCCGACGACCAGAAAATCTCCACCCTCTCCGGCGGCGAGCGTCGACGTGTGGCCCTTATCCGCCTGCTTCTGCAGCAGCCCGACATCCTGCTCCTTGACGAGCCCACCAACCACCTCGACGCCGAGTCGATCGACTGGCTCGAGCAGCACCTCCAGCAATATCCCGGCACCGTAATCGCCATCACCCACGACCGATACTTCCTCGACCACGTGGCCGGATGGATTCTCGAGCTCGACCGCGGCGAAGGCATCCCCTGGAAAGGCAACTACTCCTCATGGCTCGACCAGAAGACCAAACGCATGGCTCAGGAAGAGAAACAGGCAAGCAAGCGACGCAAGACCCTGGAGCGCGAGCTGGAATGGGTGCGCATGGCTCCTAAAGCCCGCCAAGCCAAAGGAAAAGCGCGTCTGGCATCTTATGACCGCCTCCTCAACGAAGACCAGAAGCAGAAAGAAGAACGTCTGGAGATCTTCATCCCCAACGGTCCGCGCCTTGGCAACAAGGTGATCGAAGCCACCGACCTGAGCAAATCCTTTGGTTCCAAGCACCTCTTCAGCAATCTCTCCTTCTCCCTCCCGCCCAACGGCATCGTGGGCGTGATCGGCCCCAACGGCGCCGGCAAGACCACCCTCTTCCGCC
>CAZNRK010000078.1:0-7481 GCA_964575435.1 uncultured Bacteroides sp.
CGGGGAGGAATGCCTCGATGCCGAAGACATCAACGATCATGCCGCCTTTGGTGCGGCATTTGATGTAGCCTTTGATGATTTCGTCGTTGGCCAGAGCGGCGTTGACACGCTCCCAGGAGCGCGAAGCGCGAGCTTTCTTGTGAGAGAGGATAAGCTGGCCTTTCTTGTCCTCCTGGTTTTCGATGAATACCTCTACAACGTCGCCCACCTTGAGGTCGGGGTTGTAGCGGAATTCGCTCATGGGGATGATGCCGTCGCTCTTGTAGCCGATGTTAACCACAGCCTCGCGCTTGTTCATGGCGATGATGGTACCTTCGATTACATCCTTGTCCTTAACGGTGTTAAGAGATTCGTCATAGGATTTGGTGAGCTCTTCACGAGAGCGGCCCGAGTTGGCGTCACCGTTTTCAAATGCATCCCAGTCGAAATCTTCGATAGGGGTGTTTTTAACTTCTTCAGTCATTAATAAAAGGGTTAATAATAGGGTTAATTAATATCTCCGGCCCACACGGCCGGGGTTTTGCGCCGCAAAGTTAAGCAAATTTTTAATATTGTGCAAGTTAACGGCTGATTTTTTGCATGTTTATTCTCCGGAAATGTTCCTCCGGGAGGCCTCAGCGGCCTGTGGCCTGAAGGTAGGTCAGGGTCTTGATGCGGAAGCTGCCGTAGGCTTCGACGTATTTGTCGTGGGCTTGGAGGAATAGGGTCTGGGCGTCGAGCAGGTCGGTGACGGTGGTCATGCCGGCATCGTAGAAGTTGCGGTTGAGCCTGAGATTTTCGGCCGACTGGGCGATTGACTCCCGGGCGATGCCGAGCTGGGTGTAGGATGTGGAGAGGTCCTGCCAGGCGTTGGTCATGGCTATGATCAAGAGCTGGGAGTCGTCTTCAAGGCGGGTGCGCGCTATCTCGGTCTCAAGTTTTTTCTTCTTCATGTTATGCGAGCCGCCCCACCAGTCGGTCAGGGGCACGCTCACGGTGACGTACAGGTTGGCGAAGGTGTGGCCCTGGCCCATGAGGTGCTCGTAGTTGTAGCTGGCGCCGGCGGCCACGACCGGGAGATTGGAGCCCAGGGCCATTCTCTGCTCGAGCTCCTTTGCCTTGACGTTCTGCACGAGCATGCCGTGGCCTACGGTGAGCTCCAGACACTCGCGGGGGTCGCGGTAGAGGTCGTAGGGGAAGGGGGGCAGGGAGTCGGATGAGATGGAAGATGCCACGTCGACCTCTCCGGAGGTGCCCAGGCCCACGTATTGCGACAGGAGCATGCGCATCACGGCGGTGCCGTTGTCGAGCTCGCTGCGGGCAGCGAGCATTTCGTTGCGCTTAAGCTTGACCTGAAGGAGGTCGTTGAGGGTGGTGACTCCGGCGTCGACGTAGCTCTGCACCTGGGTGGCGAGGGTGTCAAGCATGGCGATGACGCTCTCCAGAGTGGCGCGCCGGGAGTGGAGCGAAACGAGCTGCCAGTAGTATTGCTCGGTGTTGAGGCGCACCCGGTCGGCCGTCTGCCTTTGCTGCAGGCGGCTCACTTCCTGCCCCACGCGGGCCAGACGGTTGCCGTTCACCAGACGTCCGCCGAGAAAAATGGGCTGGATGAGGTTGATGCCGCCCATTGTGCCCTTTTTGAGCAGACTGATGTCGAAGTTGATGTCTGAGAGCTCGGGCGAGAGCAGGGAAAGGGGCAGGTCGATGTTGTGGCGGAGCATGCCGTGGTTGGCGGTGAAGGCTGCGCCGCTGAGGCTCACCGAGGGGAAGTAGCCTGTGAAGGCCTGGCGGGAGGTCTCTGTGGAGGCCTCCAGGGAGAGAGATGCCGTGCGCATGGCGGCGTTGTGCTCCAGAGCCATGTCCACACACTCGTCAAGAGTGAGGATGCGCTCGGCGCTCGCTATCTGGCACAGAAGCAGCAGAGCGGTGGTGATTATGCCGGTTTTTGTCATTTTGAATCGGTATTTACGGGTTTTTTAGCCATCACCTTCCAGTAAAGCACGGGGATGACGGTGACGATGAAGAAGAAGGTGATGATGGTGCCCCAGAAGATCACCGTGCCCATGGGGCGCCACAGGGGAGTGCCGGAGAGCACCATCGGGAGCACGCCCATCGAGGCGGCGGCCGAGGTCAGGAATATGGGGCGCATACGGCGCACGGCGCTGTGATATATGGCTTCCTTTACGGTCATGCCCTCGGAGCGCTGGAGCTCTTCGGAATAGTCGATCATGATGATGACATTGCGCACCAGGATGCCCATCAGGGAGATGAAGCCCAGGGTGCAGGTGAGCGAGAGCACTTCTCCCTGGATTGCCAGCCCGATGCCGGCACCGGGGATGCAGAGCACGATGCAGAAAAGGAGCAGGGCTGCGGTGGTCACGTCTTTGTAATGAGACAGGAGGATAAAGAATATGATGACCACGGCAAGGAGCAGGGCCGAGATGATGGGGGGCCACATTTCCATCGACTGGCTGTAGTCGCCTCCGTATTCTATGCTTACGCCTTCGGGGAGGGTGAGGCGGTCGAGCTTCTTCTTAAGCTCATCGGTGACGCTAAGGGCATTGGCTCCGCGCTCCACCTCGGTGCTGATGGTCACGCAGGGGATGCCATTGCGGTGCGAGAGCTGGCCGTAATGCCATGAAGGCGCCACCGAGGCCACCTGCCTAAGGGGAGCTGAGGCTACGCCCATGGCCGGGAGCGGGGAGTCGAGCAGGTCGTTGATGGTGGAGCGCTCTGAGGTGGGGGTGCGGAACACGACGGGAGTGGCGTAGGTGCCATCCCAGAGCGTGGCCACCGGCAGCCCGGAGCTGGTGTATGACATGGCAAGGCTGGCCTCAAGGGTAAGATCGCTCAACCCAAGGCGCGACATGGCTGTGAAGTCGGGCGACACCTGTGCCGCTGCCAGCGGAGAGTTGAGGCTCGATGCGGCGAGGTTTATCTCCGGGATTTCGCGCATGATGGAGAGCACGGTGTCTGAAGCGGCCTGGAGGAGGGCGAAATCCGAGCCTTTGAGTCGCACCTCGATGGGGTAGGCTGCGTTGGAGTAGGAGAGCTGCTTGAAGCGGATGCGGGCTTCGGGGAAGTAGTCGCGATACCGTGCGGTGTATTCGTTCAGGATGTCGATGGTGGCCTGGTTGCCGGTGGTGTTGACGATAAACTGGGCGAAGTTCGGGCCTCCGACCTGAGGAGCGTACGTGGTCTGGAATCGGGGCGACGAGCAGCCGTGGAAGTTGGCCACTGACACCACCCTTTTGTCTTTGCTCAGGATCGAGGCCATGGAGTCGGCCACGATATTGGTTTGGGCCAGAGGAGTGCCGGTGGGCAGATAGATCTCTACGGCAAACTGGTTGCGCTCGGCGATGGGCATGAGCTGCATGGGGCGCGTCATCAGAAGCACGCCTCCGCCGATGGTGAGCACGGCTGCGAGGGCGAGCACAGCCCACGGATGGGCAAAGCATACGGAGATGAGCTTGTCGTATGAGGCCTGAAGCACCCTCAGCAGGGAGAAATGCTTTGCGCCGGAGGCTTTGCCGGTGCCGGATGCCGATGGCGAGCTTTGGCCCGGAGCGGGCTCTCCGGTCTCGAGAGCCGCAACTTTAGAGGGCTTGATGAAGCGGTATTGCAGGAAGGGCACAAGGAGCTCGGCGATGAGCAGCGACCCCATGAGAATCAGTGAGATAGCCCAGGGGAAGTCGGTGAGGAAGTCGCGGAACATGCCCGTCATCGTCAACAAGAACGGGAAGAAGGTGATGGAGATGGCCAGGGTGGCCGAGAATATCGACTTGAGGAATTCGGAGGCCGAGCGGATGGTAGCCTCCTTCGGGTCCATGCCCTCGCCGATGAGCTCCACGTAGTCGTCGATGATCACCACCGAGTTGTCGACGATCATGCCCAGCGAAACGATAAGGCAGGCGAAGGTGACGGTGTTGAGCTCGATGCCGAACACGTAGAAGAGGCCCAGCGAGATGAAAATCGTGATGGGGATGGTGGCTGCGGCTATCAGGGCCACTCTGATGGGGAGCAGTAAGACGATGACCACAATTACTGCAATCACAGCTATGAGCAGCTCGCGCAGGAAATCCATCACGCTGCTGTTCACCACCTGGGGCTGGTTGGTGATTCGGAATATGGTCACGTCCTCGGGGAGGGTCTTCTCGAAATCAATGAGCTGTTTCTCCACGAGTTGGCCCATCTTTACGATGTTGTTGCCTTTCTTCATCTCCACCGAGAGCAGAATGCATTTGCGGCCGTTGTTGGTAATGAAGGAGTCGGGCTCGGGATATTCAAGCCGCACCTCGGCGATGTCCTTCAGGCGCACCACATCGCCTGCCGGAGTGGAAAAGACGATCTGGTCGGCTATGTCGGCCACGGAGTTCAGAGGGCTGTCGACGTAGATGGGCGATGTGTAGGCATCGGAGCGCAGCTGGCCTCCGGTGGTGCGGAAACCTTTGCTGAAGAGGATTGCGGCGAGCGATTTCTCGGAGATGCCGTAATGGGTGAGGCGTTCGGGGTCGATGTAGATTGATATCTGCTCGTTCTGCTTGCCGTAGACGTTCATCGTGCCCACGCTCTCAACCGTGCGCAGGCGGTCGCGGAGGTCATCCATATAGTTGCTCAGCTCGCGATATGTCTTATCCTCGCTCTCCATGGTGATGAGCAGAGCCGACGTGTCGCCGAAATTGGAGATAACCTCCACGGCGAGCACCCCGGGAGGCAGATTGCGCTTTGCGCTCTCGAGCTCGCGGCTGAAGGTGTTCCAGAATGAATCTGTGTCGGTGATCTTGTCGTCAAGCTCTACGAAGATCATGACCATGCCGTCGGTGGCATTGGAATAGGTCTTCACCTTATTGACCTCCTTGAAGCTGAACACATAGTCCTCGAGCGGCTTCATCACCTGCTGCTCCATCTCCAGCGACGAGGCGCCGGGATATACGGCCACCAGCACGCCCTCGCGGATTGTGAAGTTCGGAAATTCGTTCTTGTCCATGGTCTTGAGCGCGTAGATGCCGAAAGCCACCAGGATGCACACCATGAGCACCACCACGTTGGCATACTTTACGCCCCAGGCCACCAGAGGGGAATTCTTCACGGGAGGAAGCTTGGAGAGCAGTCCTCCCTGAGGTTTGTTGTCGGGGTTCATGAGCAAGGTCAGTTAACGGGTGAAACCTTCGTGCCCTGCGACACCTTTTCCATTCCGGCCACGATCACCTTGTCGCCCTCCGTCAGGCCTGATGATATGAGCACACCCTGAGGGAGCATCTCGGCAGGTCGGATGAAGCGCTTGCAGGCTGTGCCGGCCGAGTCGAGCCATACGAAATGCGTATTGTCGGCAGCAAGCATCACTGCAGAGACCGGAAGCACCACCCCCGCAGTGCGGGCAGGTCCCTGTGTCTCCACCTCGCAGATCATGCCCGGAAGCAGCTTGGCGCCGGGATTGTCCACGGTGTATTTCACCTGATAGGAGCGCGAGAGGGGATTGGCGGTCACGGCCTTCTCGACGAGCGTGCCGGTGTAGACCGTTTCGGCAGCTCCCTTAGCCTTGATCGAGGCCTTGCTCCCTATGGCGAATGAGGCGATTTCGGATTCGGGGACAGAGATGTTCACCTTGACAGCGTTGATGTCCACGATCTTCACAACAGGCACCCCGGGAGCCACAGTCTGCCCCACAGAGGCCATTTTCTCAGATACCACGCCCGAAACCGGAGCGTAAAGGCGCGCGTCGTCAAGAGCTATTCTGGCAATCTCGGCCGCGCTCTGGGCCTGATGCAGCTTGCTCTGGACGTCGACCCATTTTATCTCAGGGAGCGAGTTGGAATCATGCAGGAGCTTCATCCTCTCATAGGCATCGCGGGCCTGGTCAAGCGTGGCTTTGGCGATGTCATAGGCGTTGCGCAGCGAGGCATCGTCAAGGACGCCGATGAGCTGACCCTTTTTCACACTCTGGCCCTCGGCCACCGAAAGCGAGCGTATGGTGCCGGCAGCCGAAAAGCTCACCGCCGAACCGCTCTCCTCCTCCACCGTGCCCGAATAGGTGCGTTGGTCGCCGGCATTGCTGTCGGCGACGGTCATCGTCTTCACCCTCACTGGCGGGCGGTCATCTTTTTTCTCAGAAGCATTGTGCGTGCAAGCGCAGATAAAAGCCGAGATGAGGCAGGCAAGCGCCCATCGGCACAGAGATTTTATGTTCATGTGATGCAGTATTAATTCAGTTTGCAAAATTAATCCTTATCAACGGTTCTTTAAATGTCAGTTATGAATAATAAATTGTCAAATAGTACGATTTTAAGCCAAAAACCTTGCTTTTTTAGAAAAAATATGCTTAATTTGTACTCTCTAAACCCTCAGTACCCCCGTGAAAGGCCTCATAACTATATCTACAATGACCTTCCTCGAAGGCACCCGCCGGAAGGTCGACATGACCTGGCGGTGCGCTTTCGCCCTGTGCTCCCGGGGCAGCATGAAGATCAGGTTTCTCAACGAGAGCTACCACGTAGAGGACAACTGCATAATAGCCTGCATGCCATTCGTGAGCCTCGATATCGAGGAGGTGGAAAGCGACACCACTATTATTTTCGGATTCCTTAACGTGCCAGCCGTCCCCGACATGATAAGCCGATGGGTCGACACCGACAATCTCTTCGCCATCCGCAATCAGCCCATAGCAAAAGTGACTCCCCTCGGAGCATCACGCCTTACCTCCATGCTCTCTGAATATCAGATGCGATGCGCGGAATGGCAGGCCGAGGATCCGACTACCGCTTCCGGGAGGATTTGCGCCGATGAGGTGATGCTCTCCGCAAGGCTCATCCTGGCCCATGTGCTGAAGATGTATTATTCAGCAATACCGATGTATGCCCCAAGGCAGACTCCCTCCGATTCCATCTTCCAGCGCTTCATTCTGTCGTTATACTCCGGATTTCGCGAGCACCGCGACGTGTGTTACTACGCCATGCACTCCGGAGTGAGCCTGAAATATTTCTCCACGATCGTGCGACGCATCTCCGGGTCAAGTCCCTCGGAGTGGATCGAGACCGTGGTGACCGGAGAAGCCAAGACATTGCTTGACGACCGCCGCAAGAGCATAAAAGACATAGCCGCCGAACTGCACTTTCCGGATGCGCCCACCTTCACAAAATACTTCCGCCGCATCACCGGGCTCACCCCCAGAGCCTATCGCAACACCACTCAGGGCTGACATCCGCCCCACAAGGAAATCAACCCAAGGGCATTTTTCGCTATAATTTTACACCGGATTAGACTCTATTTCACAGAAAAAGAAATAAAAATCGATTAAAAATTTGGTCAGATAAAAAAAAACCGCTAACTTTGCAGCGCAAAACCCGAGCCCCCGCGGCTCACCGGAAATTTTGCACAATGACTCCGTAGCTCAGTTGGTAGAGCAACTGACTCTTAATCAGTGGGTCGAGGGTTCGAGCCCCTCCGGGGTCACACACAGAGACAATCTTATGATTGTCTCTTTTTTTATTTTAGTCATCAGGATG
>CAZNRK010000079.1:0-7406 GCA_964575435.1 uncultured Bacteroides sp.
ATGGTGTGCGAGAGCAACGACAAGAACTTCGACTTCGAGAACAATCCCATCACCACCATCGTCGATGGCGAATGGGTGCATGCCGACGGCACCACTCTGGGTGCTGACAACGGTATCGGCGTGGCTGCCGCTCTGGCTGCTATCACCGACCCTGACCTCGTGCACGGCCCCCTGAAGGTGCTCACCACCGTCGATGAGGAAACCGGCATGACCGGCACCAACAATCTCGGCCCCGACATGCTCAAGGGCGATATCCTCCTCAATCTCGACTCTGAAGACGACGCTCAGGTCTTCGTTGGCTGTGCCGGCGGTGTCGACACCACTGCCACCTTTAATTATAACCGCGAGATGGCTCCCACCGATTTCCACTTTTTCAAGCTCGACATCTCCGGCGGCCTCGGCGGCCACTCGGGCAGCGACATCCACCTGGGCCGTCTAAACGCCAACCGCCAGCTCGCCCGCTTCCTCTTCATGGTCATGCTCAAGCATGACATGGTGCTCAGCGAGATCGACGGCGGCAACCTCCGCAACGCCATTCCCCGCGCATCCCACGCTATCTTTGGCGTGAAAGCCTCTAAGAAAGAAGAAGTAGTGGCTGCTTTCAATCAATACGTGGCTGACATCCAGAATGAATACGGCGACATCGAGACCACTCTGAAAATCACCCTCGAGACCGCCGAGCGTCCTGATTTCTGCGTGGATCGCGACACCACATCGCGCCTGGTCAAGGCTCTCTTCTGCGCTCCTCACGGAGCAGCTGCCATGAGCCGCAGCATCGAAGGCGTGACCGAAACCTCGACCAATCTCGCCTCCGTGAAGATGATTGCCGACAATAAGATCCTCGTCACCACCAGCCAGCGCTCTTTCATCGAGTCGCGCAAATGGGAACTCGCCTATCAGGTTGAGGCTGTCTTCTCTCTGGCCGGTGCTGAAGTGACCCACGGCGACGGCTACCCCGGATGGCAGCCTAACATGGACTCAAAAATCATGAAGATTGCTGCCGACGCCTACGAGGAGCTCTACCACATCAAGCCTTTAGTTACGGCCATCCACGCCGGTCTGGAGTGCGGACTGTTCCTGAAGCAGAACCCGAATCTCGACATGGTGTCGTTCGGTCCCACGCTCCAGGGCGTGCATTCTCCCTCAGAGCGCATGCACATTCCCGCCGTTGAGCGCTTCTGGGAGCAGCTCAAACGCATCATCGAGAAAGTGGCCGACATGAAGAAATAATCCCTCCCTCTCTTATTCAATCTCAAAGGCTGCACCCCCGGGCGCAGCCTTTTCTCTTCTTTCCGGGGTCATTTATGTGCAAAAAAAGAGATGTCTCACGACATCTCTTTTCCTTTAAACCTTTATCTTAATCTAATACTATGAAAAACACACGCACAAAGGTAACCATTATTTTCCATTCCGCAAGGGGGTAGGGGTGAAAAACCACCTATATTTAATATTTTTTAATGAAAATTTAAGGATATTACGAATAGTAATTGTGTTTTTGCGATTTTTTCCGTAATTTTGCACCCAACTTACTCATCATCATAAATTGTAACGGAAGCACCATGGTGCGACCCTACATCAACTCTACACTCCCAACTAAAATGAATCGCATTGTAGAAAAAGAATATTTCTCTGAAAAAGTGGTAAAACTGGTGGTCGAGGCGCCTCTGATTGCTCGCAGCCGGCGTCCGGGCCATTTCGTTATCGTGCGTTGCGGCGATAAAGGCGAGCGCATCCCCCTGACCATCGCCGATGCCGACCCGGCCCTCGGCACCATCACCCTCGTGGTCCAGGCCGTAGGTCCCTCCACAACGGATATTTGCGCTCTCAACGCCGGCGACTACCTCACCGACGTTGTCGGTCCTCTGGGTCGCGCCACCGATATTCACCGCGCCGGCACTGTTGTGTGCTGTGGTGGAGGCGTGGGCGTGGCCCCGCTCTTGCCGATTATCAAGGCGATGAAGGCTGCCGGCAACCGTGTGGTCTCCGTTCTGGCTGCCCGCACCAAGGACCTCATCATCCTCGAAGAGCAGGTGCGCCAGCACAGCGACGAGGTAATAATCATGACCGACGACGGCAGTTACGGCCGCCAAGGTCTTGTGACCCAAGGAGTTGAAGATGTGATTAAGGCTGAAAAGGTCGACCTGGTCGTCACCATCGGCCCGGCTATCATGATGAAATTCGTGGCCGCCCTCACCAGAAAATATGACATCCCCACGGTCTGCTCGCTCAACACCGTAATGGTCGACGGCACCGGCATGTGTGGCGCCTGCCGCGTCACAGTCGACGGCAAGCTCCGCTTCGTATGTGTCGACGGCCCGGAATTCGACGCCCACAAGGTCGACTTTGATGAAATGCTTAACCGCTTACGTAACAGCTAATTATCTACCAAAATGGACAATAATACCTCAGCCCCGCGCTCGGCTCAATGGCGCGACGAACTGCGCCGGGCCATCCCCGCAAAAGAGCGCACTGCCATCCCGCGCGTCAAAATGCCGGAACTCGACCCGGCCTACCGCATCACCTGCAACGAGGAGGTGAACCAAGGCATATCCCCGGAGCAAGCCGTCCTTGAGGCCACACGCTGCCTCGACTGCCCGGAGCCCGGCTGCGTGCAGGGATGCCCCGTGGGCATCAACATCCCGGGATTCATCAAAAACATCCAGCGCGGCGACGTCCCCGCGGCCGCCCGCGTGCTCAAAGAGACTTCAGCGCTCCCGGCGGTCTGCGGTCGTGTGTGCCCGCAAGAGAAGCAATGCGAGAGTCGCTGCCTCTACCTGAAGATGGGCAAGGAGGCCGTGGCCATCGGCTATCTGGAGCGCTATGCCGCTGATGCCGACCGCCTTATGGGCGCGCAGATGCCAGAGTTGCCTCCGCGCAAGGGCGTGAAGGTTGCGGTCGTGGGCTCGGGTCCGGCTGCGTTGTCGTTTGCCGGCGAGATGGCCAAACGCGGCTATGATGTCACGGTTTTCGAGGCCCTCCACGAGATCGGCGGTGTCCTCAAGTATGGCATCCCGGAATTCCGCCTCCCCAACTCGGTCGTTGACCATGAAATCAATGCCCTCAAGGCTCTCGGCGTGATGTTCTACACCGACATCGTGGTGGGCAAGACTTTGACCATAAATGACTTACAAGCCGACGGCTACCGTGGCATTTTCGTGGCCTCGGGCGCCGGCCTACCCCGATTTATGGGCATTCCGGGTGAGAACCTTGCCGGAGTGATGTCGAGCAACGAATACCTCACCCGCATCAACCTCATGGGCGCCGGTCGCCCGGGATATGCCACTCCGGTCAAGCGCGGTCATCGCGTGGCCGTGGTCGGCGGCGGCAACACGGCCATGGACTCTGTGCGCACCGCCCTGCGCATGGGCGCCGACAAGGCCTACATCATCTACCGCCGAAGCGAGGCGGAAATGCCTGCCCGCGCCGAAGAGGTGCACCACGCCCGCCAGGAGGGTGTGGAATTTCTCACGCTCCACAATCCCATCGAATACATCGGCGACGACAAGGGCCGCGTCTGCAAGGTGCGCCTTCAGCGCATGGAGCTGGGCGAGCCCGACGCAAGCGGTCGCCGCTCCCCGGTGCCCGTCGAGGGTGCCGTCACGGAGCTGGAGATCGACGAGGTCATTGTCAGCGTCGGCGTTTCGCCTAACCCACTGATCCCCAACTCTGTGGAGGGTCTGTCGGTGAGCCGGCGCGGCACCATTGAGGTCTCTGATTCCATGCAGAGCTCCATTCAGGGCATCTTTGCCGGAGGCGACATCGTGCGCGGAGGCGCCACCGTAATCCTCGCTATGGGCGATGGCCGCCACGCCGCCATCGAGATGGATAAAGCCCTCTCCGGCGACCTCAAGTAGGGTCGCACTTGTGGCGACAGCCCCAACGCTCCAACCCCTCCGCTCAATAGAGTAGGGTCGCCACTTGTGGCGACGACTACAACCCTCACATTCACAATTAATTACGTATAAAAATTGCAGAAAAGGGGCGCTCGGTCAGAGCGCCCCTTTTAAGCATGTCGTTGTACTTATGTCGTTACTTCTTCTTTGCGGCGTCGATGTCGCGCAGCAGAGTCTCTACGGCGGCGCGCAGCTGTGCGTCTTCGCCTTTTACGATGGCGGCGGGGTCGTTGGCCACTTTCACATCGGGCTCGAGCTGCGAGTTTTCAAGATACGTCCCCTCGGCCGTGCGGTAGCCGATGACGGGGATGCCGAAGTATAGCGCCGGATCTTGCATCGTCTGCCAGTTGACCGACGTCATCGTCCCCGGCACGGGCATGCCCACGAGTTTGCCCAGCCCCTGGTGCTTGTAGACCCACGGCGTGCCGTGTGCGTTGGAGTAGCAGGCCTCGCTCATAAGCATGATTGAGGGCTTGTTCCAGCGGCGCGAGGGCATGTCGCAACTCTCCACTCCGCGTATCACCTGTGTCAGGTATTTCTTGCCCGAAAGGAGCACCTCCACGTCTTCGTGCAGGCGGCCGCCGCCGTTCCAGCGGATATCGACCACCACGCCCTCGCGGTCGTTGTATTTGCCCAGCAGGTCACTGTACACGGTGCGGAACGAGTCGTCGCCCATCGATTCAATGTGCACATAGCCCAGTCGGCCGCCTGAGAGACGGTCAACCTCGTCGGCGCGCGATTTCACCCAACGGCGGTAGAGAAGGTCGCTCATCGCGCCGGCCGACACGGGCTTCACCACCTCCTCGCCTTTCTCGCCGGTGGTGGGATTGTGGTAGCTCACAAGGGTTTTCTTCCCGGCCAGGTCGGTCAGCAGAGTGGTGTAATCTTGATCGGCGGAGAGGGCCTCGCCGTTGATTTTGTCGATGATGGTGCCGGGAGCAATGTTCGACGATGCCTTGTCAAAAGGTCCGCCCACCACCACTTCGGCCACCTTCAGGCCCGGGCCGGTGTAGGTGAAATCATACAGCAGACCCAGCGATGCGGTGCGCTCGGCGTATGAGCTGCCCGTGGCGCGCGCCCGGCTGCCGGTGTGGCTCACGTTGAGCTCGCCTAAGAGCTCGCTCAGCATCTCGGCAAAATCGGTATTATTATTAATGTGGGGCAGGAAACGGCGATAGTGCTCGGTCAGCCCTTTCCAGTCTGTCCCGTGCATGTTCACGTCATAGAAACGCTCGCGCTCCTCGCGCACCATGTTGTCGTACATGAACTCGCGCTCGGCCGCCGGGTCCATCTTCATCGTGTTGCTGTAGGCCACGGCGGTGAGCTTGTCTGAAGAAGGACTGAATTTCTGAATCCTTGAGCCCACGATAAACACGTTCTTGCCGTCGGGCGTCACCTCAAAGGCGTAAAGCCCGCCGGGGAGCGCCTTAGCCGTGGAGGTCTCGCCCTCGCGCATGTCGTGCTTCCAGAGGGTGCGTCCGTCGTTTGAGGAGGCGATGAAGTAGAGGGTCTTACCGTCGGAGGTGATGAAGGCGTCAGAGAGGTCGGAGGAGAAGGGCGTGAGGCGCACGGTGCGGTTCTCCAGCCCCTCGGGCTCGATTACGATGGCTTTTACATCGTCTTTCTTGTCTTTATCGTCCTTTTTGTCTGATTTTCCGTCCTTTTTGTCTGATTTTTCGTCCTTTTTATCGCTTTTTTCGTCTTTTTTGGCTTTTTTCTCCTTTTCGGCGGCGAGCTCGGCGTCTTCTTTGTTCAGGAGGTAGTTATCGTAGGCTTCCTGATTGAGAAACACGATCATCACATCGCTCATCGACCCCCACGAGGCATGGTTGCGCATACCATAACGCTCTGAGGCAAAGACGATTGCGTTGCCGTCGTAGGCCCAGCGGGGCGACTCGTCGAAATATCCTGAATTGGTCAGATTTATCATCTTCCCATCCTCGACGTTGACCACGGCGATGTCGCCGTAGGGCTCGTGCTTGCGCGCGATCACCTCAAGGGCTATCCATTTTGAGTCGGGACTCCACTGGTAGGAGATGTGCCCCCGGCGCTGCGGGTGGGTGCGGGCATCGGTCAGTTCGGTCACCTTTTTCGAGTCCATGTCCATGACCACCAGCTTGTTGCGGTCAAGCACAAAGGCCATTTTCTTGCCGTCGGGCGAGAGCTGGGGCGACGTGCGCTCATGGCCGTCCGCCTTGAAGAGGGGCTCTTCGTTGATGAGCGTGGCGTTGGGGAAGTTGGGGTCATCCTCGCGCGCGATAGTAGCCTTGTAGATGTTGTATTTGCCATCGCGCTCGCTCACATAATATAATGTGCGGTTATCCTTGCCCCAGGTCACGTCGCTCTCGGCGGCCGCCGTGTGGGTCACCTGCTTGGTGGTGGCATAGTCGGCCGAGGTCACAAACACCTCGCCTCTGGAGATAAAGGCCACCTCCTTGCCGTCGGGCGAGGCTGCCGTCCATTGCAGGGGCTGGCCGGTGAGCCTTACGGGCATGGCCAACTCGTTGTCAAGCAGCGAGATAGCCACTTTCTTCGGCTTTCCGCCGGGGTTGAGGGTGTAGATCTCGCCATCGTAGGTGAAGCACAAAGTGCCATCCTGGGCGCGGGAGAGAAAGCGCACGGGGTGAGTCTTGAAGCTCGTCACGGCGGTCACCTGCCCGGGAGCGCTGAGCGGAGCGCGGTACACGTTCATGCTCCCGCCATCCCGTTCGCTCAGGAAATAGAAATCCTCGCCGGCCACCACCGGGTTGCGGTCCTCGCCCTGGCGGTTGGTCAGGTTGGTGTGCTTGCCGGTTGTGGGGTCATAGAGCCATACATCGCGAGTGTCAGACGAGGTGTGGTGCTTGCGCCATTCGTCCTCAAATCCCTTCACGTCCATGTATAGCATACGCTTGCCGTCAGGCAGGAAGCTGAGGTCAAGAGCCGGAGTGCCAAGCACTTGCGTCACCGCTCCGCCCTTGGCTCCCACCGAGTAGAGCTCGGTCATCCTCGCCGAAGGAAACATCGCGCTGGTGGCCGGGTCCTGGATTGCGGCGGAGAAAAGCACATTCTTGCCGTCGGGCGTCCAGCCCACGGGAATCTCCGATGCCGAGTTCACGGTCAGGCGCACGGGCACACCCCCCGTGGCCGGGATGGTGTAGACATCGTTACTGCCGTATTGGTTGCCCGCAAAGGCTATCGTCTTGCTGTCCGGACTCCACACCGGAGTCTGCTCATAGGCCTCCGTAGCCGTCAGGCGCACAGCCTCGCCACCCACGGCAGGCACTCGCCAGAGGTCGCCCTTGTAGGTAAACACAATCGCCGACCCATCCGGCGCAATCTTTGCATCACGCATCCAAAGAGGCGTCACAGCCGCCGCCATCATCGGCAGCGCCAACATCGCCATTCCAAAAAATCGCTTATACATATATTATATAGGTGTTAATAGTGACTGGGAGGTCTTGTGGGGTGACTGGGAGGTCGCGTGCGGCCCGCGCGCGACACATCCCGGACCGCCCGGGATGGGCGGTGATA
>CAZNRK010000080.1:0-7322 GCA_964575435.1 uncultured Bacteroides sp.
CGTCAAACTCCGCGCGATCGTGGAGCAGCGTAGAATATATGGTCTGAAGTGAAGGTGAAAGATTGCTCCATACGGCTACCTCATCCATCAGCAGATCACGTGCTTTTTTGCAGTCATTGACCGGATTGTTGATCTGATCCACGATCAATTTGTCATCTTTCAGCAAATGATGGTAAGGGCGCTCGGGGAAGAGCAGTGGAGATAGATAAAGGGTGTCGACTAAAAGATATTTATGAGGCTTCTCGCCAAAAATATATTTTGAATCATGGTGGATAATATTGTGGCCGCATATAAAATCCACATCTTTCAAGAAATCCAATAGATCGTGCTTTATGGCAGAATGAAAAATGCCGCCGTCGTGTCGAAGCGCTCCAATGTCGTGGATTTTATGGTCCTTTACTCCGACCTCGATATCAATAAAAGCGTAACGGGATGCGTCATGAGAAACATCCTGAGAGTGAGATCGCTTTTTAGCAGAACCATTGAAACCTTCTATGATTTTATCCCAAAAAGACATTTAAGGCATAGTAGAGGACGCGAGTCAGAAATCTATCCGTCATACAAAAGTACAAAAAAAATCAGTAATGACAAACTTTAGAGTCAAATTTGCCATAAAATGAGAATTTTGGGATTCACTTTCCGCTATTATGGCGGAGGGGATGATTAGGAAAAAGATTTCGTATTTCGCATTTATCAGCCGAGGGGAAATAGGGAAAAATTTTTAAATTTCCCTATTTTTCCCTGTTATTTCCCTTTTTTCTTTTTTTACATGTCTTTTGGTTGTTATTATCGGGTAGGGTGGGAAGGTGGATTAGGAAAATTTTTCGTAATTTTGCGCGTGCCTGCCATGTGCAGGTTAGATCCTGAATGTCTCTTTTTTAATTTTAAACTTTGTACTTATGATAGCAGATAAGATGCGTGGATGCCTTTACGGACAGGCTATAGGCGATGCCCTTGGCCTTGGGAGTGAGTTCATGAACAAGGAGGAGGTCGAGAGAAATTACCCGACAGGTTTATCCCGGTATGATCAGATAACTCAGGATCCACACCGCAGCAGGTGGAATATTGGTGCTTGGACTGATGATACGGATATGATGCTGTGCATCCTCTCTGCATACGAGAGCGGTGGCTTCAACATCAGGAAGGTAGCCCGGAATTTCAAGGACTGGTTTAATACCGACCCTATGGGCATCGGCGCCCATACATATAAGGTGCTGTGCATGAGGGATTATGTTGAGCAGCCTGAGATGTGCTCTAAGCTTTGGTGGGATTTGTCTCACGGGCAAAGTGCCGCCAACGGCGGGTTGATGCGTACTTCAGTAATCGGACTCATTCCAGGCAATCCGGTGCTACAGACTGAGGAGATATGCAAGCTGACGCATTATGACCCCCGGTGTGTCGGCTCGTGCGTCATTGTCACCTCCATAATTCACAATCTTGTGTGGAATAATCATGAGTTGAGCATTCAAGAGATAAAAGATATTGCCCGCCAATACGATGAGAGGATAATAGAATGGGTGGATCTTGCATATCAAAGCATGGACATCTCTGATCTTGATTTAGATGAGCCTTTTTCGATAGGATATACCTTGAGGAGCCTGTCGAGCGCCTTATGGTGCTACTGGCACGCAAAGTCTTTTGAAGAGGGTCTGAGAGCAGTCGTAAACGAAGGAGGGGATGCCGACACGAATGCGGCTATAGCGTGTGCCATTTTAGGTGCCAAATTCGGGTATGGCTCAATTCCGAAATACTATATTGAGAATCTCCATAATGAACCTCTGTATAGAGCAGAAGTAAATAAATTCATCAGCCTTGTGTTGAACGAGAAATCTTGAGATTAAAAAAGACTAAGACGTTCGCATATTTCAGGCTATAAATGGGGTAAAACAAAGGTGACTAACATTGAGTGTCGGTCACCTTGTTTGATTTTTCGTGAGTTAAATTCCAGATAATATCAATATTCTTCTTCGTCCCAGAGGAAGTCTTCTTTGGAGGGATAGTCGGGCCAGATGTCTTCGATGCATTCGTAGGTTTCGCCTTCGTCTTCCATTTCCTGGAGGTTTTCGATGACTTCAAGGGGGGCACCGGAGCGCTGAGCGTAGTCGATGAGCTCGTCGCGGGTGGCGGGCCAGGGTGCGTCTTCGAGCTTTGAGGCGAGCTCGAGGGTCCAGTATACGTTTGATTGTCGGCTGTACATAGCTAAAGGGTATTTTGTGTTTGGGGCTGCAAAGTTACTGTTTTATTTGCAGGAATAGGGGTGAGGGATGTTAAATATTGCTAAATTTCGGGAGTTTTGTCCCAAGTGGTGTCGGGGATGCCGGCGCAATGGTTGATGAGGCGACCAAGGATGAACAGGTAGTCGCTAAGGCGGTTGATGAATCTTATGGAGTCGGCATCGACGGGACATCCGGCTTCAGCCATAGCGATGATGCGACGCTCGGCACGGCGGGCCACGGTGCGGGCCACGTTGGCCTGTGCTGCTGCTTGTGACCCTCCGGGGAGGATGAATTGTCGCAGGGTGGGGAGAGCGGCGTCGACAGCGTCTATGGCCTGCTCGAGAGCTTGGATGTCGGATGGAGAGATGCCTTCGGGCTGGAATTTTGATTCGGGCTCAGTGGCCAGCACTGAGCCGAGGTTGAAGAGGCGATGCTGGATTAAGCTCAGGAGGCTACGGTGGGTCTGGGGGATGCCTTCAAGGCTGAGGAGGAGGCCGATGTGGGAGTTGAGCTCGTCGACGGTGCCGTAGGCTTCGAGGCGGGGTGAGGATTTGGCCACGCGGGTGCCACCTACGAGGGAGGTGGAGCCGCTGTCGCCTGTTCGGGTGTAAATTTTCATGGGTGGGGGATTTGGAATGGGGTTATAAAGAAAGAATGAGTAACGTAATCGGGTGATTAACTATTACTCATTCTCCTCTCTCCTCTGGCGGTGCGGACGAGACTCGAACTCGCGACCCCCTGCGTGACAGGCAGGTATTCTAACCAGCTGAACTACCGCACCTCGTTTTCTTTGGGAGAGTGTTTCTTTGCTTTTGCGGTGCAAAGTTACGGCAAGATTTTGGAATCTGCAAGCCTTTGAGCAATTTTTTTTGAATTTTTTTTGAAAATTTTCTCCCCTGAGTCTTAAGTTGCTGATTTTTAGGACGGTAAAGGAAAAGAAAAAATCCCGCTTTTGGGCGGGATTTTTATAGGGTGGGGCAGCAGTGGGGCTTAGAAGGCCACTTTGCGTGAGGTTGTGCCGCGAAGCTCGATGTAGATGTTGCCGGCTTCGGGGGCTGCAACGCGGATGCCCTGGAGGTTGTAATATACGGGTGCACCGCTTTCGGTCTCGATGTCGAGGATGTCTCCGATGCCGGTTACGTACTCAGGGAGCTTGGCTGCAGGTGTGGTGTCGCGTTCGGGCTCGGCGAAGAAGCCGTTGCTGTAGTCGCCCCACTGCTGCTTGAGCCAGTTGATCTTGCTGTTGATTTTTTCTTTGGTGGCAGCTTTTCTGGAGTTGATGTCGGAGTTGTCGCACACTTCCTGGCCGTTGGCGGGTGTGGGCTGTCCGGCCCAGCGTTTGCGGTCGGCTTTTGCAGCTTCTGCGATTGCTGAGGCGTAGGCGTCGAGATCATCGAAGAAGCTTGTGGTTTCTCCGCTTCTTGATGTGGGCTGGCCGTTGTAGCACTGGCTCATGAACCATTTCCATGTTTCTTTCACCTTGTCCATGAATTTGGCGTTGCAGAGCATGGAGGGGAGCCATGTGGTGCCGAAGGGAGCGGCGGTGTAGAAGTAGTTGTTTGAGGGGCCGTTGAAGGCGTTGCCCATATCCCACAGGGGCGAGAAGTGCCATTTCTGATCGGCGCCGCGGTCGCGGAAGAGGTAGGTTGAACCGTGGTAGGCCTCTGTGTGGCTGCAGATTTCCATTACGATGTAGTAGCGTGCGGCATCATCGAGGTCGAGGTATGACCACAAGTCGTTGCCTTTTGATTTGTCGGCTTGTCCTACCAGGTCGTTCATTGCTGAGAATTGCTCGCGGATGAATTTCTGCTGGATTTCGCTGTACTCTTCGGGGGTGTCCCAGGTGACGCGGAGCACGTCTACCATGGGGGGGTGAGCGCTTGAGCAGACTTTCTCTGCCATTTGGGTCTGGTTGGTTTCGTCGTAGTTGTCGAGCTCTACGAGGTAGCCGCCGGAGATGAGCTCGGGCTGGGTTTCGTTGTCATTAAGCTCGGCGATGGGCACACGACCGTCGCCAACGCGAATCGATTCGGTGAGGAAGTAAAGACCGCGGTAGTTGCCGTTGATAACAACCTCAACGGGCTGCTGCGAGGGGGTCCAGGGCAGACCGATGCGCTGGCCGAGGTTGAAGCCGGTGAAGTTGCGCATGTAGCCGAAGTTATCGTCAGCGTGGGCGAGGATGGCCCAGTGTTTCGACTTGTCGCCCATGCCCAGCAGGGTCTGCTTTTTGCCGAGTTTGAGCTTGAAGGGCTTTTTGGCGAATCCTTTACGGGTCCAGTTGCCGCGGCCTTTCATTTCCAGGGGGAGGGGCTCTTCTTTGCTGCCGACGTTCTGGCCGGGGATGGTGGTGCAGCCGTTCATGTCGAGCCAGTATTCACCGGAGCGATAGTTCTTGTCGATTTCCTCGACCTGGAGCTGATAGTTGTCGTAGATTTTGTTGCCGGCGGCATCGAGTTTGAATGTGCCGTCTTCGTTGGTCTGGTAGATGTTGATGTAGAGGACGGGGAGGGTGTTTGACAGACCGGTCACGGGGCCGGGGTCGTTGCCTTCTGTAGTCCACTGGTCTGCCTTGCCGGGAACGGGCACTTTGGAGCGAAGCACGTAGGTTTTGCCGTTTTCAAATTCCAAGTCTACGGTCTGTTCGGCGTTGTTATTAAAGATAACGTTGGCGGGAGCACTGGGGAAAGTGATTGTCCAAATGTTATTGCCTTTGTGGGTCATGGCATCGCCGGGCCAAGACTGAGCTGTGGCACCGCCCCAATAGTAGCAGTTTACATTTGTCCAGCCGGGGATAGAAACGTCCACGTTTACAAAGTAATCTCCACCGGGGATGGGGTCGTCGCCGCCACCGCCTTGTGGGGTCTCAGTCCACTGTTCTCCCTTGCCGGGAACAGATTCCTTAGAGCGGAGTACATAAGTCTTGTTGTTTTCAAAATCGAGGTCAATTGTCTGCTCGCCGTTGCCGTTGTTGAAGATCACGTTTTCGGGCTTGCCAGAGAAGGTGATAGACCAGATATTGTTGCCTTCATGGGTCATGGCATCGCCGGGCCATTCGGGTGCAGAGGCTGATCCGCCCCAGTAGTAGCAGTTTACAGCGGTCCAGCCGGGGATGGTGACATCGACCTTTACGGTGTATTCGCCACCGGGGATGGGGTCGTCGCCACCGCCGCCGTTTTCAGAGTAGGCTTCAGGCACCCATGTGCCGTCTGATACGGCAGCTTTTTGCATGTCGCAGCTGATATAGAGCACTTTAGTGCCGGCAGGGATTGAAGAGTTGGCATTGGGGTTCGTGCCTTTGGTAGCATATTCGGCGTTGAGGGCTTCGTTGGCAAGGGTGTATAAGTATACGCCTGCATTAAATCCGTTCCAGTCGTTGTCGGTGGAGCCTACAGTTGAAGAGACTTTGAGCTCACCTACACTTGTGACATCAAGTTTAAACCACCCGTTTTCAATGGTGCTTAGTTTGATAGCCGAAGGTCCCGGCTTCCAGCCCTGGCCATTGATGGCGCCGCAGATATATACGGCATCAACAGCAGCCTGAACGGAGAATCCGGCCAGACACATTGCCATCATCGCGCAGAGCGAAATGAATAATTTTTTCATGATTAAATGATTGATATGTAAGAGTTTAATGTAATTTCGAAGTAAGGTAAGCCGAACAATCCGATGCTCTAAACACTTTTTTCCGTGCAAAGGTAAGAAAAAACGCGCAAACGTGCAAATTTTCCATAAAAAGAGAAGAGGGGATAAAAGAGAGGAGGGGATAAAAAAACGGCCGCCGTGGGGTTGGCGACCGTGTATGCGTATTGCGACCGTCCCGACTATGCGGGGTGGGGGAGTTATTTCTTTTTATCTTCGGTTTTTGTGGCAGCAGCGGGGGCCTGATAGCGGGCGTTCAGGCCTTCGATCACCTCGGCTGTGATGTCAAGAGCGGGGTTGAAGTAGAGACCGGCATCTTTGAAGAGGATGGCGTCATATTTGCGCTCCTTGTTGAAGACGAGGATGAAGTTGTTGATCGAGTCAAGGAGTGCCTGTTGCTTGATGGCCATTTCCTGGCTGGCCTTTGCCTCGCGCTGGGCGTACTGGTTCTGGAAGGCGTTCTGATTGTTGTTAAGCTGCTTCATGTCAGCCTCGTAGCTTGCCTGAGAGAGGTAGCCGTTGTTTTGCATTTTCTGCTGGATGGAGTTGGCTTGGTTTTGGAGCTGGGAGGCGAGCTGATTTTGGTATGATTGCAGCTGCATGGCCATGGTCTGGGCCTCGGAGGTGGTGAGCTGGGCCAGGGTGTAGTGTTTGTATATTGAGTCGAGCACCACGTAGCGGATGTTGATTGAGGTTTCGTGAGGCTCGGCGGCTACGGGGGCGGCGGTGTTGGCTTTGTTATCGGATGAGGAGCAGGAAGCGGCGAAAATGAGAGCGATGCCGGCAATACCGGCTGAGAATATTTTCTTCATTGATGACTGTGATGGTAATTATATATAGGTGTAATTTATTTGCGTTTAGTCTCGGATAGGGAAGAGGCGCACCCGATGCCCTTGTCCCGCAGGGCGGCCTGGTCGTGGACGTGGCCTGAGGGAAATTTTCCGCCTTTCACAAAAAGCACCTTTACGCCCAAGAGAATAAAGGCAGCTAAAAGGAGAAAAATGGCGAGAAAAATGGTGGTCATTGGGGTCGTTTTCCTTTTTCGAGTGCAAATATACAAATCTCTTCTAAAATTTGCACTATATCTCAAATTTATTTCGTAACTTAGAGGGCGCAAAACCGCATTTTTTAACATTATTTCCGTTTATTGAATATTACTTAACCATAAACCCCGATTTCTTATGACTATTCGAGATCTGAAACCGGCACGTGTGTTCGAAATCTTTGATGAGATCACCAAGGTGCCCCGCCCCTCAAAAAAAGAGGAAAAAATCCGCCAGTATCTAATCGACTTCGCCCACAAGCATAACGTGGAAGTCACCACCGACCCCATCGGCAACGTGCTGATGTCTGTGCCGGCCACCCCCGGTCACGAAGACGCTCCCGTGGTCATCCTCCAAGGCCACATGGACATGGTGTGCGAGAGCAACGACAAGAACTTCGACTTCGAGAACAATCCCATCACCA
>CAZNRK010000081.1:0-6992 GCA_964575435.1 uncultured Bacteroides sp.
GCCAAGACTCCCGGTCTCTCCGCAATAATACAGAGGTTTAACGCCTCTTTTTTTAGACATAAATAAAAATTCGGAGTGGCACTCCAAATTTTTCGGAATTAAATTCCAAAATATTCGGAGTGTCGATTTAAATAATTTAAACTCCTACCTTAAAAAAATTAAACTCTCACTTAAAAATCTCTTATCAGCATGGCAGATTATAAACCAAGGATAATTTCTTCAAAAATACAGGATGCAGCCCGGTTTTACCCGGTAATTGTTGTTACCGGACCGAGGCAGTCCGGGAAAACTTATCTTTGCAGGCATCTTTATCCTGATTATAACTATGTAAATCTGGAGCATATTGTGACCAGAACGGCTGCAATTGAAGACCCCGTTAACTTTATAGAAGACTTGGGAGACCATGTCATCATCGATGAGGTACAACACGTTCCCGAATTGCTCTCCATGATTCAAGTTCGGGTGGATGAAAATAAAAGTCTCCGCTATATCCTCACCGGAAGTTGTAATTTCTCGTTATTGAAAACTGTCACGCAATCTTTGGCAGGTCGAGCGGCCCTTTTCACCTTACTTCCCTTCTCTTTTAAAGAGATGGATAAAAGCGATCTCGACATTCCTATAGAAAATCTAATGTGGCATGGCCAATATCCCGGTGTTATTATCGATCATGATGCACCACATCGATTTTACCGGAATTATTATAATACTTATATTGAACGAGACCTACGCGACCTTCTCAAAATCAAGAATCTCCTCGATTTTGACAAATTTGTCAGGCTATTAGCCACTCGCGTCGGCTCTGAATTTAACGCCTCGGCCATTGCTCGGGAAGTCGGCGTCACCTCCAAGACAGTTTCCGAGTGGTTTTCTATGCTGTCCACTTCATATATCGCATTTCACCTGTCGCCCTATTTCAATAATATTGCCAAACGACTCACAAAAATGCCGAAGGTATATTTCTATGATACCGGTTTGTTGTGCTATCTGCTTGGCGTTGCATCTTTTGAACAACTGGAAAGCCATCCTTTGAAAGGTGCAATTTTCGAGAATATGGCAGTATGCGAGCTAATTAAAAATCAATTCAACAATGATCTTGATCCAAATCTTTATTTCTATCGCGAACAATCCGGTAAAGAAGTGGATGCGGTGTTGATGACACCCGAAGGTCTTAACCTATATGAAATGAAAGCAGGGAAGATGTTGCGCCCTGATTACAGAGAAAACATGAACGCTCTGAAACGCCTTCTTCCCAACATCAATACAACCAGTGTCATTTACGACGGTGAAAGCTATCCCCCGATATGCCTTAATATCCGGGACATCTGATATCCTTCAAAGACTCTATTAGCCGATTAGCAACACATCTGACTTCGGTCACAGGCTCGAAGTATCAAAGCAAGTGATCCTTCAATACACGAGGCACATCCAATTTTCAGGCGCCCGGTTTATTTTGAAAACATCCGCCATATGCGAAAGTTCAGCCTCGAAGGGTGCCGGCGCCCCTCCCTACATCTACTTATTATTGGGCCGGATGCAAATTTGCAATATCGGGATAATATCCTTACCTTTGCTTGGCCATCAGGTTTTGAGGCTAAAATTTTTATTAGACTATGTATGAAGCTTACGGTTGAGTACGTGCAACAGCGGTTTGAGGAGTTTAATGCCCGGATGTTTGGCGGCAGGCTGCCCGTGGTGCCTATTGAGATAGCCGATGCAGCGGGATATCTGGGCAAGTGCGTGAGCATTCAGCGACGGTTACCCTCGGGGGTGACAGTGCACAGCGATTTTCGCCTGCGATTTAATGCCCGTATTAATTTGCCGGAAAACGTGGTCGAGGATACCATCATCCACGAGATGATCCATTTGCTGATTCTGTGGACCGGTTTGCAGGATTCATCTTCCCACGGGCAGATTTTTAAAGCTATAATGCAAAGCATCAATGCAGCCCACTGGCGCAATATCTCCATCTCGCATCGCAGCTCAAAGGAGGAGGCAGAGCAGGCTGTGAGCACCAGGCGCACCTGGCACGTGATCGCGGCCGTGTACTTCAAATCAGGGCGCATCGGCGTAAAGGTGCTCCCGCGCACAGCGCAGAAGATCCTGGATTACTATCGTGTAGTCTCATCTCATAAAGAGATTGATCAAGTGCGACTCTTTTTCCACGATAATCCCTTCTTCAATCGTTACCCCACCTCAGCCGTGTACCGTTTTCACGAAATCGACCGTGAAGTGCTCGAAACCAACCTCACCGGCGCCCACCGCCTTAAAGTCTCCGGCAATCAGCTCCTCGAAGACAAAACCCCATAACCTGAACGCTTTAGCACAGGGAAAAACCCATCCCCCTTCAAAATCACTTGCGGAGAAACAAAAAATTATGTATCTTTGCAGCGCAGACCGCCCGAGAAGCCCGGTCATGGGCCGAGGGGCGGGATGATGACATATGAGAGCGTTTATCAACGCTGATTCCTGACACACGGAAATTCTCGCAAAATTTTCATTCAGCAGCCGGGAATCGGACAGCGATAGATGCCCGCGGTATATGCTTTTCCGCAGCTGCCTTCGTGTCGATAATGCGACACGGGCCGTTGCCGGCTTTCATATACAAGCGCAGGGCTTCTTCGTTGCCGTCCGACTGCTGAAGGGCAATGCGAGAAGCCTCCGGGTATAGGACGGTAACAGATACGGATTCCTGCGCTCTCCTTTTTCTAACATTTCTGCTGCCACCGAGGGGAATCCGGGGCTCCGTCTTAAATCCATGGACACCTTGCTTCTTTCCAAAAAATCCATCCATCGCGGCGGCATCCTGCGCTTGTGCTTCACCGCTCTCGCCGTTCTCTCTGCCTTTATGGCCTCGGCAGATGTCACAATCGGCAAGATCACCTACTCAACCGATCCCGACTCACACACCGCCACCGTCACCGCTGCCGACGCCGACATCACCTCCGCCATCATCCCTTCGGAAATCACAGAAGATGGAGCGGATTATTCCGTAACCAAAATCGGCGACAGGGCATTTGCCAATTGCACATCCCTTGCCGAAGTTTCCATTCCGGAATCGGTGACTTCGATTGGCGAGTGGGCTTTTTCTTATTGCACGGCTCTTACTGAAGTATCCATCCCTGCTTCCGTGACGGAAATCGACAAAGTGGCTTTTGGCTTTTGCGACGGCCTGCAAAAAGCCGAGTTCGCGAGCATTGAAGCTCTTTGCAATATCAACTTTGTCACAAACAGCGCCAACCCTCTCAGCTGTGCCCATCATCTATTTATCAATGGTGAGGAGATAACTGAGGTCATCATTCCCGAAGGGCTCATTTCTATAGGCAAATCAACTTTCTGCGGCGCCGGCTTCATTACATCTGTTTCAATTCCCGAATCTGTAAAAGAAATAGGTGGGGCAGCGTTTTATGAGTGTACAGCCTTGCAAAAAGCCGAGTTCGCAAGCATTCCATCGATCTTCAGGATTAAATTCGGTGGCACAGCGAACTCAAACCCCATGTACTATGCCAAAGGCTTTTATATCAACGGCGAGGAAATGAAAGATGTCGATTTGGTCGTTCCTGAAGATGTGACTGAAATCGGAAACAACGCATTCATCAACTGCACGGGCATCAGATCCCTCACTCTCCACGATTCCGTTACATCAATTGGTGATTATGCTTTTTATTCTTGCACTGACTTGAAAGAAGTGGACTTTGGCAATTCTCTAACCAAAATCGGAATTGATTCATTCTGGAGTTGCACATCATTGGCTTCCCTGACTTTCCCCGAATCTTTGAAAGAGATTGGCGCGAACGCTTTTCGTTTTCTCCCTATTACTTCATTGACCCTGCCGGAATCCCTAACTTCTCTTGGGACTGCCGCTTTCGGAAACTGCGAATCTCTCACTACAGTCAATTTTCCAAACTCATTAAAAGAGATCCCGGTGCTGACTTTTACCGGGTGTACCTCTCTTGCTGAAATCAAGCTACCCGACTCAATTGAATCTATCGGATTCTACGCGTTTTATAAGTGCTCTTCGATGAAATCGATTAATATTCCTGAAAAGACTCACATTCTTGACCCTAACGCATTTACCGAATGTACGGGGTTGCAGGAAGTGTTTTTTGACGCCGAGAATTGCACTTCAGAGTACACCTCAACTTCGTATCCTTTCCCGGCCAACGTTGAGAACGTGACCTTCGGCGATAAGGTGCAAGTTATCCCCGGCTATCTGTTCTATAATTGCACAGGACTTAAAAATCTCAATCTTGGCAACTCAGTCTCCACCATCGGCGCCTGGGCTTTCGCCGGCTGCACGGCAATTGAATATGTAAAAATCCCGGCATCGGTAGAAAAAATATGTAAAAGTGCTTTCTTCGGATGTTATGCTCTGAAAATAGCTGACTTTGATAGCGTAGAGTCCCTCTGCAAGATTGAATTTGAGGGTATTTATTCAAATCCTCTGATCAATATTCTTATAGATAAAGGAGTGATAAAGCCTTCTGTTTCTATTGAAAATAGTGGACTTTATATCGGAGGTGAAAGCGCAACCGATGTCAGGATTCCAGACACTATAAAGGAAATTAGGGATTACGCCTTTATGGCCGCTGTTAACATTAAAACTCTGGAAATTCCCAATTCCGTTGTCTCGATCGGCTTTATGTCATTCAGATGGTGCATCAATCTCACATCGCTGACTATCCCCGAATCGGTGACAAAGATTGATGACCGAGCTTTCGCCTTTTGTTCCAGCCTTACCTCCGTTTCATTACCGAACTCTCTAACCATCTTAGGTCCAGCTGCATTCTGGGAATGCACGTCCCTTCAGGAAATAACCATTCCAAACTCCATATCCGCCTTATCCACAGCTACATTTGCTAATTGTTCTTCATTACGAAAAGCAACTATCAGCAATTCTGTGACTCAAATCGGCACTTCGGCTTTCGCCAATTGCTCTGCATTGGAGGAGATAATTCTTCCCCCCTCCTTGACTAATATAGACGAAGGGGCGTTTAGAGGAGACACAAACCTCAAAAACGTAGTAATGGGTCCGAACGTCTCTCAGATCGGTGAGTCGACCTTTGACGGGTGCGAGGCCTTGGAAAGCGTGAGCGTGACCGCTCCAGTCCCCCCGACGGCTCAGGCCAACACTTTCACCTCGTATTCCGCTCCTCTCTACGTCACGCCCGACAAAGTCGGGACATATGCAGCCACCGAGCCGTGCTGGAATCAGTTCTCCGACATCCGTCCTCTTACCCCTGTCCAGGAGATAAAGGTGGACGGTCCCGCTTCAGTCGATCTCAAGGACGGTGAGACATATCAGATCCTCACCTCCGTATCGCCCTCCGACTGCGACCGGCCTTATGTCTTTTTCTCTTCCTCAAATCCTGACCTTGCATATGTGGACAACGACGGTCTCGTCACCTTCTACGGCACAGACAAGGCAATCGCCCGACGCAAGGCGCGCATGGGCGAGAATGCCGAGGATATCACCTCCGACTCCTGCGTCATCACATGCGTGACCCTCTACAGCAATGTACCCAAGGTTGAAATTCTGATCAATCGTTCCACTTCCGGCATCGAAGACCTCACCTCAAAAACTGAGAATATTACTTCCTCCCGCGACATCTACAACCTGCAGGGCGTGATGCTCAAGCGCGGCGCTTCTGACGACGATGTCCGCGCCCTCTCTCCGGGCCTCTACATCATCTCAGGAAAGAAAGTGATGGTGAGATAACCCCACCAAATTAAGCATGGTGAGCTTACACAGCCATAATTAACCACTCATCCTATCGTGCGCCGGCCCCTCCCTCCGGCGCACTTTTATTATACAGCGACATATTGACATTGACATTGACCGCGATTGCGATCGAATAGACTGCTAATCAAACATTTAACCATCAAAACCTTGTTCTCCTATACCCCTGTTTATCGTTTCAATAAATAAATCCGTGTAATCCGTTTAATCCGTTGTTTTTTATCTCATTGCCCACGGCGGGCCGCCATGGGCCTCCCAGTCAATATGTCGCGTGCGGGCCGCACGCGACCTCCCGGTCAGGGTCTCCGTATTTGTTTCATCTTGTCTTTACGTTGAATGTTTGTACAGTCACAAAAGCGCCCACGGCGGCAGGCCGTGGGCGCTTTAGGTTGAGCGGTCTTCACATTACTTTATCGGACAGCCGGAGCAGCGCTCTGAAATCTGCTTGAAGAAGTCGTTACCTTTGTCATCTACGAGGATGAAGGCAGGGAAGTCTTCGACATCGATTTTCCAGATGGCTTCCATGCCGAGCTCGGGATATTCGAGGAGTTCGACGTTCTTGATGGAGTTCTGTGCCAGAACGGCAGCCGGACCGCCGATCGAGCCGAGATAGAAGCCGCCGTGCTTTTGGCATGCGTCGGTGACTTGCTTGGAGCGATTGCCTTTGGCTATCATGATCATTGACCCTCCGGCAGCCTGGAACTGGTCGACGTAGGGGTCCATGCGTCCCGCTGTCGTGGGACCGAACGAGCCGGAAGCCATACCGGCGGGAGTCTTGGCCGGACCGGCGTAGTAGATAGGATGGTTTTTGAGATATTCGGGCATAGGCTCGCCTTTGTCGAGGCGCTCTTTGATTTTGGCGTGTGCGATGTCGCGGCCCACGATGATTGTGCCGTTGAGCGAGAGACGTGTCGAAACCGGGTATTTCGAAAGTTCGGCAAGAATCTCCGGCATGGGACGGTTCAGGTCGATCTTTACGACATCACCTTCGCCCTGACGGCGGAGCTCTTCGGGGATGAGTTCGCCGGGGTTAGAGTCGAGTTTTTCAATCCACAGGCCATCGCGGTTAATTTTTGCCTTGATGTTGCGGTCGGCAGAGCAGCTCACGCCTAATCCCACAGGGCAGGATGCACCGTGGCGGGGCAGACGGATCACACGGATGTCGTGAGCGAAATATTTACCGCCGAACTGAGCGCCAAGACCGATTTTCTGAGCCTCTTCGAGGAGCTGCTTCTCAAGCTCGATATCGCGGAAT
>CAZNRK010000082.1:0-6968 GCA_964575435.1 uncultured Bacteroides sp.
TCATGGACGATATAAAGAAAAAGATTGAAGCGAGTGCCAACGTCGCTATATTCCTCAATAAGAACCGCTCAATCACCTTTGAGGGTGAAACCCTCCAATTGATTTATGTGAGTGGCACTGAACTCAAAGGAGATGAAGATTTCAAAAAGAACATTTTCTCAGCCGTTGAGGAAGTAACTTATTCCTACCACCACGAGGGCAAACGCGTTTTCTCCTTTCGGCCTGACCTATCATTTTTCATCAACGGCATCTTCCTTGGATATGCCGAACTAAAGAGCAATTTCACAAATCAAACGGCCCGGGCTAATGGTCGCAACAAAGTTACCGGCGACTATCTTGAAGCCGTTTGGGAATACACCAAGATTGCCAATGGCAACGATGTGTCGCAAACTCTGCGGAGGCAGATGCTCCGGCCGTTTGAGAAATCGGTTCACCTCGTCACTACCGACATCAACGACACATACGTTCTGCGTAATCCCGGCCAATTTTTCGACGAAGCGAAGAAAGGTTTTCAAGATAACACCATCTCCATATCCTCATTCCGTCCGATAATCGAGGAGGTGTTCAAATCGCTGCCAACTGTTGCGACTGCCGAGATCGACCCACGCATACGTTTTGAGGAAGCCATGCGCTCGTTGTATTCCAAGAAGATGATAGAGAAAGAAATACTCTACTACAACTTCATGGCCTACACCTACAAGACTGTCATTGTCAAAGAGAACGGCAAAAAGGTGCAGAAAAAAGAATACAAGGACAAGACAGGTCGACTGATGTGTCCGCGCCCCAAACAAAAATTTGGCTGCGACCGCATAATCGAGCGTGTAAACGAATTTCTCGACCACGAGAAAGAACCGAATTATTTCATTGATAAACTTCGGGCTGAACTGATAGCACTCGGCGCTCCCCAAGATAAGATTGATGAGATTGTTGCCACGCGTAGTAGTTATTGCAACAACAAATATGTCTACTCGATGCTGCTCCAATATGCCGCCGGATTCGGTAAGAGTAACATTATAGGATGGACAGCATTGCAACTCAAAGACCTGCGCTATAATGGCGAGTGGGTGTATGACAAGATCCTACTCGTTGTTGACCGTCTGCAACTCCGCGACCAACTTGATTCGATGATGCTCAACATGAACATTGACAAAGCCATGTTTGTTGAAGCCACTGACCAAGATACTTTTGTCAAGGCTCTTGGCGACAAACGGCGCATCATCGTGGTAAACATCCAGAAATTCTGGGAATTGAAAAACGCTATTGAGAAAGCCGGCAAAGACTTTACCGACAAGCGCGTTGCATTCCTCATTGACGAGGTGCACCGCTCAAATACCGATGACGTTCATCAGGAGATGTTCTCCGCTTTCGATGAACTGCAAGATATCTTCGATGAAAACGGCGGCTTCATCACACGCGGCTCTGTGAAGAAAAACCTCATTGTCGGTTTTACTGCCACGCCGAGCGATCGAGTACTTGCTCGCTTCGGTGAATATCATCGCGGCGCAAACTTCAATCCCATTTGGAAACCGTTTGACACCTACACGATGAAAGAGGCCATAGCCGACGGTTATATCCTCGACCCAACGAAGCACATCATCCCCGTACCAGCCAAGATGTACTTCGAGCTCCCCGACGGAGTGCTCCAACTCGTAACCGAGGCCATCAACTCAGGCAAGGAAGAATCTGTTTCTTTTGCCAAGAAACAAATCTACGAGAATCGCGACCGAATGGAGGCGATAGCTAAATTCATTGTCAACCGGTTGCTCTCGCAGATTTACAGTAAGATACGCGGTCAGGGCAAAGCCATGCTTGCCGTTACAACCATTCCAATTGCAATAGAATATTGCAAAATTATCCGTCGATTGATGGCTGAGAGGACGGCATCCGGTCCATTTGCAAAATATGCTGATGCCCCGGTAGCAATTGTTTATTCCGACAGTCAAAAATATGAGAAGAGCGCATCGATGAACGATGGTATCGCAGAGGACAAGGTGATTGACAACTTCAAGAACGCCAAAAACGGCCTTATTATTGTCGTTGACAAATTGCAGACCGGCTTCGACGAGCCTAAGCTGCACACTCTTTTCCTCGACAAGGAAATCCGCGACATCAATGCTATTCAGACCATTTCTCGCGTAAACCGCAAAACAAAATACAAGGAAGAATGTCATATCATCGATTTTTCGTTTGGCAATGTCAACGAGAAGAATATTCACGATGCATTCCAAAAGTTCTGCGGCATGGTCATCTCCGACTTCGACCCCATACGCGAGAAATCCGTCGTAGATGAAATATATCGTAACCTCACCTCTCAACCCATATACACCAAATGGTTTGAACGATACCGTTTAACCAAAGGGAACAAAGAGGCTAACGCCGCCCTTTGTCTGGAAATGGATGCAGACATTCGCACGTGGATAAAAAACATGATTGAAGCCTTCGACCGTTATCTTCAGGAAGTAGCAATTCGTGGCGAAGAAGCTGATCCCAATCTTGACGATGCCGCCAAGATGTTGAAGAAAGCCGTCGGCAGATACAACTCACGTATGGTGCTTCTTCAAGGAGTGATTGAACTCGATTCCAAATTTTCAAATGCCGACTTCATAGACTTTTGGCAGCGTTACAGCAATATCTATAATTCGATGTTCCAAAAGAATGACCCTATCGGAGCAATCAAGACAACCTATGACGGTGAACTCGGATTACTCGTTGGTGAGGAAATTGAAGCGGAAGAACCAGGAGAACCCGGCGGAGGATCCGGTGAGCCAACTCCCCCCACACACGGCAAGCAAGGTAAAAAGACCGGCCTTGCAGGAATCTTCGAAGCACTGGCTAAGATGAACGCAACAGAGCAAGAACGTGAACAGGAGATGCAATTCTGGAACGCTCAGACTGCAACGCTCTATGATTTTCTTGCCTCAGACGGCAAGTTCATGGCTATGCTTCGCAGCGACAATTTCACCCGTGAGCAAATCGAGAAAGAGTACAACAAACTGCTTCGCCGTTATCTTCGTCAAACCGAGGTTGCCAAAGTAAAGAAACTCTTTGACGAAAATAAAGAGATGTTCCTCGAAGAATTCAAGATGAATTCCGTAGGACATGCAAAAAATACGCACTCCTATATGGGTGATTTTGACCATGCTCTAGATATAGCCGCAGAATCATAAATATTCCCGGTTTTCATTCTCCCTCTCCCCCATCTGGTGAAGGAGTGATTTTTCTAGTAACGTCTTTTTCGAGGATAAAGTTACTTGTATCGAAGTTGAGGATTTCGGAAATTGGAGGTTTTTTCGTAACTTTGCGGAAAAATTTTCTGTTGCGGCTTGATATGGTTTGTGCCGGCCGCGTTTCCCCCTTCGTTTTCTGTAAATGGATATCAGCATTGAACAAATACCCGTGAGCATCGAAAGGCTCCAACAAACGGTTGATTTTGAGTGTCTTCCGATTCTCCCTACGCGTAACCTGGTGCTCATGCCGGGGGTAACGATCTCGATCTCTTTGGTTCGGGAGTCGGCCGTAAGGGTAGCGGAATATTGTGAGAGTAATAATCTTTCGGTGGGCATTTTCTGCCAAAAAGATCCCCGGGAGGAGAATATTTCTTCTGTAAGGAATCTTTATCGCCACGGAGTGGTGGCTGATATTCTGAAGGTGCTTGAGCTGCCTGATGGCTCAAAGACGGCTTTGGTGGTGGGGCGCGGACTTGTCACACTGGAGCATAAGTCGAAAAAAGCACCTGAGGGGATATTTTGTGGTGTAGTGGTCCCGGTGCAGGAACCGGAGGAGAATCCGGGGGAAGATCCGGAGTTTAATGTTGCGATGGATGCCATTATGGATCTGGCCTCGAGGATTGCGTCTCTGAAATCGGAGGCTCTTGGGCCGATAATGATGCAGCTGCGCCAGGAGTCGGATAAGATTCTGGCTCTGAACATGCTCATCACGAATTTCCACCTTGACCCCAAAGAAAAGATCGGCCTGCTGGAGCAGGTGTCGGTTAAGGCTCGGGCGCTGGAGTTTCTGTCGCTTCTTTCGGTTAAGATGCAGGAGGCGGAGCTCTCTAATGATATCCTCTCTCGCACACATCGCGAACTTGAGCAGCAGCAAAAGCGGGCTTTCCTGCAGCAGCAGCTCGAGGTGATCCACTCTCAGCTTTACGGAGATGCAACGGATGATGCCGGCACTTTCCGCAAGCGCATCAAGCAGGCGAAACTGCCTGAGGGGGTGCGCGATGTGGCCCTGAAGGAGGTGGCCAAACTTGAAAGGTACAATCCTCAGAGTCCTGACTATACGGTTATTTACTCTTACCTCGACACCTTGCTTTCGCTCCCATGGAATAAGGAGACAGACCTGAATACTGATTTTGACAAGGCGCGCCGCGAGCTGGATAGCGAGCATTGCGCCCTTGACAAAGTGAAGGAGCGCATCCTCGAGCAGCTGGCTGTGCTCATCAACCATCCCGAGGGGAAGGCGCCGATCCTGTGTCTGGTCGGGCCTCCGGGAGTGGGTAAGACTTCGCTCGGGGAGTCGATCGCCCGGGCGCTTGGGAGGAGGTATCAGCGGGTGTCGCTTGGCGGCTTGCACGATGAGTCGGAGATTCGCGGACATCGTCGCACCTACATAGGCTCGATGCCGGGCCGAATCATTGATGCCATCAAGCGCGCTGACTCGCGCAATCCCGTGCTGGTGCTTGATGAGATCGACAAGATTGGAGCCGACTACAAGGGCGACCCCTCGGCTGCCATGCTCGAGGTGCTTGACCCGGAGCAGAATGCCCGGTTCCACGATAATTACATTGATGTGGATTTTGACCTCTCTCACGTGCTCTTCATTGCTACGGCCAACACTCTCGAGACCCTTTCTCAGCCGCTGCTTGACCGCCTGGAAATCGTGAACCTGAGCGGCTACATCAACGAAGAGAAAATCGAAATTGCTCGCGCTCACCTTTTGCGTCGCAATGCCGGTGAACTTGGCATTCCGGCTGATGTATTCGAGATTTCTGATGCGGCGCTGACAGCGATAATTGACCGATACACCGCAGAGAGCGGTGTGCGCCAGCTTCAGAAAGCCCTGGCAAAGGTGGCTCGAAAGTATATCTTGGCTAAAATGGAAGGTAAGGACTTTCCGCAAACCGTTCAGCCGGAGCACCTTCGCGAAATCCTCGGCACTGCCCCCTACAACAAAGACCTATATGAGGGCAACGACATCCCGGGCGTGGTCACCGGCCTGGCCTGGACGCGCGTTGGCGGCGAGATTCTCCTGGTCGAGACCTCTCTCTCCCCCTCAAAAGAGCCGCGACTCTCGCTCACCGGCAATCTCGGCGATGTCATGAAAGAGTCGGCCACGATTGCCCTGAAATGGGTGAAATCGCATTGTGCTGAGTATGGCATCGACCCGGAAGTGTTTGAGAAACATGAAATTAACATCCACTTTCCGGAAGGCGCCGTACCAAAAGACGGCCCCTCGGCCGGAATCACCATCGCCACAGCTCTCGTTTCGGCCTTGACCGGCAGAAAGGTGCAACCTCGCCTGGCCATGACCGGAGAGATCACCCTGCGCGGCAAGGTTTTGGCCGTAGGCGGCATCAAAGAGAAAATTCTGGCCGCAAAGCGCGCCGGCATCTCGCATATAATCCTCTGCGAGGACAATCGCAAGGACGTTGACGATATCGACCAACGATACACCTCCGGCCTCACCTTCACTTACGTCACCACGGTGGCCGACGTCCTTGCCTCCGCTTTAATTTGAAAATATATCCGCAAAACTATCGGAACACAATATGGAAAAAATCATCATCCTTGATTTCGGGTCGCAGACCACGCAACTCATAGCTCGGCGAGTGCGCGAATGCGGCACTTATTGCGAAATCGTCCCGTACAACAAATTCCCTCACGACGACCCCGAAGTAATCGGCGTAATCCTATCCGGCAGCCCCTTTTCGGTCTACGACGAAAAAGCCTTCAAAGCCGACCTCGAGCCCATCGCCTGTCGCCTCCCCATGTTGGGCATTTGCTACGGTGCGCAGTTCATCGCTTACGTCTCCGGTGGCTCAGTCGAGCCCGCCGGCACGCGAGAATACGGTCGCGCCATCCTCTCCTACGTCAGCGATGACGACCCCCTGATGGCCGGCATCGAGCCCGGAGCTCAAGTATGGATGAGCCACGGCGACACCATTACACGCATTCCCGACGATTTCCGTGTGATCGCCTCAACCGACAAGGTGCGCGTGGCCGCATATCGCATCCAAGGGATGAAGACGTGGGGAGTGCAATTCCACCCCGAAGTGTTCCACTCAACCTGCGGCCTCACCTTGCTGCGCAATTTCGTGGTGAATATCTGCGGATCGTCCTGCTCTTGGAATGCCGATTCATTTATCGACACCACAGTAGCCTCCCTCAAAGACCGGTTGGGCGACGACCGCGTGATTCTTGGCCTGAGCGGCGGCGTAGACTCCTCCGTGGCTGCCGTCCTGCTCCACCGCGCCATCGGCGACCGCCTGACGTGCATCTTCGTTGACCACGGCATGCTCCGCAAAAATGAATTCCACGACGTCCTTCGCGACTATCAGAGCCTTGGCCTGAACGTCATCGGCGTTGACGCATCAGAAAAATTCTTCGCCGAGCTCGCCGGCGTCACCGACCCCGAGCGCAAACGCAAAATCATCGGCAAAGGCTTCATCGACGTCTTCGAAGCCGAGGCAAAGAAGATCACCGACGCCAAATGGCTCGCCCAAGGCACCATCTACCCCGACTGCATCGAAAGCCTCTCAATCACAGGCACCACAATCAAGAGCCACCACAACGTCGGAGGTCTCCCCGAGCGCATGCACCTGCAGCTGTGCGAGCCCCTGCGCTTGCTCTTCAAAGACGAAGTCAGAGCCGTAGGACGCCAACTCGGAGTGCCCGACCATCTGATTTCCCGCCACCCCTTCCCCGGCCCCGGCCTGGCCGTCCGCATCCTCGGCGACATCACCC
>CAZNRK010000083.1:0-6943 GCA_964575435.1 uncultured Bacteroides sp.
CTTTCAGTTCTTCAAAGATCTGGTTGGCCAGGCGCAGGCGTGCGTCGTACATCGTTAGCAGGAATCCCTCGATCTCCAGTTGCGGACGCAGACGGCTCTTGGAATCCGAAACCCGACTCAACGTAGCCGACAACTCAGGCGCTAAAGAAGTGCTCTGCATCCACGTCCTGGGTGGCACCGGTCGCCGCTACGCTACCGTGGGCGACGTAATCGTCGTCACTGTCAAGAGCGTCATCCCCGGCTCTGACCTCAAGAAAGGTACGGTATCGAAAGCCGTCGTTGTGCGCACAAAGAAAGAAATCCGCCGTCCCGACGGTTCTTACATCCGCTTCGACGACAATGCCTGCGTCCTGCTCAACCCCTCAGGTGAGCTCCGCGGCACCCGCATCTTCGGCCCCGTGGCTCGCGAGCTCCGCAACGCCAACATGAAAATCGTTTCGCTTGCTCCCGAAGTTCTCTAATCCCCCCAATTTTAAAGCATCACTCAAATGAGCAAAATATTAATCAAAAAAGACGACACCGTCTACGTTCTCTCCGGCGAAGACCGCGGCAAGCAAGGCCGTGTGCTTTCCGTTGACCGCAAGAAAGGCCGTGCTATTGTCGAAGGTGTCAACATCATCACCAAGGCAATGAAGCCCAACGCACGCCATCCCCAAGGCGGCCTGATCAAGATGGAAGCTCCCATCCGCCTGTGCAAGCTGGCGCTGATCGACCCCAAATCCGGCAAGCCCACCCGCGTCGGCACCCGCATCGAAGATGGCAAAAAAGTTCGTTACTCTAAAAAATCCGGCGAGGTAATTAAATAATGAGCACCACACAAATCAAAAAGGACTATCAGGAGCGCATCGTTCCCGCCCTTACCAAAGAATTCGGCTACACCACCCCCATGCAGGTGCCCAAGCTGAAAAAAATCGTGATCAACCAAGGTCTCGGCGCTGCCACTCAAGATAAGAAAATCATCGACAACGCCATTGCCGAGCTCTCTGCCATCACAGGCCAGAAAGCCGTGGCCACTCTCTCGCGCAAAGACATCTCTAACTTCAAGCTCCGCAAGAAAATGCCCGTGGGCGCTATGGTCACCCTCCGCCGCGAGCGCATGTATGAATTCCTGGAGCGTCTGGTGCGTGTGGCTCTCCCCCGCATCCGCGACTTCAAAGGCATCGAAGGCAAGCTCGACGGCCGTGGCAACTACACCCTCGGCATCACCGAGCAGATCATCTTCCCCGAAATCAACATCGACAACATCAGCAAGCTCATGGGCATGAACATCACCTTCGTGACATCGGCCAACACCGACAAAGAAGGCTACGAACTCCTGCGCCAATTCGGCTTGCCCTTCAAAAACGCCAAAAAATAAACCCTACTGCACATGGCAAAAGAATCTATGAAGGCCCGTGAGGTCAAAAGAGCCAAACTCGTAGCTAAATATGCTAAGCGCAAAGCCGCTCTGAAAGAAGCTGCCCGCCAAGCCGCCAAAAACGGCGAAGACGCATACGAAATCTACCAGGAGCTCCAGAAACTTCCCAAAAACGCCTCTTCCGTGCGTATGCACAACCGCTGCTCTATCACCGGACGCCCCAAAGGATACATGCGCCAATTCGGCCTCTCCCGTATCCAGTTCCGTGAAATGGCTTCTGCCGGCCTCATCCCCGGCGTAAAGAAGGCAAGCTGGTAATAACCGGGACTGCCCTCTTTCTATCTTCAAATTAAATATTGTTGGGACCTCCCCAATCAATTTAACAAAAAACAAAAATGACTGACCCAATTGCAGATTATCTGACCAGATTGAGGAATGCTATCAAAGCAAACCACCGCGTGGTGGAAATCCCTGCTTCTAACCTCAAAAAAGAAATCACAAAGATTCTCTTCGAGCAAGGATACATCCTCAACTACAAATTCACTGAGAGCGAGACCCCTGCAGGCAACATCAAAATCGCCCTCAAATACAATCCCCAAGATCACGTCAACGCTATCAAGGGCCTCAAGCGCGTATCCCGTCCCGGCCTGCGCCAGTACACCGGCTACAAAGACATGCCCCGCGTGCTTAACGGCCTGGGCATCGCCATCCTCTCTACCAGCCAAGGCGTGATGACAAACAAAAAAGCCGCTCAGCTCAAAATCGGCGGCGAAGTGCTCTGCTACGTTTACTAATCCCTAAAACTCATCGAAAATGTCAAGAATAGGTAAAGCTCCCATTACAATACCCGCCGGAGTGACAGTGAACGTTGACCAAGCCTCACACACTATCACCGTAAAAGGCCCCAAAGGTGAACTCAAACAAACCTTCAACCCCGACCTGACCATCTCCGTCGAAGACGGCCACATCCACGTGACCCGCCCCTCTGACGACATCGAGCACCGCTCCCAGCACGGCCTCTACCGCGCTCTTATCCACAACATGGTCGTAGGCGTATCCGAAGGCTATAAGAAAGAACTTGAATTAGTAGGCGTAGGCTATCGCGCCACAGCCACCGGCCAGGTGCTGGAGCTCGCTTTAGGCTACTCCCACGCAATATACCTCAAACTTCCCCCCGAAGTAAAGGTGGAAGCTAAGAGCGAACGCAACAAAAACCCCCTCATCATCCTCGAAAGCGATGACAAGCAGCTCCTGGGTCAAGTGTGCGCCAAAATCCGCTCTTTCCGCAAGCCCGAACCTTACAAGGGCAAGGGTATCAAGTTTGTTGGCGAAGTGATCCGCCGCAAATCCGGTAAATCAGCAAGTGCCAAATAAATAAACTCCATCAGCTATGTTTTCAAAGAAAGACAGAAGAAACAAAATAAAAGCCCGCATCCGCGGTCGCCTCTCCGGCACAGCTGCACGTCCCCGTCTCACTGTGTTCCGCTCCAATAAAGAAATCTACGCTCAGCTCATCGACGACGACAAAGCCGTCACCCTCTGCAGCGCTTCTTCTCGCGGCATCAAGGAAGGCACCAAAACCGAAATCGCCGCCAAAGTGGGCGAAGCTATCGCTAAAAAAGCCATCGAGCAAGGCCTGACCGTAGTCGTTTTCGACCGTAACGGTTACCTCTTCCATGGCAGAGTAAAATCCCTGGCCGATGCCGCACGCAACGGCGGACTTAAATTCTAAGAATCACTATGGTAAGAAAAAACAATAGAGTAAAGTCAACCGCTGACATCGAGCTCAAAGACCGTCTGGTAGCCATCAACCGCGTTACCAAAGTAACAAAAGGCGGCCGCACCTTCACCTTCGCAGCCATCGTAGTCGTAGGCAACGAAAACGGCATCATCGGCTGGGGTCTGGGTAAAGCCAACGAAGTGCAAGCCGCTATCGCAAAAGGCGTAGAGGCTGCTAAAAAGAATCTGATCCAAGTGCCCGTGCACAACGGCACCATCCCCCACGAGCAGGAAGCCAAATTCGGCGGCTCGCGCGTGCTCCTTCGCCCCGCCTCTCGCGGTACCGGTGTAAAGGCCGGTGGTGCTATGCGTGCCGTGCTCGAAAGCGTTGGCATCCACGACGTGCTCGCAAAAAGCAAGGGCTCTTCCAACCCTCACAACCTTGTGAAGGCCACAATCGCTGCCCTGAGCGAAATGCGCTCGCCCGCCGAAGTTGCTGCTCTGCGCGGCATCACCCTCGACAAAGTGTTCAACGGTTAATCCCCTCTCCTCCCACACTATGGCACAGATCAAAATCAAGCAAATCAAGAGCCGCATCAACGCACCGGCCGTGCAGAAACGCACACTCGATGCTCTCGGCCTCAAAAAAATGAACCACACCGTGATCAAGGAAGACACCCCCTCGGTGATGGGCATGGTTAAAAAAGTGCACCACCTGGTGCAAGTGACTAACGCTTAACTGCACTCTTAACGACAATGGACTTAAGTAATCTCCAGCCCGCTGCAGGCTCAGTAAAATCAAAGACCCGCATCGGCCGCGGTGCAGGCTCAGGCAAAGGCGGCACATCAACCCGCGGTCACAAAGGCGCAAAATCGCGCTCAGGCTATTCTCGCAAAATCGGTTTTGAAGGCGGCCAGATGCCCCTTCAGCGCCGTCTGCCCAAATTCGGTTTCAAATCCCTCAACAGAGTGGAATATCGCCCCATCAACCTCGACGATCTCCAGACTCTGGCTCAAGAGAAAAACCTCACCAAAATCGGCATCCAGGAGCTCATCGAAGCCGGCCGCGTAGGCCGCAAGCACCTGGTGAAGATCCTTGCAAAAGGCACCCTCACCTCTCCTCTTGCCGTAGAGGCTCACGCTTTCTCAAAAGCAGCTCAGGAGGCCATCGAAAAAGTAGGCGGAAGCGTCACCAAATTATAATCCGATACAATGAGTTTTGTTCAAACCCTAAAAAACATCTGGAACATTCAAGAGTTGCGTCAGCGCCTGCTCATCACTCTGCTGTTGGTGTTCATCTACCGTCTTGGCTGCTACGTGGTGCTCCCCGGAGTATCCCCCGCCGCCATCGACGCCCTGAGCTCCTTCACCAACAAGACAGGCATGATGCAGCTGCTTGACATGTTCTCAGGCGGTGCATTCTCCCAAGCCTCAATCTTTGCGCTTGGTATTATGCCCTATATCACCGCCTCAATCGTAATCCAGCTCTTGGGCATGGTGCTCCCCTCGTTTCAGAAAATGCAACGTGAGGGAGAGAGCGGCCGCCAGAAGCTGAATCAGTACACACGCTATCTCACCGTGCTGATTCTCTTCCTGCAGGCTCCCGCCTATCTGGTCAACCTCCAGTACCAGGTGATGCACGCGTCCAACGGCGCCGTCGCAGGCTTTGGCTTCTGGACCATGGTTTACCTCACCATCATCCTCACGGCTGGATCAATGTTCATCATGTGGCTCGGTGAGCGCATCACCGACCGCGGCATCGGCAACGGTATCTCCTTCATCATCCTGGTGGGTATCATCGCACGCCTCCCGGGAGCATTCCTCTATGAGATCACCTCTCGCCTGCCCGGCAGCACCGGCGGCCAGGGCGGTCTGGTAATGTTCATCATCGAGATCGTGCTGCTCTTTGCCGTGACAGTCGGCGCCGTGCTCCTGGTGCAAGGCACTCGCAAAGTGCCCGTGCAGTACGCCAAGAGCGTGGTGGGCAACCGCCAGTACGGCGGCGTGCGCCAGTACATTCCCCTGAAGGTGAATGCCGCAGGCGTTATGCCCATCATCTTCGCCCAGGCCATCATGTTTATCCCCATCACTCTGGCCGGCTTCGGCTCATCAGAGGGTAGCTCGGGATTCTTCCACGCATTCTCCGACATCAACGGCTTCTGGTACAACTTCGTCTTCTTCCTGATGATCGTCGCCTTCACATACTTCTACACCGCCATCACCGTGCGCCCCACCCAGATGGCCGAAGACATGAAGCGCAACAACGGATTCATCCCCGGTGTCAAGCCCGGCAAGAAGACCGCCGAATACCTCGACACCATCATGTCGCGCATCACCCTCCCCGGCTCTATCTTCCTGGGCATCGTGGCCATCCTTCCGGCCTTCGCCCGCTTCTTCGGTATCAGCCAGAACTTCGCCCAATTCTTCGGCGGCACATCGCTGCTGATTATGGTAGGCGTAGTGCTTGACACCCTCCAGCAGATCGAGTCCCACCTGATGATGCACCACTATGATGGCCTGATGAAGGACGGCAAGATCAAAGGCCGCACCACCGGTTCAGCTTACTAAATCTCAACGGAACGCCCCAGATACCGATGATTTTCCTCAAGACCCCACAGCAAATCGACCAAATGCGCCCCGCATGCGAGCTCATCTCCCGCCTTATGGGAGAGCTCGCAGCGCATGTGGCTCCCGGAGTCACCACCCGCCACCTCGACACCATCGCCCGCGAATTCATCCACGACAACGGCGCAATCCCCGCCTGTCTGGGCTACAACGGATTCCCCGCAACCCTGTGTATCGAGGTCAACGAGACAGTGGTCCACGGATTCCCCTCCGGCTATGTGCTCAAAGACGGCGACATCATCGGCATCGACACCGTGGTGAAGAAAGACGGATACTGCGGCGACATGTGCTACACATTCCCCGTGGGCGAAGTCTCTGAAAAGACCCTCGACCTGCTCCGCACCACAAAAGAAGCCCTCTATGTAGGCATCGACCATTGCCGCGTCGGAGGCCGCATTGGCGACATCGCCTCGGCCATCCAGCAATACTGCGAGAAGCGCGGCTACAGCGTGGTGCGCGAAATGTGCGGCCATGGCATCGGCCATTCAATGCACGAAGACCCCGAAGTGCCCAACTACGGGCGCCCCGGCACCGGAGTGCAGATCAAAAACGGAATGGTCATCTGCATCGAGCCCATGATCAATCTCGGCAGCCGAAACATCGCAATCGAGCGCGACGGCTGGCAATGTCGCACCCGCGACCGCAAGCCCTCAGCCCATTACGAGCACACCGTGGCAATCCACGACGACCGCACCGAGCCCCTCACCACATTCGCCTACATCAAAGAAAACTTCAAAGGCCTATACATTTAATCCCCACCCAAAGCTCACTTATGGCAAAACAGACAGCAATCGAACAAGACGGCACCATCGTCGAAGCCCTCTCCAACGCAATGTTTCGCGTAGAGCTTGAGAACGGCCACGAAATCACAGCCCACATCTCAGGCAAGATGCGCATGCACTACATCAAAATCCTGCCCGGCGATAAAGTGCGTGTCGAGATGTCGCCCTACGATCTGTCCAAGGGACGTATCGCATTCCGTTACAAATAAAAAATCTAACCCCACCTTACAATACTAAAAGAAATGAAAGTAAGAGCATCCGTAAAAAAACGCACCCCGGACAGCAAAATCGTGCGTCGTAAAGGCCGCCTTTACGTAATCAACAAAAAGAACCCCAAATTTAAACAACGTCAAGGATAACGTCCTGTTATCACGAACAATTAACTTCGTCAACACAACATGGCAATACGTATAGTGGGAGTTGACCTCCCCCAGAACAAAAGAGGTGAAATCGCCTTGAC
>CAZNRK010000084.1:0-6667 GCA_964575435.1 uncultured Bacteroides sp.
CTGCGACCTCTGCGGCGGCAAGGGTTGCTCCTTCTGCAAAGGCACCGGATGGGTGGAAATCCTCGGCTGCGGCATGGTCGACCCCAACGTGCTCCGCGCCTGCGGCATCGACCCCGAAGTCTACTCAGGCTTCGCCCTTGGCATGGGTATCGAGCGCATCACCAACCTCAAATATCGCGTCAAGGACCTGCGTATGTTCTCCGAAAACGACGTCCGCTTCCTGCGCGAATTCACCTCGGCCCGCTGATCCCTCCTGAATGACGATAAAAGAGCGATACGCTGCCGTGCTCGAGATTTTCCGCCGCGAAATGCCCGTGGCGGAGACTGAGTTGCACTTCGATTCGCCCTTCCACCTGCTCATCGCCGTAATCCTATCGGCGCAGTGCACCGACAAGCGCGTCAACCTTATCACCCCCGCGCTTTTCGCCGCATATCCCACCCCGGAAGCCCTCAGCCGGGCCTCGCAAGAGGAAATTTTCAGCTACATCAGCTCCTGCTCCTACCCCAACAACAAAGCCCGCTCCCTAAAGGGCATGGCCCGTATGCTCGTCGAGGACTTCGGCTCCCGGGTGCCCGAAACCATGGAGGAGCTGCTGCGCCTCCCGGGCGTGGGGCGCAAAACGGCCAACGTCATGCTCTCCGTGGTCTTTGACCGCCCGGCCATGGCCGTTGACACCCACGTCTTCCGCGTCTCCGAGCGCATCGGCCTCACCTACCGCTCCCGCTCCCCGCTCCAAACCGAGCAAACGCTCACCCGCCACATCCCCGAGGCCGACATCCCACGCGCCCACCATTGGCTCATCCTCCACGGGCGCTACGTCTGCAAAGCCCGGCGGCCCGAATGCGAGCGCTGCTTCCTCTCCGAGGTGTGCCGTTTCCACAATCAACGCAAACCATGAAAATCGATTCCACAGCCCCCATCGTCCAGCTCATCAAGTACGCCCTGGTCGGGTGCATGAACACCCTGATCACCCTCGGTCTCATCTTCGTGTGCAAATCCCTGCTCGGGGTCAACGAATACCTCTCCAACGCCATCGGCTACGTGGCCGGCCTCATAAATTCCTTCCTTTGGAACAAAAACTGGGTGTTCCATTCCCGGGGCGAGTACCGCCGCGAGATGGCCCTCTTCTTTGCCGGATTCGCCGTCTGCTACGGCCTCCAGTTCCTCACCGTCTGGCTCATCAACCAGTCATGGTTTGGCGACACGGAGTATGACCTCGGATTCTTCGTGATCTCCGGCTACGGCATCGCCACCCTCGTTGGCAACGTGGTCTACACCATGGCCAACTTCATCTTCAACCGCACCATCACCTTCCGCAAAAAAGCCTGACCCCCCGGTCCCGGCCATAACTTTGTGCTCATCCGCGGGGATTCAAGAACTTTTCTCTCCCGCGGCGCGTTGTAATATCAAGCTATCGGGCCGGCCCCCTCGGCTCTTCAAGGCTCAATGTTACAACTGTTTATATATGAGAAGGTTATTGTTAGTTTCGTTGTTCGCGGCAGGGTGTGCTCTCGCCGGTCGGGCTCAATCTGATCTTGAGGGCGACACGGTGATGCACGCCACCGCCGAGCGCGACCACATCCAAGACGTGCGCCAAAGCCACAAAGTGATTTATTTTGACAACAACAAGCCCATGGCCTCAATCGATTCAATCCGACGGCTCATGGACCAGTTCTACGTCAATCAGTTCCGCCACTTCCAGGACCCCCAGGCCCCTTACTTCCTGATGATGAGCCGCGACGCCACCTTGGCGATGGGCATCGGCGGCGCCGTCAGAATGCGTGGATATTACGACTTCGGCGGAGCCATGCCCACAAGCGCCTTCCTCCCTTACACCATCCCCGTCCCCGCCGACCCCTACAATCGCCGCAAACTATCCGCCACCCCCGCCGGCACCGCCCTATTCTTCCAGATTACCGGTGTTAACAAGGCTCTGGGCAATTTCTCCGCCTTCATCCAGGGCAACTTCGACGGCTATCAGGGCCTGGGATTCAAGCTCAAAAAATCATACGTAATAATCCGTGACTGGACCATCGGCTACAACACCAGCACCTTCGTCGACCCCGCAGCCAATCCCCCGGTCATCGACGCCTCCGGTCCCAACGGTCAGACCAACAATTCCTCAGTGCTCCTGCGCTGGATCCACAGCATCAAATCCCGCTGGCTCGTAGCCGCCTCAGCCGAGTTCCCCTCGAGCATGGTGGCCATCGACGAGCAGCTGGGCACGAAAAAGCAGCACGATTATGTGCCCGACCTGGTGGCCTTCGGCCAGTACCAGTGGGCTAAAAGCGAAGGCCATCTGCGCCTGAGCGGCCTCTTCCGCGCATTGCCGTATTATGATCTCGTATCGGACAAATCCGTCACAAAAATCGGCTGGGGCGCTCACCTGAGTCTGGTCTCACCCATAGATTACGGCTGGAAGGTCTACGCCTCTGTGGTTGGCGGCCAAGGCATCAGCAGCTACTCCAACGACATGATGGCCGACAACCTCGACCTCATCAACACTCCCGGCGCCCGCGGCCACATGTACACCCCCTTCTCCCTGGGCTTCACCGCCGGCCTCCGCTATAATTTCACCCATAACATCTACGGCTCCATGTCTGTCAGCCGCGCTCAGCTCTTCCCGCGCTCGGGCACAGAAAATCCCTCCTATCGCCATGGCCTCTATTGCGTGGCCAACCTCTTTTGGGACATGTCGGCTCGCCTGCAGACCGGAGTCGAATACCTCTACGGCCGTCGCACCAACGCCGACGGCGCCCACGGTTCCGCCCAGCGTGTCAATCTCCTCTTCATGTTCTCCTTCTAACCCCGGAGGTTGGCGGCGTAGCCCCCCCCCCATCCGACAATCACCTTCGAGCGTTAACATAAAAGAAAGCCCGGCTCTTAAAGAGTCGGGCTTTTGAAGAGGTGTATCAGTGTCTTATCGGAAGTGAGGTCTTATTTGATAACCTTCACAGCCTTGTTGCCGCGAACTTCGATGAAGAGACCGTTCTCAGCGTTTTCAACGCGTACGCCCTGGAGGTTGTAGTAAACGGGAGCCACGTTAGCAGCGTCAATTTCTACTCCTTCGATGCCGGCTTCGAATTCGCCAAGAACCAGAATGTCTGTTTCAAAGTTGTAGCTAACGGTGCCGGTGTAGGGCACTTTGATTGTGAGGTTGGCGGGGTTGCTGCCCTTGGCGAGCTGAATCTCAACGCCGGGATATACGTTGTCGTCACCGGCAGAACCAATGTTGGGGTTCCAGCCTGAACCGGCGATTTTGAATAAGTCGCCCATGCCGAATTGTACGTTAGCGATGGTGTAAACCACACCGTCAGAGGTCTTCATTTCGTGCGACTCGATGAAGCCGTCACCCCATGCTTCGGGCAGACCTGCAATTGAGCCTACGAGGTAGAGCTTGGTGAAGCCTTCGGGTTTGGGAGTGGTGGTAGAAGCGGTGAGGGTCATTTCGGTGAGATTCACTTTCAGTGTCCAGTCGCCTTCCCAGGGGAATACGGTGTTGGCATCGCAAGCCTCGAGCACGTTCTCGCCTACTTCTACAGCGGGAGTGTTGACTGCGCCTTCGTTGAAAGCGTCCCAGTCGCCCATTGTGGTTGACATTTTGATTTGGGTGGTGCCGTTGACGGTGAAGGTGTAAGTGCCATCGGCTGCAGCAGTTGCTACATAGGGAGCATCGGGTGTCCAGTCAAGAGTGGTTTCGCCGATTGTACCGGTACCGCAAACATAGAGTTGGGCTTGTGCAGCAACGCCTACTGCGAGAGCTGCGAGCATGGTGTAGAATTTTTTCATGCAGAAATTTTTTGGGATTAGTAAATATGAATTAGTTATAAATCAGTCAGTTGGCTTAGATCGAAAGGCAAAATTCAAAGTCTTTTGGCATTATGGGTAAGATGAATCTTCTGTCTTTCAGAAATTTGTGACAAAATTACACAAAATTTTCCAACCTCCAAAATTTTTCACCAAATTTTTCAAAAATTCCCACGCCAATCATTTTCCCAAGCCGCGGATAGCGTCTTCGAAGGTGTCGCGGTTGAGGGCACGGGCTTTCAGACGGTTGCGGTAGGCGTAGACGGTGTTGACGGAATAGTTGAGCACGCGCGCGATGTGCGAAGCGTCGTCGATGCCCAGGCGCAGGAAGGCCAGAATGCGCAGGTCGGTATTCAGCCGCTCGCCGGGAAGCAGCGTGATCTGCTTGTCGGGCTGGAGCAGGGCGTTGACGTCGGCCACAAAGCCCGGGCAGATGTGAAGGAAGGCATCGTCAAATACCTCGTAAAATTCGCCCGACTGCTCTTCGATAAACTTACCCGAGCGCACCATGCGCTGCAGGTCGTCGATTTTTCCGGCAGTCAGCTTGCGGTTCACGATGTCGCACAGCGACGACAATTTATCCATATATATCGAGCACAGGCTTAGAAACCGGCTGATATAGAATTCCTTAACCTCATTGGCCTGACGCAGACGCTCGCGCAGCGATTTCTCTCTCCGGATATCCTTCAAAAGCCGGAGGGCGGCCACGCAAAGCAACGCGATGACAAGGGCCAGGGCCACGATCACCCACATCGTGTTGCGGCGCGATTCGCCAATCTTGGCCAGATAGGCCTTCTCGATGATGGGCAGAGCCGACGACGATTCGATAAGGCGTGTCGATGCGTGGCAGTTCACGGCATTTTCCATCGCCACGGAGAGGTAGGAATAGGCTCGCTCGATGTCACCCAACGCATTTAGTTCGATTCCAAGGTCTTGCAGAGATTTCACCTCGCGTGTGGCTGAAAGCACATCGCTGGTGGAGGAGAGGGCAAGGTAGTAGATGCGGCCGGCATGGTCGTGCGAGGCTTCAGCGATTTGGGAAAGCATGTTAGCGGCGCGGGCGCGGAGATTGCTCTCCTCAGGCTCGCTCTCCACGAGGTTGGAGAGAATGGCCGAGGCGCGATCAAACTGCCGTCGGTTCAGGTAGTACTCGCCCAAGTTGAGCTTATACAGGGCCGACTGCTTGGGCAGTAGATCCAGAAGATGCTGCTGGCAGTCGTTGGCAAGGGCTGTCCAGTGATTTGAAAATTCGGGATAGGTGGAGTAGTTGTCGGCCACGTAGCTGTACATCTGCCGGGCGCGGTCATAATAGAGCAGCTTAAGATCCGGCGGTAGGGAATCGGGAGTGATTTCATTCGTAAAGATATCGACAGCCAAGTTGTTAAAGCCGGCCATAGGCAGCAGTGCACCCATGCCCATGCGCATGCGCGTGCGCTGCATGGGGTCGGAGGCGATAAGATAGCCGCGGCGGAAGTAGGTGATGGCCGAGTCGTTGTTAAATCCCGTATAGGCGTTTGCTATTTCAAGCATAACTCCCACAGAATCAGACGCTGAGACCTGCGAGGCGAGGCGGTGGCGCAGGGTGTCGATTTGCGACTGCCGGCGGTCAATATAGGCGTTGCGCCGAGCTATCTGCTTATCGAGGCGATTTATAGCCTCGCGCGTTTGCTTTTCCGAGATGGCCTGAGCCGGAATCAAGCACGCCACCAGGCACAACAATATGCAAGCGATCCGAGACATGGGTAATTATTGATTATTGAAGGCTGATCAGGCTGTCGTAGGTAAAATCACGGGGAGCCGGGCGGCCGATCACCTCGTCCCAGAGCATGGGAGAGAGCCCGGAGCCCGGACGCTTCACAGTGATATTCTCGGTGGTGAAAATTTCGCCCTTTTTGATGTTGCGAGCTGCCACGATGCTCTTGCGGGCCACTTCGATGTTGCCCCTCTCGGCCTCGGCCACCTGCTTCAGCTCCGAGCCCAATGCTTTCTCTATATTCCTGATAGCCAGGACCATATCCTTCAGTTCGGAGGGCGAGAGGGAGGCGCGATGGTCGGGCCCCGGGAGCGATTTGTCGAGCGTGAAGTGCTTCTCAATCACCTTTGCACCCATTGCCACGGCGGCCACCGGCACCTCAATGCCCACGGTGTGGTCGCTATAGCCCACAGCGGCGCAGCCCACGCTCTCAAGAGCCAGCATGGCTCGGAGGTTCACAGCCTCCATGGGCGTGGGATATTGGGTGGTGCAATGCAGCAGGATGATTTCGGATTTCGGAATTCCACCCTTTGCGAGCACATCCACAGCGGTTTTCACCTCCTCGAGGGTCGACATCCCGGTGGAGAGGATCACACGTCCGCCCTTCGAGGCGATTTTGCGCAGGTAGGGGAGGTTGGTGATTTCGCCTGAAGGGATTTTCCAGTAGTCCATGCCCAGGTCGTTGAGGCAGTCGATCGAGACAAGGTCAAAAGGCGTGCTCATAAACCCGATACCTCTCTCGCGGCAGGCGCGCGCTATTTGTGAATAGGCGGAAAGGGGGAGGTGGATAGCCCGACACATCTCAAGCTGCGACTGCTCGGCGCCGGTCGTTTCTTTCTGATACTCAGCCTTTGGGGCAATCGAGGAGATAACCAGCTCAGGCACTGCAGTCTGAAATTTCACATAGTCCGCGCCGGCCTCGGCAGCTGCGTCGATCATGCGCAGAGCGGTGGCAAGGTCGCCGTTATGATTCACGCCCGCCTCAGCTATTATTATGGTATGCGACATATTAGTTAGGAGTTAGGAGTTAGGAGTTAGAAGTAGGGAGTATGGGGGTATTAACTTAAGTGGCGACACTACAATCAAATATAAATCCGTGAAATTCG
>CAZNRK010000085.1:0-6486 GCA_964575435.1 uncultured Bacteroides sp.
AAAAATGACAGGAAATTGCAAAATAAAATGGCGGTTTTGTACAAGTTTTCAGGGTTTTGAATTGGCAAATTTGTACAAGTTTTCAGGGTTTTGAAGTGGCAGTTTTGTACAAGTTTTCAGGGTTTTGAAAAGGGGATTTTGTACAAGTTTTCGGATTTTTCGTCCAATAAACTACGGATTTTTCGGATTAATTTTCTGTTTTGAGGTGGATGATGCGCTGGTTGGAGGAGCCGCGGAAGAGCAGGTCGGGGTCGCGAAGGGCTTGGATGAAGGGGCCTTCGACTACGGCTTCGACGTCGGCCAGGGCAGCGAGAAGCACCGGTGAGGATTGGATTTCCTCCCAGGTGAAGCCGGTGTAGACCCACGTGGTATGGCCTAAGAGTTTGACTTCGCGGGCGATGCGCGCCACGAATTCAGGCTGATACATCGGATCGCCCCCGGAGAGGGTGACATCAAAATCCTCCTCGCGCACCACGGCCAGAATTTCCTCTATGGTCATCTCCTGCCCGGCGTCAAAATCCCACGACTGCGGGTTGTGGCATCCCGGGCACTGATGGCGGCATCCGGCCAGATAGATCGAGGTGCGGAAACCCGGACCGTCGACAGTGGTGCCGCGGATGATGTCAAGTACGCGAGTTTTCATTTTTTGGTATAATCCTCTTAATGGACTGTGTGTCAAAAATTTGAATTTTGACACACCCTCTTACTCGTGGACCACGCGGTCGCGGAGCTCGGCGAGCTTGCCGGAGTTCCAGCGGTCAGTGGTGCCGACGAGATATCCGGTGATGCGCTGGATGGTCTCGAATTTGGTGCCGCATTTGGGGCAGTTATGTGCCTCTTTTTCAGCGTTTTCGTAGCCGCAGGAGGGACAGTGGTTGCGGTTGTGGTTGACGGAGCCGTAGCCCATGTTGTATTTGTCCATCATATCCACGATCTGCATGATTGCCTGTTCGTTGTGTGTGGCGTCGCCGTCGATCTCGACGTAGAAGATGTGGCCACCGGTGGTCAGGGCGTGGTATGGGGCTTCGATCTGGGCTTTGTGGCGCGGGGAGCAGTGGTAGTAGACCGGCACGTGGTTGGAGTTGGTGTAGTAATCCTTGTCGGTGACGCCGGGAATCACGCCGAAACTTGCACGGTCTTTTTTGGTGAACTTACCCGAAAGGCCTTCGGCGGGAGTGGCAAGAACCGAGTAGTTGTGGCCGTACTTCTCGCAATATTCGTTGACACGGCTGCGCATGTGGCTGACTATTTTCAGACCCAGCTGCTGAGCCTCGGGGCTCTCGCCGTGGTGCTTGCCGGTGAGGGCTATCAGGCACTCGGCCAGACCGATGAAGCCGATGCCGAGGGTGCCTTGATTGATGACGGATTCGATGGTGTCGTTAGGCTTGAGGGCATCGGAATGATTCCACAATGTGCTCATTACCAACGGGAACTGCTTGGCCAGGGCCGTCTTCTGGAATTGAAAACGCTCGTCGAGCTGCCGGGCGGTGAGGTCGAGCACCTCGTCAAGGCGCTCAAAGAAGCGACGCTGGCGCTCGGCGGGGTCCTGGATGTTCATCACCTCAATGGCCAGGCGCACAATATTAATGGTGGTGAAGGAAAGGTTGCCTCGCCCGATTGAGGTCTTCTCGCCGTAGCGGTTTTCGAAGACGCGTGTGCGACAGCCCATTGTGGCCACCTCGTGGAGGTAGCGCTTGGGGTCGTCGGCGCGCCACTCCTCGCTGCGGTTGAAGGTGGCATCAAGGTTGAGGAAGTTGGGGAAGAAGCGGCGGGCCGTGACTTTGCAGGCGAGCAGGTATAGGTCATAGTTGGGATCGCCCTCGCGGTAGTTGACTCCGTCTTTTTTCTTCCAGATCTGGATGGGGAAGATAGCGGTGGCGCCATTGCCCACGCCCTCGTATGTGGAATTCAGGAGCTCGCGGATTACGCAGCGCCCCTCGGCTGAGGTGTCGGTGCCGTAGTTTATGGAGCTGAAAACCACCTGATTGCCACCGCGCGAGTGGATGGTGTTCATATTGTGGATGAAGGCCTCCATAGCTTGATGCACACGCGCCACGGTCTTGTTGATGGCGTGCTGCAGGAAGCGCTCTTTGCCCGAGAGGCCGTCGAGCGGACGGTTGATGAAGTCCTTGACGGGAGCGTCGAGCAGGTCAGTCAGGTCGTCGCCGGCGAGCTGGGCCACGGTGCGGATTTCCTCTTGAAAGGTGCGACGCACGAAAGGAGCGAGATAGAAATCAAATGCGGGAATGGCCTGGCCGCCGTGCATTTCGTTTTGGGCGGTTTCGAGTGATATACAGGCGATTACGCTTGCCGTCTCGATGCGCTTTGCGGGGCGCGACTCGCCATGTCCGGCCACGAATCCGTGCTCGAGGATGCGGTCGAGGGGGTGCTGCACGCAGGTGAGCGACTTGGTGGGATAGTAATCCTTATCGTGGATGTGGATATAATTGTTGCGGAGGGCTTGCTTGACCTCGGCGCTGAGCAGATAATCGTCGACGAAGGGTTTGGTGGTCTCGCTTGAGAATTTCATCATCATGCCGGCGGGGGAGTCGGTGTTCATGTTGGCGTTCTCGCGAGTGATGTCGTTATTCTTGGCCTCAATGATTTCAAGGAAAATGTCGCGCGTCTTGGCCCGGCGAGCTATGCTGCGTTTGTCGCGATAAGCGATATATCGCTTGGCCACGTCCTTTCGAGAGGATTTCATGAGCTCGATCTCCACACGGTCCTGAATCTCCTCGACGGTCATGCGCTCGTTGCCGGTCATGCCGATGCGATCGGTGATGCGCTGGATGAGGGCCTCGTCTTCGCCGGCGTCAGTGGCGAGCATGGCTTTGCGGATTGCAGCTTTGATTTTCTCTTCGTTGTAGCCGACGATGCGTCCGTCGCGCTTGACAATAGTCTGTATCATTTTGAGGTATAGGGAATTAGCAAGAATGAATGTAGAAGAAAAGATTCCCGGCAGCCTTCAGCGCAAAAAAAGACGCGAGGGCGGAGCCGAAAAAGCTCTCAAAATTACAAAGAATCTTCGATATGTGCAATAAGAAATGTGTGAATTAACATCTATTAAATTACCACTCCCTTCACTTTTTCGTCAATCGCATATATAACCGGATTTTCATTTTTGAAAACAACTAAATTTACAAAAAAACATAACATATTGACCTACAATATCGTAAAAGAGAGTTTTGGAAAACTTTCCAGAACTCTCTTTTACAATTATTTCTGTTGTGCTCAAGATATTACGCTCGTATGATATCAAAAAACGCTCATTTTCAGGTCTTTTGTCAACTGCGCCACGTTGCCGTTTTACTGGATCTCAATCACGGCCAACGTCTTTGAAGATCCATATTTTTTTTGCTTATATATCCCAATTTGTCTTGCGCACTTATCTTCCGGCACAGGTATCACTTGTCCTTCGTAATATGCTTTGCCTTCTTGCTTAAGAAACAGTACCTCAAAGAATCCGTTATTGAAACCTTCTGCAAGAGCATCGCCTGAAGGCATCACTTCGATCACTCTAAAATCTCTTACTTGCACACAGTCGCCCGGTTCATCAAGGAGTGTAAGACTCGAGTTGGATTCTTGCACCACTGGCGTTTTTGACTTTAACTTGACATTCTTGCCAATAGCAACGAGTATAACAAAGCAAGCCAACATCCCGGCCAAGAAAATTAAAATATTCTTCTTCATGTTGAGGTTATTATAGGGTTGGTTATATTTTTATTAAGAAACTCTTGGAAAACTTTCATTATTCATTGTCTCATCTATCACATAATGATGACCAATGTGCCATTTGCCACATGAGGCACATTTGTAGGCCGAAATGGGTCTGGGATCTTCGGGGAAAGCCTCGGCTAATTTTCGACAAGCCACAATTGCGGCTTCAAAGGATGTATAGCCACGTTTAGCCACCATTTTTTCTGGCCTTTTCGGTTCTTTTTGACCCTCCAATGAGTGCCCGGAGCGCTCCGCTGTTGGAAATCATATTCAGCAAATTGTTTATTATAGAGACTGAACGACGTGGCTCTTCTCACGGATTGACGGAAGAGGTTAGAACAGCGTTGTCTTTTTCCCTGGTTTTTATATACGATTTGAGCGGCTCTTTTCTCTACGAATCGACGCACGAGTTTAGTAGTTTCCTTATCATCTGCCATTAAATCAGTGAAGCACAGTCTCTTATCTATCTTACGAATCTTTTCGCTTGCAAGGCGCCTTGAAAGCGGTCGATACCTTTCGGTCATTCCCTGATTTGCTCTTTGCCTTTCCACGCGTTTGATCTCGCGGTTTGTCTGTAATTTACTGAGAATATTCAATGCTATGACTAAAGCTGAAACGAGACTACTTATCTTCAGATCGCGGGCAAGCGCAAGATCACGGCAACGCTGCACCGCTCGGATCAGCTTTTTCTTGAAACCATAGTTTCTGAGCACTCTTGAGATGAGCGAAAAATCTGATTCTAAAGATGATTCATCAAGTTTGCCATAACTTTTCAGCATTTTCAGCCAGCGATTAAATGAAAATGTAAGCTGGACAAGATCTCCATCGGAGTTTGACGGGATGATAGCCGTCGGAAGAATTGCTTTGTAACACATAACGGATTGATTTTTGAATGTTTCATACCGCAAAATTACAGCATACCCTGCGAGGATATGGAATTTCTGAAATGTTACAATGAAAATTGGTGGAGAGGGGGTGGAGGGGGCTGCAATGTTGCAGGTGCGGGTGGGGGCGCGCACTAAAGTGTTATCACTTTTGTATGCCGGGGGTTGCCGGGGGGATGCCGGGTGACTAAATCGACATAACCTTATTATATAGGGCTGAGCGGGTCAGAGGGACCGGCTCGTCGGAGTTGAGCTCTACCACATATACGATTTCGGGCTCGACGTTGACCGCATACCGGCCATCGCGGGAATCCGTAACGTTGTAGTCATCAGGGTTATACAATCCCTCAAGGTTTCTTATGGCCTTCCGGATATTGGATAGGATAGGACTGCGGTTTCTTCCGTTTTGCAAATCAGGAGCGGCGTCCTTTTCGCCTCCAAATGCTTCATATACAGCCTGATAGCGAGACTGCAACCTTTGCATTCTGCGCTCGTAGTGGCGGGATTCGGAGGCAGTGGCCGGTCGGGTGAAATTCAGGCCGTCTGTGCCCGAGCAAAGCAGCAGGGCGTAGAGCACGCGGTCGCGCCGGTTCATGCCTCTGCATGAGGCGTCGATATCCGGGAAAAAGATTTCTTGTCTGTAGGGGTCGATTACGATTTTACTCCGGATGTTTTTTCTAATCAAAAACAGGTCAAGGAGTTGCTTGTAAAATCCATGGTAGTTGAATCGCGAATCGCGCTCTTCGTAGGTTTTCACGACATAGAGGTCGCTGCTGAGCATCGAAGAAAAACGGTCGACAAACTTCTGCACAAGCAGCAGGATGTCCTCATCCACTTCAATCTTCAGATAGTTGGCGAAGGCGCGTTCACCCACGTAGCTATTATTGATTTTGATGAGAAGGGAGGGGAAGGTGGAGCGCAAGTCGGAGATTCCGCATTTGTTGCAAAGAAGGTCTTTGCTGAATGAAGCTGTGGTCATCTTTGCCAGAGAGCGGTAGGCGTTTTCAATGCCTTCGGCGCTCATGGAGGGGGCAAGAAACGACAGCACTTGGCGAATCAGCTCCGGGGAGGCATTCTTGTAATGCTCAATGAAATAGGGAAGGTAAATCAGGTGAAAACCAACGAGTTGGAGCTCTTTGAATATGGCGCGGTAATCTTTTTGTATGGCAGAGTTGGTCTCGGGGTCGTATTCGCTTTCGATGTAAATGGCTGTGGCAGTGTCGACATTGAAGTTTGCTCTTGGGATGGAGTATAGGTCTGTTTTATAGTCAATATCCGGCTCGAGCAAAAAATACAGGGCAATCATGATCAGGGCCTCAGAGTGGGCGCAGAAGCCATCGCTCACGGTCATCGAAGCGCAATTCTCCAAAAGGTTTTTTCTCAGACCGGGGTCGGAGGATTGCAGGATGACAGAGATGGCTTGAGCAAACGAAACAGTCTGAGCCTCAGCCTCTTCAGCCTTACCGATAGCGTGTTGGGCGCAAATCCGGCTCCAACACTCCATCTCGCCGGTATCAATAATATGGTCGGCCTTGATAAGCTCGGAAAATATCCTTGCCACTGCGATTTTTTCACTTCTGGTCATAGTCCGTATCGTTGAAATTACATAGCAAAGTTACGAAAAAATCGACCAAATACAGCAATCGCACATAAATATATCACCATAAGGGCTTCTCCACCCCTGCGCAAGAGCTCGATCAGGTCAATTTATGCAATTATAAGCCCGGAAGGGGGTGAAAAAAACTTTTTCGGTAAAAAGTTGGGGGAAAATTTGCACAATTGAAAAATTCATCGTAAATTTGCACCGCAAAGCCCGGAGGGGCGTGCATTTCCGCTTCAATAGCTCAGTCGGTTAGAGCATCTGACTGTTAATCAGAGGGTCGTT
>CAZNRK010000086.1:0-6273 GCA_964575435.1 uncultured Bacteroides sp.
GCCGACTGGTCAACTTCAAGAACACCATCATCATCATGACCTCCAACATGGGCTCGCAGCTCATCCGCGATAACTTCTCAAAGATGACCGACGAAAACCGCGAAACCACCGTGGAGAAGACCAAAGAAGAAGTGCTCGAAATGCTCAAAGGCACCATCCGTCCGGAATTCCTCAATCGTATCGACGAGATCATCATGTTCACCCCGCTCAACCGCAACGAGATAGAAGAAATCGTGGGCTTGCAGATTGGAGCCGTGAAGCGCACTCTTGCCTCCAACGGCATCACCCTGGAAGTCACTCCCGCCGCCATCGGCTATCTGGCCGACGAAGGCTACGATCCCGAGTTTGGCGCTCGTCCCGTGAAGCGTGTGATCCACCGTCAGGTCCTCAACCACCTCTCCAAAGACATCCTTGGCGGCAAGGTCGACAAAGACCGCCCCATCAAGATCGACTGCAAAGACGGCGAGTTGGTTTTCAGCAATTGATAAAGATACATCGTGGCGAGCCCCGGCTCTCCACCTCCAATAAAAGCGCAGGCTGCATCGGATTTCCGATGCAGCCTGTGTTGGTTTTTGTGTGGTCGGGAATTAGAGTGCGGCCACTTCTTCGGGAGTGAAGACAAAGTCGATGCTGTTGCCCGACTCAGATCCGGTGTAGACATATTTAATGCCCAGCCCGGCCTTTACGAGCAGGTCGCGAACTTGTGCGAATTCTGAAGTGTTGGTGAGGTTTTCCTTGAGGGTGTTTTTGAATTCGCTTTTGATACTCTCGAGGATAGCGATGTAGTCGTTGTCTCCGTCTTCGAGGATGGTGTAGTTGTAGTAGAAGTAGCCGTCGGCGATTTCGGAGTTGTCCCAGATGGTGAGTTCGTCGACCTGAGAGGGGCAATCTGCATTGACCTGTTTAACCACCTCTTTGAGTTCGGAAAGCGCTTTGTCTTTCTCCGTTTGGCAGGCAGTGAAAGCCAGCGCGAAGATGCTTACGAAAAGCAGGATAAGAGTTTTCTTCATAAGTGAATACATTAAGTGAGAATAATCAGAAGAAATAGGCCACACGCAGGGTCCACTGGCGCGAGCGAGCCGAGAAATCCTGAAGGATTTTGGCCTTGATAGCGTAGGTCATGCCCCAAGTGTAGGATGCCGAAACTTGCCAGCGTGTGAAGAGCTCTGCGCCGAGGCCGGCTGTGAGGCCGATATTGCCGCCGGGGTAGCTCATGGCTTTGCATTTGCTGTGGGCGATGGTGAAATTGATATCCGGACCGCCGTAGACAAAAGGCGCGATTGTCTCCTCCAGGCCCTGCAGGTTGGTGTACTTGAACCGCAGGTGGAAGGGGATGTTGATCTGGTGCATGATGAGGTTTTCCTTGCCATAACCTTGATTTTGCCAGATCACACGCTCGCCGAGGTTGACCTTTGCGCCGGTCATGTTGTAGATAAAGCCGATGTCAATGCCGAAGCCGATGCCCGGAAACATCAGTTCGCCCTGCACGCCGGCCTGGGCGCCTGGGAGGTAGGAGGTGGACACCAGGTCTTGCTTCCACGACAGTGTCGAGAGTGTGGGACCGGCCACGGCAGCGTATCTGAATTGAGCTTTTGCCCCAAAGGCGCATGCAGCGAGGATGCACAGGAGCAAGAAAAGACGGATGGAACGTTTCATTCAGTTTATTTTAAGTGAGAAGCGAGGAGGGCAGGCTCGAGAGCCATCTGCTCGCCGGTAAGCATATTTTTAAGATTCACCACACCTTGCTGCAGCTCCTGCTCGCCGATTATGGCCACGAAAGGCACGGCAAGGGAGTTGGCATAAGCCATCTGCTTTTTCATTTTGGCGGGGTCGGGATAGATCACCGCAGCTATGCCCTCGCTGCGCAAATCCTTGATGCAGCGGAGCGAGGCCTCGGCCTCTTTCTCTCCGAGATTGAGGAAAAGCACACGGGGGCGCGAGAGAGCATCTTCGGGGTAGAGGTTGAGGGTGTTGAGCACATCATAGATGCGGTCGGCGCCGAAGCTGATGCCCACACCCGAGAGCCCGGGCATGCCGAAGACACCCGTGAGATTGTCGTAGCGCCCTCCGCCGCAGATGCTTCCGATCTCCACATCGCGAGCCTTGACCTCGATAATCGTGCCTGTGTAATAATTCAGGCCGCGAGCGAGCGAGACGTCAAGGTCCAGCTCGGCTTTAAGCCCGAGTGTTATGGTCTTGTCAACCACGAAGCGCAGCTCTTCCACGCCCTTACGGCCGATCTCCACGTCGGCAAGCAGGTCGGAGAGGCTATTCAGGCGCTCTTGCAGCGAGCCGGAAATCGAGAGGATAGGCTGCAGGGCTGCGATGGCTTCGGCCGACAGACCGCGCTCCGAGAGCTCGGCATTGACCTTTTCCAGACCGATTTTTTCGATTTTGTCGATGGCCACTGTGATGTCGATGAGCTTGTCGGGCGCGCCGATGAGCTCGGCGATACCGGCCAGCACCTTGCGGTTGTTGAGCTTGATGATGATGCGCACTCCAAGGCGGCCGAAGACGTCATCTACCATCTGAAGCAGTTCCACCTCGTTGAGCAGCGAGTCAGAGCCCACGACGTCGGCGTCGCACTGATAGAACTCGCGGTAGCGACCCTTCTGTGGGCGATCTGCGCGCCAAACGGGTTGGATCTGATAGCGCCGGAAGGGGAGCTGAATGTCGTTGCGGTGCTGCACCACGAAGCGGGCAAATGGCACCGTGAGGTCGTAGCGCAATCCCTTCTCGCAAATCTTTGCAGCCAGACGGGCCGGTTCGCCTTCAAACATCTCCGGCTCCACGCCGCGGGTGAAATCGCCTGAGTTCAGGATTTTGAACAGGAGCTTGTCGCCCTCCTCGCCATATTTGCCCATAAGGGTGGAGAGATTCTCCATGGCCGGGGTCTCGATGGGCTGGAAGCCATAGAGATTGAAAGTGCGACGTATGGTGTTGAAGATATAGTTGCGACGCGCCATCTCTGCGGGCGAGAAATCGCGCGTGCCTTTGGGTATGGAGGGGGATGAGGCCATTTATAGTTAGGGGTTAGGAGTTTGTAGGGACGCACCATGGTGCGTCCGTTCCTTTATAGTTAGGAGTTAGGAGTTTACACCTTACGACAAACCTGCTTTGCGAAAGATTTTTTGTGGAAGATTTGGCGGGGTTAGTCTAATTTGTGGATGACAAGGCCGGAGCGGAGTTTGGGCTCGAACCATGTAGTCTTTGGAGGCATGATGTTGCCGGTGTCGGCAATGTCCATGAGCTGCTTCATGGTCACGGGGTAGAGGGCCAGAGCTGCGGCCATTTCTCCCGAGTCGACGCGTTTGCGCAGCTCTTCAAGCCCGCGGATGCCACCGACAAAGTCGATGCGCTTGGATGTGCGCAGGTCATCGATGCCCAGCACATCGCGCAGGATGAGATCGGAGGAGATGGTCACGTCGAGCACACCGATGGGGTCGGAATCATCGTAGGTTCCCTCGCGAGCCGTCAGCGAGTACCAGCGACCTTCGAGGTAGAGGCTGAAATTGTGGAGCTTGGCGGGATAGTAGATCTCGGTGCCCATATCGTGCACCTCGAATTTGTATTGCAGATGCTCGAGAAATTCGGCCGGGGAGAGGCCGTTGAGGTCACGCACCACGCGGTTGTAATCGATGATGCGCAGGTGCGAGGCAGGGAAGGCTACGGCCATGAAGAAGTTGTACTCCTCATCGCCCTTGTGGTCGGGATTCATGCCGGCTTTTTCATTGCCGACGAGGGCGGCAGCTGCTGTGCGGTGGTGACCGTCGGCGATGTATAGAGCGGGAATTTTGGCGAAAGCCTCGGTGATGACGTGGTTATAGCCTTCGGGCACAATCCAAAGGGTGTGGCCAAATCCATCGGGAGCGGTAAAGTTATATTCCGGCTCGGAGGCACTCACCTCCTCAATGATTTTCTCGAGGGTTGGATTCTCGGGGAAGGCAAAGAAAACGGGCTCGATATTGGCGTTGGTGACGCGCACGTGCTTCATGCGGTCTTCCTCTTTGTCCTTGCGTGTGAGCTCGTGTTTCTTGATTTTTCCTGACATGTAATCGTCGACGCATGCGGCGATAACGATGCCGTATTGTGTGCGCCCGTCCATGGTCTGGGCGTAGATATAGTAATGCTCCTTGTCGTCCTGCACCAGCCAGCCGCGGTCTTGAAAGGCGGCGAAATTCTCGACGGCTTTGTCGTAGACGCGCAGATCGTGCTCATCTGTGCCGGGCTCGAAGTCAATTTCGGGTTTGATGATGTGATAGAGCGATTTAGGATTGCCCTGAGCTTCGGCGCGAGCCTCGTCGCTGTTGAGCACATCATAGGGGCGAGAGGCCACTTCGGTGACGAATTCACGCGGAGGGCGCACGCCTTTAAAGGGTTTTACGGTAGCCATGGTCGGGGAGGGGATTTAGGGTAGGGGTCAGGATTTGCGGATGATGGTCTGGGTGCGGTCAGGGCCTACGGAGAGGATGGTGACGGGCACGCCCAGTTCGGTTTCGATAAACTTGATATAGCTTTTGAACTGCTCGGGCAGCTCGGCCTCGGAGGTGCACTTCGAGAGGTCGGCATCCCAGCCGGGAATCTCAGTGAAGACCGGCTCAACATCTTGCGGCTCAATGGAGTAGGGGAGGTCGCGGGTGGTGGAGCCGTCGGGGAGGCGATAGGCGGTGCATGCTTTGATGGTGGGGAAGCCGTCGAGAACGTCGCTCTTCATCATGATCAGGTCAGTGACGCCGTTGAGCATCACGGCATAACGCAGGGCCACAAGGTCGATCCAGCCACAGCGGCGTTCGCGACCGGTTACGGCGCCATATTCGTGGCCTCGGTCGCGAATTGTTTTGCCCACTTCGTCGAAAAGCTCAGTAGGGAACGGACCGCTGCCCACGCGGGTGCAGTATGCCTTGAAAATGCCGTAAACCTTGCCGATAGAGCTCGGAGCCAGGCCCAGACCGGTGCAAGCGCCGGCGGTGATGGTGTTGGAAGAGGTGACGAAGGGGTAAGAACCGTAGTCGATATCGAGCATCGTGCCTTGAGCGCCCTCGCAAAGGATGTTTTTGCCTTCGGAGAGGAGGTGGTTCACCAAATGCTCGCCATCGACGATGTCGAATTGGTGCATATATGCCACAGCGTCGAAAAATTTCTGCTCATTGGCTTTGAGTGTATCGTCAGGCTCAATGCCGAGCAAGGCAAGATGGCGGTCGCGCACGGCTGCGTAGCGGTCCTGGAAGTCGGCCAGGAGAGTGTCGCCCAACCGCAGGCCTTGGCGCGAGATTTTATCTGTATATGTGGGGCCGATGCCCTTGCCTGTGGTGCCGATTTTACCTTGGCCTTTGGCAGCTTCGGAGGCAGCGTCGAGCAGGCGGTGGGTGGGCAGGATCAGGTGGGTCTTTTTGGAGAGTTTGAGCACGCGTTTGATGTCAACTCCCGATGCCTCAAGGGCTTGGGCTTCTTCCATGAAGAGAATAGGGTCAAGCACCACTCCGCCGCCGATGACATTGACGGTGTCGGGCTGGAAGATGCCGGAGGGGATGGAACGCAGCACGTATTTCTTGCCGTCAAATTCCAGCGTATGGCCCGCGTTCGGACCACCTTGAAAACGCGCCACAACATCGTAGTGCGGTGTGAGCACATCCACTACCTTTCCTTTGCCCTCATCGCCCCACTGGAGGCCGAGCAGAACGTCAGCTTTTGCCTTAGACATTTCTTCAGTATATATAAATAATGTGTTAGATGCCGGGTCAGCGGAGAGGTGAAAGACCACGGCGGGAACATGTGTGCAAAGGTAGCATTTTTTTTTAAAGTACACAAACTATGAGCGCCGGATTCACGTTTTATAAGAAAACACGTTTGACTTATGATTATAAATACCGCCAGATTTGTGGTGAGCAGCCCCTCTGTGGAGAAGACTCCGGCCACGAATCAACACGAATACGCCTTCATCGGACGCTCCAACGTGGGCAAATCCTCGCTCATAAATATGCTCACCGGGCGCAAAGACCTGGCCAAAACCTCAGCTACCCCCGGCAAGACCCTCCTGATCAATCATTTCCGCATCAATGATGAATGGAACATCGTGGACCTTCCCGGCTATGGCTATGCACAGCGCAGCAAGACCCAGCGCCAGGAGCTTGAGAAGATGATAAAGGGCTACATCCTCAACCGCAAGCAGATGACCAACCTTTTTCTCCTTATTGACTCGCGCCACAAGCCGCAAAAAATCGATCTGGAGTTTATGCAATGGTTGGGCGAAAACGGAGTGCCCTTCAGCATCGT
>CAZNRK010000087.1:0-6061 GCA_964575435.1 uncultured Bacteroides sp.
GGCGCCACATCACCCGCAAATACCGCTCCCAACCATAACCCCCACCCCCTCCAAGGGGGGGGGGGCTATGGGCAAAATGCTGAAAATTTGGCGGTTACAGAAATATTTTGTATTTTTGTAGCCAAATCCTTTTTTACGCCCATGGAAAAAGACCCCACACCCGACCGCCACGATGCTCCTGCGCCGGAGAATGAAAAGTCGACCAAAGTCGAGCTCGAAATCGTGCGCTATCGCGAGCTGCTTGAGACCCTCCGCCAGCCGCTGATGATCTGGCGCCTGCTCATCATCTGCCTGTTCCTTGTGATCATCGTGTTTTTCGGGCTGGCCATGGTGGTGATGTCCGTGAAAAAGATTTACCCCTACAGCACCATTGAGACCAACGTCTACGGCGCCACCACCATGGGGTCGGAAGACAAGGACGTCACCTATTGGCTCTTCAACACCGCTGAAATGTGGGGAAATTCGGGCATCGAAGTCGAGGAGGGCGACGTCATCACCGTGCGCTCTTCCGGAGCCTGGCACACTGCCATCCACCACCTTGTGGATCAAGCCGAGAAGAACATAGAGCTCACAGACAAATACACCGGTAGCGAAGGGCGCGAGCGCCGTGAGAAAAACGATGCCTTCCGTGCTCAGTTCAGATTTCTGGATGAAATCACCGACGGCTCGCTCCTGATGTGCGTCTTCCCTGACAGCTCGGCCAAGTCAAGCGCGAATATCGAAAAAACGTCCAACGATAAATTTCGCAATTATGTCAACAGTCTCTCTGATTGCCATATCTACGAGATAGGCAAGGAAAAGCGCGACTTCCGTATCTTAGAGTCCGGTGTCCTGCACTTTGCCGTCAACGATATTCCCCTCACAAGGCCGAATATCAAAAAAATCTACAACGTCTACATTGACTCTCTCTCCGCTTCTTTCCCGGCCCAAATGCATGGACGCAAGGATCGGCTCAAGCGGTGGGTGAATGAGGAATGGGGCGCCTCCGCGGCCTTCACTCCCGAAATTCAGGCTCTTGACCGGGCCTTGACCGATGAATGGGAGCAGAGGGGAAAACCTAAACTGATGTATGCTTTCGGCCCTCACCCTCAAAGACCTTACTCGCTGCTGCACAATGAGTTGATATATTACTACGATGAGAATTTCATCGATGCGTGGTATATCGACAATGTGGGCTCGTTGCTGATCGTCGTTGAAAAGAAGAAAAAGTCATGAAGCTGAATTCTCTCATCGACAATATCCGCGACTCCATCGTCACCGGCCTGGGCAAGAAAGTGAGAGTGAGCGATAAATCATTGCTCAACGTCCTTATCTCTGACATCGACGAGGACACCCCCTCGGACTCCCCCACGGACAAAAAGCAAGACTTCCGGCAGCGGTTGAGGGAAATTTGTCGCCACTATCTCACGCCCAACCCTGAATACCGCTTTCCCGTCTCGCGGCTGCTGGTGCAGGCTGTGCTGCTGCTCACTCTCGTGCCCCTGTTCCTGCTCTACTGCCTGATTGCATTGATTGGAGCTTTATTTGGCAAGAAAGTGACGCTGCGTGGCGTCATCCATTCTCCGCGCACCAACATGATCATCTCGGTCGGCATCATTGTGGGAGCAATCACCGTGCTGGTGTCGATGCTCGTTTTTTTCATCAACGATGTGATGCTCTATTCCCCCCGGCGGGATATCAACTCCAAAGGTGCGCTCACCATCACTCAGCCTTGCCACCGCGAGCACTCCATTTTCATGTTCAACTCCGCAACTCTTTGGGCCGACACCGGCATCGACCTTGTGCCGGGCGATGTGGTCACTATCTCGGGCTCGGGAAGCTTCAACAGCTCGATCTGGGACAAAAATGTCACAGCCGCTGAAAATTCCAAACCCACCTACCCTCTGGTCAATATCGCCTACGACATGCAAGCCGGCAGCAGCGACTCCTCCGCAGCCAAAGACTGCATCTACTGCATCTTCAACGACCACTCCCTTGCCGACAACCCTCCAAGATTCGGATCTCTGCTCTATCAGATACAGCCCTCGCAGCGTAAATGTCTGGCAAGCCATTCCCTGAAAGGAAAGATTTCTCAAGCAAGGGTGAATCCTGCCTCCGGAGCGCTCAACGAACGCTTCACCGTCAAGGAGCCCGGCACGCTCTTTGTCTGCGTCAATGACATCTATCTGACCCCGGAGATCGTTACGTCGATGTTTGAGCAAAATTCCGACTCCCTTTGGAGCATCAGGCCGGAGGCTGCTTCCACCCTCAAGCTATACTTGCCCGACTCCCTTACCACCGATACTGTCTCCGACGGTCCGATATCGCAACTGCGCCAACGCCTGCTTGCCCTGACCTCCACCCCCGACGGGCGGGCCCATTGGCTCCATGACAATTGCGGCGATGTGCTGTTGAGCATCAGCGTGGAGCGCAATATCTGGTCAGCCACCACGGTGGGTTCGGCCGATAAGATCTACAGCTACATGTTTCGCGGACTGGAGCGAGTCATTTTCCCCTCCCCGTCCACCCTCCGCATCCTGCTCATCCTCGGAGGTTGCCTCTTAGGGTGGCTCATTCTGGACTGGGCCATCGGCAGAGCGCTCCGCCACAGTAGGAGGAAAGAATAAACGGGCGGATGTCCGCATCTCCGTAAAAATTTTAGACTATGAAGAAGTTTCTGTTTTCGTTTCTGACGGTGCTGATGGGCCTTAGCGTAGCGGGCTGCACCGAGGTGATTAAAAACCCGGATCAAATCCCGGTCAACTATCTGACAATCGACGATGTGGTCAACAGTGCGGAATTTCTCCCTCCGCCCCCCGACTCCACTTCTGCCCTCTGGCTCGTTGACGTGGAGCAATACCGCCGGGGCAAGGCTCTGCGAGCCACCGAACGCGGGCGCCAGGCTCTGCGCGATGCTTTTGTCCATGCCGATTCCCTTCCGCAAGCCTTCTCCGAGGCTTTCGGCCACGTGATTTCGCCTGAAGCGACACCCGCCACCTTCCGTCTCATCACCCACATGCGTGAAGACGCCGGAGACCTGGCCACACGCCATGCCAAGCAACACTATCAGCGGCCCAGACCGTTTATGGTCTTCGGCGAGTCCACACCCCTGCCCGAGCAGGAGGCCGAGCTGCGCACCAATGGCTCCTACCCCTCCGGCCATTCGGCCATCGGATATGCCGTGGCCCTGGTTCTGGCCGAAGTTAATCCAGCCAGGGCGCAAGAGATTATGCAACGTGGCTTTGACATCGGCGAGAGCCGTGTCATCCTCGGTTTTCACTTCGACAGCGACGTGCGGGCCGGCAGGCAATGCGCCTCCATGGTCGTGCCCCTGCTGCACGCCAATCCCGAATTTCTCCGGGACCTTTCCGCCGCCAAGCGCGAGATCCAACTCCTCACCGCCGAATAGTTCCGCCTTTTTTACTCGCTTTGCACCGGCCGCCGTCTTGGCAGCCTGATTCTTTACGGACGCTTTCGCCGTCCAAAAATTCTTCTTTTTCATACTGAAATGTGTTTTGTAGTTTAAATTATTGATTACTAAGGTTTAAAATTGTTTTTCAAGTTTGATTGACGTTTTATCAATCATTCACGATGCAAAGTTAATACTTGTTTTTGAAACCACCAAATATTTCATGGGAAAATTCAAATATTTTTTGGCACTTTTATCACTTTGACGAGCACAATGAGATATAAGCCGCTGAAAATTAGCGACTTAAAAAAGAACATATTCGACCGCTACGCGGTCGTAGGAATAGAGAGTGGGTTAGAAGAGGGTGAGTTGGGGATTGAGGAGGCGGAAGGAGAGGCGGTGGTGAGGGGTGGGTCCGAGGCGGTCGATGGCGGCGCGGTGGGCTTTTGTGGGGTAGCCTTTGTTTACGTTCCAACCGTAGTCGGAATATTGGGCGTGGATTTCGACCATGTAGTCGTCGCGGTAGGTTTTGGCAAGGATTGAGGCGGCGGCGATATTGGCAAACCTGCCGTCACCTTTGACAAATGTCTCCCAAGGCAGTTGACCATAGGGCTTGAAGCGGTTGCCGTCGACAATCACGGCTCCGGGACGCACCTTCAGAGCATCCAAGGCGCGATGCATGGCAAGAATGGAGGCGTTGAGGATGTTGATTTTGTCGATTTCTTCGGCCGAAACGATGCCCAGAGCCCATGCCACGGCTTGCTGCTCGATCACGGGGCGGAGCTGATAACGCTGGCGCTCGGTGAGCTGTTTGGAATCGTTGAGCAGGGGGTGGGAGAAATCGTCCGGGAGAATCACCGCAGCGGCGAAGACCGGACCGGCCAGGCAGCCGCGTCCGGCTTCGTCAGTGCCGGCTTCAAGACGCCCCGGGATGTGGCAAGGCGGGAGCATTATTGGATGTCCGGACCCACGGTGTAGAGCAGCACCTCGCCGGGGTTGAGGGTTTTTGGGAGCTTGGCGGGAGAACCCAAGAGGGCTTCGGCCTCTGTGATGTCGGGGGTCTCACCGGTGAATTTCAGTTTCTCTTTTTTAGCGCCGAGGTTGGCGATCACGATGGTGCGGGAGTCGCCATTTACGCGAGCAAAGGCGTAGACATCAGGGCTGGAGGTGGCATAGCGCACCAGAGGGTCGGGCTGAGAAGCGCCGAGCTCGGGCCGACGGTGTTTGAGAGCGTTAAGTGTCTGATAGAAAGTGAAATAATCATTGAGAGGCTCCCACTCCGGAGCGGTGTCTTTCTCGAAGAATTCAAAGGCGCGGTTCATGCCGGTTTCTTGTCCGGTATAGATCAGGGGCATGCCGGGGAGGGTGTAAGAGAGCACGGCAAAGGCTTGGGAGAGATTGCCAAGGCGCTCAAATTCAGTGCCTTCCCATGAGTTGAGGTCATGGTTGGTGATCATGTTCATCATATAGGTGCCGGCAGGATATTCCTTGGCCTGAAGGTCAAGGAGCGAATCGATGTCAGAGGCATGGCGTTCGGGGAATTTTGCTTCTTTGAAGGTGTACTGTCCGGCAGTGGCGGCGATAGCGGAGAAGAGGTCTTTCATAGGCCAGTTGTACGACATATCAAAGGCATGTCGGGCCAGATCGGGCTCGCTGGCCTCGGCGAGCATGAAGAGGTCGGGTTTGAGGGCCTGGAGCACGGGGCGGGTCTCGTCCCAGAAGTCGGTGGGCACTTGCATGGCCACATCGCAGCGGAAGCCGTCGATATCGGCGGCCGTGAGCCAATATGCTAAGGCTGAGCGCATTGCGGCGCGAGTGTCGGGATTGGAATAGTCGAGTTTATAGACGTCGGTCCAGTCAAAGGGGCCGAACATATTGCCGTCCTTGTCGCGTGCGTAGCGGTCGGGATGGGAGGCGACCCAGGGGTTGTCGCAACCGGTGTGATTGGGCACCCAATCGATTATAACCTTCATGCCCAGGTCGTGGGCCTTGTTGACTACGTCTTTGAAATCATCGAAAGTGCCAAACTCGGGATTGACGGCTTTGTAGTCTTTGACAGCGTAGTAGCTGCCCAGGGTGCCCTTACGGTTGACCTCAGAGATGGGGTGGATGGGCATGAACCAGAGGATGTCCACGCCAAGGTCCTTGAGGCGCGGGAGGTGCTCGGCAAAGGCTTTGAATGTGCCTTCGGGGGTGAATTGGCGCACGTTCACTTCGTAGATTGTAGCGTTGTTGCTCCAATCGGGGTGCTTCACGGTGGTGGGCTCAGCAGCATGGGCTGAAAGACCTAAGAATGAGGCGATTAAGGCAAAAAATGAGAATTTTTTCATATCGTGGTAAAAATTATAGTCTTGTATTGGCGCGCTGCATGCCGCGGGACGGGGTTGGTGAGGTGCGCTGGTTGCCGCGTCGGCTATCGAGGTCGTAGGGGTTTCGGCCGAAGGGGTCGTCGTCTTCAGCTTCTTCGTCCTGATCCACCGGTGCCTTCTCGCCTTTCTTGAGTTTGGGCTTGTTTTTCTTGATTGCGTAGGGCTTTTGCAGGTCAACGGCGGTCTCGTAGATGTTCCAAACGATTTCGATGTCCCAGTTTTTTTTGAGGGCGATCTTCTTGGGGTAATAATACATTTCTTCCGGCTGGAGCTTTTGGGCGAGATTGCCTGTGGTCCAGGTGCC
>CAZNRK010000088.1:0-5808 GCA_964575435.1 uncultured Bacteroides sp.
ATATCTCACCCATCTGCGTGTGATTCAAAACATTGGCATGGCCCGCATCGACGAGATCGAATACAAAGGCCAGAAAATAGTGCCTCTCCAATTCCTCAAAGCCGTGCTGCCCAACCCCCAGGACCTCGGCGAGAACTATCAAGGCGAAACCTCGATCGGCTGCCGCATCTCCGGAAAGGACAAAGAAGGCAAGCCTCTCACATATTATATATATAACAACTGCTCGCATCAGGAAGCCTATAAAGAGACCGGCATGCAAGCCGTGAGCTACACCACCGGCGTGCCCGCCATGACCGGTGCGATGATGTTCCTCACAGGCAAATGGGTCAAGCCCGGCGTGCACAATGTCGAGGAGTTCGACCCCGATCCCTTCCTCACCGTCCTGGCCGCCCAAGGTCTCCCCTGGCACGAAATCTTTAACCAAGACCTCGAAGTGTAATTCCCCCTTAGGGATCTCAAAACCAAACCGGGAGGCTCGTGGCAATCTGCCACGAGCCTCCCGGTAATCGCATCGGGGCGCGCTGCCGACAGCAGCGAATCCCCGGATTTTTGTGGGTTTTGCCCCAAACTATCCTCGATTTTGTGTGACTTTTTCTTGTTTTTATCCTCGATTTTGCGTAAATTTGCAGCGAATCAGCCAGTTACACATTATGCGCAGAAAATTATACACGCAACTCCTGAAATGGAAGGAATCAGCCACCCGTAAACCCCTTCTTCTGCTCGGTGCGCGCCAAGTGGGCAAAACATGGCTAATGAAGGAACTTGGCCGGCGGGAATATGAAAACGTAGTCTATATCAATTGCGACGAGGAGCCCCTGATGCGCACGCTCTTCACATCTGATTATGATATCTCACGACTTCTGCTGAGTTTTCAGGCTATCTCCGGCCAATCGATTACGGAGGGCAATACACTTATCATTCTCGACGAATTGCAAGAAGCGCCCCGAGGGCTGCATAGTTTGAAATATTTTCTTGAAAACGCCCCGGGGTATCATATCATGGCAGCCGGCTCGCTTTTGGGGGTGACTCTTGGGGCTGCTGAGTCATTCCCGGTGGGGAAAGTAGAGATGCTGCACCTTTATCCTCTTGATTTTGAGGAATATATGGAAGCGATATCCGACAATCAGCTTTCAGCCATCCTTAAAGCCGCCCAATATGATTTGGCAGAGACTTTTTCGGGAAAATTTGAGGAATTGCTCAGACAATACATGTATGTCGGTGGCATGCCGGAGGTGGTCAACACATTCTGCGAGACTAAGGACCTGCAGCAAGTAAGGAAATTGCAATCAGACATCCTTGAGGCCTATCGTCGTGATATTGCCAAACATGCAGGTAAGACGCAGTCAATACGCATCGGCCAGGTGCTTGCATCTCTGCCATCACAGTTGGCAAAGGAGAATAAGAAATTCGTATATGGAGTGGCCAAGCCCGGTGGACGTGCTGCTGATTTTGAAACGGCTATCCAATGGCTTATCGATGCAGGATTGGTCTACAAGGTGCCGAGGCTGAGCAAAGTGGCTCTGCCACTGACATTTTACGAGGACGTGGCTGCTTTCAAACTGTTTTTTCTCGATCTCGGGCTGCTCGGGTGCATGGCCGGCATAAACGCCTCGGCGCTGCTTCTTGAGCCTGAATCGCTCACTGAGTTTCGAGGCATGATGGCTGAGGAATACGTGTGTCAGCAGCTTGTGGCCGCAGGATTCAAGCCGGCATATTGGTCAAATGATTCCACAACGGCAGAGCTTGATTTCGTCATCGATTTTCACGACCATCCCACCCCTATCGAGGTGAAGGCCTCCACCAATGTCCGCAGCAAATCCCTCACCCAATTTCTAAAGGATAATCTGCAGATTTCAGGGTTAAGATTCTCACTGGCCGGTTATAAGCAGCAAGAGCGCCTGACTAATGTCCCGCTTTATGCCCTGCCGTTTTATGTGCAATAGTTTTCTCTGAGTTTTGGGCCGCGCATCACCCCGGGGGCGGGGGTGGGTGGAGAGTTTGCCTTTGGGGGCGCGATGTTGGAGAAAAAGGGGAATTTTTGGGGATTTTTTCTTGTATGGGTTGGTGAGATTGGTGAAAATTGCGTAATTTTGCAGAGATTTTGAAAAAAAACGTACTTTTTTACCCCTATGAGATTGTATTTAGTTGCATTTGCTGCCGCGGCGTGTCTGTCTGCGTCAGTGCATACTTCGGCTCAGGATGCCGCTCCGGTGGTGCTCTCATTGGATGAATGTCTGACCATCGCCTTGAGCGATAACCCCACGGTGAAGGTCGCTGACATGGAGATTGAGCGCACCGACTATAGCAAGATTGAAACCCTCTCGCAATTGCTGCCACAGATAGCCTTCGGTGGCCAATATTCACGCACTCTGGCCAAGCAGACCATGTACATGAGCCTCGGCAACATGGGCGGCGGCTCCTCCTCCGGCTCTGATGAGGAATCGGCAGAGACTTCGTCGTCGCGCGCCGGCTCGGCCTCCAACGGCATCAAGGTCGGCATGGACAATTCATATCAGGTAGGCTTCTCGGCCTCTATGCCCCTTATCGCTCCTCAGCTGTGGGCTTCGCTCAAGCTCAGCGACTCGCAGATCCTCATGGCCGTGGAGCAAAGCCGCGCTTCAAAAATCGACCTCGTGAACCAAGTCAAGGACGCCTACTACGCCCTGATGCTGGCCAAGGACTCAAAGCGCGTGATCACCGAAAGCTATGACATGGCCGCCCTCACCCACGAGATCTACACCAAGAAATTTGAGGCCGGCGCCGCTTCTGACTATGACGTGCTGCGCACATCGGTGGCCATGAAAAACATCGAGCCCGAACTCCTTCAGGCCGATATTGCCATCAAGCAAGCGCGCCTGCAGCTCCTCATCCTCATGGGCATGGATGCCAAGACAAACCTTGAGACCTCCGGCTCCCTGGAGCAATATGAAAAGACAATGTACGCCGAGACCCTCACCCTGGATCGCGACTACAGCCAAAACTCCTCGCTAATCCTCAACGACATCCAGAAAAAGCAGCTGGCTCAGGCTCTGAAGATCCAGCAGTACTCGCTGATTCCCACCCTCTCGCTTACGGCCAACTATTTCTGGACCTCGATGCAGAACGGCTCGCCCTTCAAGGGATTCCGTTGGAGCCCTTACTCCACCGTGGGCCTGTCGCTGAGCATTCCCCTCTTTACCGGCGGCTCGCGCTACAGCAAGATCAAGCAAGCCCGAGTGCAGCTCAACGAGATGGAATACGTGCGCGAAAACCTTGAGCGCAGCGTGGCCTCGCAGGTTGAGCTCGCTGTGGACAATATCGAGAAGAACGTAAAGCAGATCGCCTCCTCATCCGAGAGTGTAGCCCAGGCCGAACGTGCCCACAACATCATGCAGGAGAGCTTCAACATCGGCGCTGCATCCTACCTCGACCTTCGCGACTCTGAGCTGGCCCTCACCCGCTCGCGTCTGGCCTACTATCAATCCATATATAATTATCTCGTGGCTCGCAGCGGTCTTGAGCTCCTGCTGGGCAACGCTCCCTTAGAAACATATAAAACCACCCAACAGTGAAAAGCAAATATATCATAGCCCTCGCAGCCGCTGCCGTGCTTTGCGGTTGCTCGAAAAAGGAAGAGAATGCCAAATCTCAGGTCGAAGAGCTGCCCCGCGTGGAGCTGGGCGTGGCCTCTGAGCGCCTGGTGCCTCAGGCCATGTCTTACACCGCCACCGTTGAGGCTGACAACTCAAACAACATCGCCCCCTCTTCACCCAACCGTATCAAGGCCATCAACGTCGAGGTCGGCGACCGTGTGAGCCGCGGGCAGGTGCTCGTCACCCTTGATCGCGCCAACATCGACCAGCTCAAGGTCAACCTTGATGACACCCAGCGCGAGTACGACCGTGCCAAAAAGCTCCTGGACATCGGCGCCGGCACCCAGCAGGCCGTAGATCAGCTTCAGACCAAGCTCGATGCCACACGCACCCAGTATCAGAACGCTCTTGAGAATACCATCCTCACCTCTCCCATCTCCGGCATCGTCACCGCTCGCAATTACGACCCGGGCGACATGACCGGCAACCTCCCCGTGCTCACTGTGGGCCAGATCACCCCCATCGTCAAGGTGATGATCCACCCGGCCGAAGCCGACCTCACAAAGATCAAGCGCGGAATGCCCGTCGACGTCACCTTTGACGCCTTCCCCGGCGAGCAATTCACCGGCAAGATCTCACGCATCTATCCCACCATCGACCCCGCTACCCGCACATTTCAGGTCGAGATCGACATCCAGAACCCCAAAGCCGAGATTCTCCCCGGCATGTTCGCCCGCGTGGGCATTGTCCTGGGCGAGATGAACAATGTTGTGGTGCCTGACCGCGCCGTGGTCAAGCAGACCGGCTCCGGCAACAAATACATTTATGTATATAACGACGGCAAAGTGAAATTTGTGCGCGTTGAGCTCGGACAGCGCATTGGCGCCGAATATGAAGTGCTCTCGGGCCTTGCCGACGGCGACTCTGTGGTCATCGCCGGTCAGAACGGCCTTGCCGACGGTGTGGCCGTCGAGGTGGTCAGCAAATAATCACACCTCACAAATTTTTAGCAATTCTCTATTATCTAATCTCTATTATCTAAATAAGAATAATGAGTCTTTATGCTGCGGCGGTGAAGCGTCCGATCATGACCACCCTGTGCTTCGTGGCAGTCGTGATCATCGGTTTGTTCTCGCTTTATACCCTCCCCATCGACCTATATCCCGATATCGAGACCAACACTCTGATGGTTATGACATCCTATCAGGGCGCTTCGGCTCAAGATATCGAGCAGAATGTCACCCGTCCTCTGGAAAATGTGCTCAACTCGGTGGAAAACCTCAAGCACATCACCTCCAAGAGCCGCGAGAACATCTCTGTGATCACCCTGGAATTTGAATACGGCCACGACATCGACGTCATCACCAACGATGTGCGCGACAAGCTCGACATGGTGGCCTCCTCAATGCCCGATGAGGCCGACAACCCCATCATCTTCAAATTCTCAACCGACATGATCCCCATCGTGCTGCTCTCGGCACGCGCCTCGGAGAGCATGCCGGGCCTGTACAAGATCCTTGACGAAACGGTGGCCAATCCTCTGGCGCGCATCAACGGCGTGGGTTCGGTATCCATCTCCGGTGCGCCCAAGCGCGAGATCCACGTCTATGTAGATCCCGTGCGCCTTGAGGCCTACAACCTCACCATCGAGCAGATTTCAGCCCTTATCGCTGCCGAAAACCGCAATATCCCCGGCGGCTCCTTCGATATCGGCTCAAACACCTACGCAATGCGCGTGCAGGGCGAGTTTGACTCTGCCGACCAGATGGCCGACATCGTCGTGGGCAATTCCGGCGGCAAGACAATCTACCTGCGCGACGTGGCCCGCATCGACGACTCTTTGGAAGAGCGCGCCCAGCAGACCTACAACGACGGCGAGAAAGGCGCCATGATCATCATCCAGAAGCAGAGCGGCGCCAACTCCGTAGAGATCTCCAATCAGGTGCTCAAGATGCTCCCGCAGCTTCAGAAGCGCCTCCCCTCCGACGTAAAGCTCGGCATTATCGTCGACACCTCCGACAACATCCGCAACACCATCGCCTCTCTGGTCGAGACCGTGCTCTACGCCCTTCTCTTCGTGGTCATCGTGGTATTCTTCTTCCTCGGCCGCTGGCGCGCCACCCTGATCATCACCATCACCATCCCCATCTCCCTTATCGCATCGTTTATCTACCTGGCCGTCACGGGCAATACGCTCAACATCGTTTCGCTCTCGGCCCTGTCGATCTCGATCGGT
>CAZNRK010000089.1:0-5778 GCA_964575435.1 uncultured Bacteroides sp.
AAATGCCGGTTTTAGGGAATAGAGTTGGTATTAAATGATGAACGGTGGGGGTCAGTGGGATTTATGGGTCATGATTTGGAGGACGAGGCGGTCGGTTTCGTTCATGCCGCGGCTGCCGATGGCGGTGAGATTGCGGATGCAACGGTCCACGTCGTCGTCAATGATGCCTTCGTCCGAACTTACGCGGTGGCCCTCCATGGCCATCATGGCTGAAATCACGGCAGTGGCTGTGCCGGAGGCGACCTTGATGGCGCACCCGGGCTTGGCGCCGTCGCAAATCATGCCGGTGAGATTGGCAATCATGTTCTTGACTGAGGCCACGACCTGCGGAAACCCTCCGCCCATGAGATATGTGATCCCGCAACTCGACCCCGTAGCGGCCACTACGCATCCGCACAGAGCCGACAGGCGTCCGAGGCTCTGCTTGATGTAGATGACCGTAAGGTGCGAGAGCATAAGAGCGCGGATTGTCTGCTCGGAGGTCGCGCCGGTCTCTTCGGCGTAAATGGCCACGGGTATCGTGGCTGAAATGCCTTGATTGCCCGATCCTGAATTGCTCATCACGGGGATTTGCGCCCCACCCATCCGAGCATCGCAAGCGGCTGATGTATAGGAAAGTATGCGTGAGAAGATGCTATCTCCCATGATGTCGCGCTGGCGGGGGCAATGGAGGGTTTTGCCCACGGAGTGACCGTAGTCGCCGCTGAGGGCGAATTCTGCCGCGCTTTTGTTGATTCGAGCCGTATCGAGGATGAAACTGATATCGTCAAGCGGAGCCGTGGTGGCAAATTCCCACACGCGCTCAAGGGTGAGCTCGGGGTCGGAGGGTGAGGTAGCACTTTCTCCTGCATCGCATCGCGAGGTGCAAAGCGGCACCGACTCTCCATCCCGCTCAAGAAGGACGAAGTTGGTGTGTCCTCCGCTGATCACGGCGCGCGCGGAATGCCCGGCTGCCTTGACAGTCACATCTATATATAGCTTATCCACCTCGCCTGAGGCCAGACCGATGGAGATCGCCTCGCGGTCTATCATACCTCGGCCACGCTCCACAAGCTCGGGGGTAACATCCTTAAGCACACGCAGTTGCGACTCCGGTTTGCGGATTAGCGCCCCTAAAGCCACAGCTATCGGCAGCCCGATCATGCCCGTGCCGGGAATACCCACACCCATAGCGTTTTTGAGGATATTCGCACTGGCCCTCAGCGAAATGCGCTCGGGCTCTGCGCCTAAAATCTCGGCTGCTTTGGCAGTGCAGAGTGCGGCGGCAATGGGCTCGGTGCAACCGATGGCCGGAAGCACCTCACGCTTCACCAGGAGGATTATTGCTTGTATTTCTTGTGGTGTGAGCATGTGGGGCGAGGTTATTTATTATCGGCAAGGCGCTGACGGTCAAGATTTTTTATATACCATTTCCGGTAAATCTCAAGCGGCACGATAACCAAAAGGAAGGAGCCGGTTATAATCGTAAGCCAATTTAGCAGACTCAAGGGCACAACCATAAAGAACGACCGGCCGAAGCACACGATCAGCACTTGTCCGATAAATATCACTCCGGCGATAATGGCAAATTCGGTGCAGCCCTTTAGATCGAACGGCCCGCGGTGGCTGCGGTAAGCTTTGGCGTTGAAGAGGTTCCAGAACTGCATCATCACAAACCCGGTGAAGACCATTGTCTGCTCCCATTCCGTGAGGCCTTCGCCGCGCAGACTTGTGTACATGAACAGCATCACGAGCAGGATCACGGCCATCCAGGTGCCACATCCAAGGATAAACTTCCACATGGAGCGGGAGAGGATGGGGTCGGTGCGTCGTCGCGGTTTTTCCTGCATCACGCTCTCGGAGGGCGGCAGCGTGGAGAGGGCTACGGCTGCAAAGGTGTCCATGATGAGGTTGACCCAAAGCATTTGCGTGACCGTCAGAGGAGAATCCGTGCCGAAGAATGAGCCCACCATGACCACGAGGCACGCCACCACGTTGACCGTGAGCTGAAAGAGTATAAACCGGCGGATGTTGCGGTGCAGCGAGCGCCCCCACATCACGGCCGAGGCTATTGACACAAACGAATTGTCAAGAATCGTGATATCCGAGGCCTGCTTCGCCACGGCTGTGCCATCGCCCATCGACAGACCTATGTCCGATGCTTTCAGAGCCGGGGCATCGTTAGTGCCGTCGCCGGTTACGGCCACCACATGGCCTCTCGCTCTGAGGGCTTCCACCAGACGTTTCTTGTCCAGCGGACGGGCGCGGGCTATGATTTTGAGCTTTTGCACCCGATGGGCAAGCTCTGCGTCGGTCAGGGCAGCGAGCTGCGGACCGGTGATGATATTTTCTTCTGTGTCAGAGTCGGTCCAGAGGCCGATTTGGCGTGCGATTTCAATGGCGGTGGCGGGATTATCGCCGGTGACGATTTTCACTTCGATTCCGGCGCCCTGGCAGCGGCGTATGGCGTCATATACATCCTCGCGCACAGGGTCGGAGATGCCCACCACGCCGTCAAGTTGCAGACCGGCGGGATCGAGCTTACCATCCACAATCGGCACCTCGGCGCCGGCGGGGAGGATGGCAGAGGCGAAGGCAAGGGTGCGCATAGCGTGGTGCTGATAGTCGGCAAGCTGCTTCTCTATCCGATCCTTACTCAATCCGGGAGCGAGGCCGGCGCACATTGCCATTACGATCTCCGGTGCGCCCTTGACATAGAGCCGGAGCTCGCCGGTGTCGGGGGATTTCACCACCGTGGCCATAAACTTGCGCTCGGTGGAGAAGGGGAGCGAGGCCACTACGTTGGCCGCCTCCCGCAGGGTGCGGTAATCGTAGCCTGAAGCCGCCAGCCAGAGCAGGAGCGAGGCTTCGGTGGGATTGCCAAGGGGCTGCGGCGAGGCGGGGTCGGTGAGGTCGAGATTTGCCGTTGAGTTCACGGCGATAGCCTCTGTCAGGGCGGCAAGGTCGCAGGCAAGAAGCGAATCCTGCACTGTCATGCGGTTTTGTGTGAGGGTGCCGGTCTTGTCGGTGCAGATCACCGTGGCAGCCCCCATGGTCTCGCAGGCGTTGAGTTTGCGCACCAGATTGTTGCTCCGCAGCAGACGCCTCATGCTGTAGGCCAGGCTCAGGGTCACTGCCATCGGCAACCCCTCGGGCACGGCCATCACCAGCAGAGCCACGGCTATCATGCCGGTGTGCAGGAGATAGTTGACAAGGTCGATCCACTGGAATTGCGGTGTGTCAAGGAAAAAGAGCAACACCCTCCCCACCACAACGATGAGAGCTGCGGTGTAGGCAAACCGCGTGATCACCCTCCCAAGGTGGGCCAGTTGATGGTCAAGGGGCGTGGGCTCGCCGTTTTCAATTCCGGATTGAATCATCACTTTTCCGCTCTCGGTGGCATCGCCCACGGCTGTTACCTCCATGATGCCGTTGCCCTCCATCACCTTCGTGCCGCGCAGCACAGTGTCGGAGGGGTAAGTGGCCTCAGGGTCAAGGTGCTCATGGTCAGCGGTTTTGTGCACCATAGGCTCGCCCGTAAGCGTCGATTCGTCCACACCCAGACTCGTGGCCTCAAGCAGCCGGCCGTCGGCGGGGATTTCCTCGCCGGTGTTGAAAATCACAATATCGCCCACCACTATTTGCGAGCGTGACACCTGCGTCACCAGCCCGGAGCGAATCACCGTCACGGGCTCTTCATCATTTATTCTGTTAAGTACGTTAAATTCTTTCGCAGCCTTGTATTCAAAAAGAAACGACAGCGTCGTGGCAAGAATTATAGCCACGAAAATGCCGATCGGCTCGAAAAAAAGTTGGAACGACGGATTGGGCTCCGTGCAATATTCGTAATACGAAACACCGACCGAGAGCACCCCCGCCACCAGCAGGATCACGATCATCGGATCGGTAAACTTCAGCAGAAAAGTTTTGACCCACGACTGCTTGGCCGCCGGGGTGATAATATTTGGGCCGTGGAGGGCGCGCGAGGCCTCAACCTCTGCCGCCGTCAAGCCCGTGTATTTTGCATCTTTATTCATAAACCACATACCACGCCTATCGCTAAAATCACGATTCCCAGCCACTTGCACACCGACCTTACCAACGGCAAGCGCTCGGCTGCCACACGCCCCTGCAGAAACGCCGGCATGCTCAGCCACACAAGCAATCCTATGATAAAAGCAGCGATAGACATATTTTCTGCAAAGATACAAATTATTTAAGAAACTCGCAATTCTCCCTCCCCCTTCGCCGCCATGATCACTCCACCCCCACCAGGGCGCCGGATTCTATGACGAAAAGTTGGCCAATTGGCCAACTTTTCGTCATAGACACTTGTAAATGTCTGAAAAACAGCGTACCTTTGCATGACGAAAAAGTGGCCAGTTGGCCAACTTTTCGTCATAAGTAAAAATTATACCCAAAAATGGAAATTCCACGTCCTACATATCTCAAGCAACTCATCTCCGGCCAATGGAATGGACTAATTAAAATCATCACCGGCATCCGGCGGTGTGGAAAGTCCTACCTCCTCTTTCACATCTTTGAAAATTACCTGCTGGAGGAGGGTACTCCGAAAGATCAAATCATCAAAATCCCCTTTGATGATTGGGATTATAAGGAACTTTGCGATCCGGCCGTTTTGATGGATTATTTGAAGAGCAATATCGACGATAACAAAAAATACTACCTCTTATTTGATGAAGTACAGCTGCTTAAGGATTTTGAATCTGTGCTTAACGGCCTGATGCGAAAGGAAAATTTAGATATTTATGTCACCGGCAGCAATTCCAGATTTCTCTCTTCGGATGTGGTCACGGAATTTCGAGGCAGAGGTGATCAAATTCACGTTTACCCTCTGTCGTTTTCTGAGTATATGAAGGTAGATAGTAGGCATCCTTTTGAGGCATGGCCCGATTATTATACCTTCGGTGGCCTCCCGCACGTCGTTACGTTGGAGGGCGACCATAAGAAAGCTGAATATCTGAAGAATCTTTTTCATGCGGTTTATGCTGCTGACATTCTCGAACGCCACCGAATCAAAAACCCCGACGAATTTAATGAATTAGTGCAGATCATTGCATCATCTATCGGCTCGCCTTGCAATCCACTGAAACTTTCAAGAACCTTTAAATCCCTGAAACACGTCACTTTAGGCGATAAGACCATTTCGCGATATCTCACATATCTCCAAGACGCCTTCTTGATTGAGCGCGCTGTTAGATATGATATAAAAGGTAAGAAATATATCAACTCTCTTAGCAAATACTATTTTTCCGATTTGGGCGTTAGGAATTCAATCTTGGACTTCCGCCAACAAGAGGAAAACCATATAATGGAAAATATTATATATAATGAATTGAAAATTAGGGGATTTTCCGTGGATGTCGGAGTGGTGGAAGTCCGCTACACCGACCAGTCGGGCAAACGCATGCGCAAGCAATATGAAGTGGATTTCGTGGCCAACTCGGGCAGCCAACGGTTCTATATCCAGTCTGCATTCTCCATGCCATCTGAAGCAAAAGAAAGGCAGGAATCAGCCTCTCTGCGCAATATTGACGATTCATTTAAAAAAATCATCATCGTTCGAGAGCACATTAAGCCTAAACGGGGAGAAGATGGGATTGTTACCATTGGCCTTATTGATTTTCTTCTCAATCCGGAGCTGTTGCATTGGTAATCTCTCCTGATTGCATTCCTTTTATGACGAAAAAGTGGCCATTTGGCCAACTTTTCGTCATAGACGTTTCCCCCTCGGTATTTTCTCAAATGTAGACTCGCCGATTTTGCCACCCCCCTCCG
>CAZNRK010000090.1:0-5774 GCA_964575435.1 uncultured Bacteroides sp.
TACAACATTTTTTCGCCGCCCGCAAGTATTTTTGAAAAATTCTTCACTTTTTTGACGGATAAGGGGCATAAATGATTTTATATCAAAGAAATCAAAATATGTTAAAATATCTTTCAAAAGTTTAACAAAAAAGTTTATAGGGTTATAGGTTTATAGGGTCGGGTATAAAAAAATCGAGATTAATCCGGATTTTTCCAGATTAATCTCGATTTTAAATATGCTTTTTTGCTTATAAGGAAGAGAAATATGTCTTCAGAAGCTCCCAATCGTAGAAACCTGGAGCCATTTGGGGCACATCGCTGATGGCCACCGGGCGCTCATTAAGACGCGGAAGCACTATTACATTGCCTGCAGCATTGCGAAAAAACACCAGCTGAAGGTTGGCGCCCATAGGAGAAATCTCGAAATTACGCCATTTTTCAGCAACTTCATCAGGATCTTCGATATCTACTCCACGCCCATCTATATCTAAAAGCGATACAAGGCGCAGAAGATCCGTGTCATGACCAAAACGCAAATCTACCTTGGTCTCCCCACTTGCCAGCATCTCATCAGCCCTATCTGCAATCTCCGCAAGGAGTGGTTTTACGCTTTCAGTACCGGAATAAATACTGACGATAGACTTCCCGTTGGCTATATATTGCATATAATTGGACGCTTTCCAAAGAGAAGTGAGCTCATCGGCATCAAACATCGACAATAGATCCGCATCAAGGCTGTCGATATCCTGCACCGAAATTGCCACATCATATAGGCTGCGCATAAAAAGAGGAAGAGAATCAGAGTGCGGAACCTCCTTAAACAACTTGGCAGCCACCTTGGGGCATCTCGAAACAGAATCCCGATATGAGCTAAAGTCCCACATCCAGGGAGCATCTTCTCCAGTATTCATCTTAGCCTCGGGAGTATTGTGATGGATGAAATCCATGTCGCCGGGAGTCGCGTGTTTCTCAATAGAGGCGTTGGTCATATCCCGGAGCGCATCGCAGAATGCCACCATGCTCATAATGCAGCGAGGCTCCACCGAGCTTCTTGCCACTACATTAGATCCCTCCTTGAACAAAGCAGGAAATCTATGATACATCCTCTCAGCAATCCCCTTATGCTGCCGCTCACCTAATGGAGTGAGTTCGCCAAGATGCCCATGGGCATTTCCAGCGCATAGAGTCACCATCTTCCAGGCCGCCTTGCCCTCAGGGGTGATGTTTTCAGCAAGTTGCTGCGTCTGGAAGAAATCGCCGGCTGTCTTATATATCTTCTGGTTGACGGGCCAGCGCGATCCGTGGCGCCCGTAATGGCTGATATATACAGGTGCGTATCCTTCCGGCACAGGAGGCATAGAATCCACTTCCACATCGTAGGCATAATAAATGCCACCAGCCTTCTCGGGGCATTCAGCAATCACTTTCTCCACAGTCAGCGATGCCGATGCCGAAATCACCGACACTGCAGCTGATGCTATAATAAAAAATCTCTTTAGTCTCATACGTCAAGTCTATTTTTTTGCAAAGATAATCTTTTTTTGCGTATGATTTCCCTTATTCCAATAATTTATTGTAACTTTGTGGTGCAAACCTATACCTATCATGAAAAAAAGAATATTTTGCGCCCTTTTGGCATCACTTGCCCTGAGCGCTCCGATGAAGGCAGCCGACGACATGGCAGGCTACCTTTTCGTGTATTTCACGGGTAATGACCCCCGCGATGAGTCGATCAACTTCGCACTCAGCCGCGATGGCCTAAATTTTAAAGCACTTAACGACAATGCACCGGTGATCGACTCCAAACTCATCAGCGAGACTGGCGGAGTGCGCGACCCTCACATCATGCGCAGCGAAGACGGCAAGGAATTCTACATGGTGGTCACCGACATGACATGCTATAAAGGTTGGGACTCCAACCGCGGTCTGACACTTCTGAAATCGAATGATCTCGTAAATTGGACTCCTTCGGTGATCAATATCCAGAAGCGCTATAAAGGCAACGACAATCTCAAACGAGTGTGGGCACCACAGACTATCTACGACAAGGATGCCGGAAAATATATGGTGTATTTCTCGATGCAGCATGGCGACGGCCCCGACATTATATATTATGTCTATGCCAACGACGACTTCACCGACTTCATCGGAAAGCCTAAGCCCCTCTTCATCCCCAAAAACAAGAAAAGCTGCATCGACGGCGACATCGTATATAAAGATGGGGAATATCATCTCTTCTATAAGACCGAAGGGCACGGCGACGGCATCAAGAAAGCTGTCACCAAAAACCTGACATCAGGGAAATGGATAGAGCAAGACGACTACAAGCAGCAGACCCCTCACGCAGTGGAAGGTGCCGGCACTTTCAAGATGATTGATTCCGATAAATACATCCTGATGTATGACGTCTACAAGAACGGCGCATACCAATTCACTGAATCGACCGATCTTGACAATTTCCGCAATATCGATTCGGAAGTGAGCATGGATTTCCACCCGCGCCACGGCACTGTAATCCAGATCACCGAAGATGAATACCAACGTCTCGAGAAGGCATTCCCAAGTGCCGACGTCAAGATTGCCAATCCTGTGCTCCCGGAATTCCACGCCGACCCCGACATCTTGCTCAGCGAGAACACTGGAAAATACTATATTTATTCTACTACCGACGGTTTCCCAGGCTGGGGAGGCACCTACTACACCTGCTACAGCTCCGACAACCTGCGCGACTGGACCTACGAAGGGGTTGCGCTCGATGCCTCCACTGAATCTATTCCCTGGGCCGACGGCAATCTCTGGGCTCCGGCCATCGAGGAGAAACTCATCGACGGCAAATACAAATATTTCCTATATTTCAGTGCCAAGCCAAAAGGTGGCGAGGCAAAGCAAATTGGAGTGGCGGTTGCCGACAAGCCGACCGGACCATTCCAGGCGCTTCTTGAGCCAATGATCACCCAGTCGCCCGTAGGACACGGCCAGCAGATCGACGTGGATGTCTTTACCGACCCTGTTTCCGGCAAACCCTTCCTATATTGGGGCAACGGATACATGGCAGGGGCTGAGCTAAACCCAGACATGACATCTATTAAGGAAGAGACAATCACCGTTATGACCCCCGAAGGCGGAACATTGGAGGATTACCGCTATCGCGAGGCTCCATACGTATTCTATAAGGATGGGAAATATTATTTCATGTGGTCGGTAGATGACACTGGGGCGGCAAACTATCACGTGGCCTACGGCACATCTGATTCCCCGCTTGGCCCTATCCAGGTGGCAGAACGTCCGATCGCGCTCATCCAGAATGGCCGAAATGGTATGATCGGCACAGCACATAACTCAGTGCTCCGCGTGCCTGGGAAAGATGGGGAAGCCGACCGCTGGTATATTGTCTACCACCGCATCAATCCTGCGTATAAGGAAAAAGAGAATGGACCAGGTTTTCATCGAGAAGTGTGCATCTCGCCGCTGAAATTCAACCCCGACGGCAGCATCATCGAAGTAAGCCCCAAAAGAGTAAACTAAAGCGACTTTGCAGGGTCGACACCCATAAAGTTACTAAACACGCGCGCAAACGCATGCGGAGCATGCTTACTACCCTGGCTACGCAACGCGGGACGCATCGGGACGATGCTTACTACCTTGAGGTCGGCACTAAAGGGTAGTAAGCACCGTCCCGGTGCGTTTGCGCGCGACATACGGTAACTAAAAGAATAGCTTTGTGCGGTAACTTAGTTGCGCCTCAGTAATGAAAAGGCGTAGAAGATGACAAGGAGGATGACGATGACGGCGGAAGCCGGCACGTCGATGATAACCGATAGCCAAAGGCCTCCGATACAGCCGGCGAGCGATACCAGCCCTGAGATGAGCATCATCTTCAGATAGCTGCGTGTAAGGCGCTCGGCGACGAGCTGCGGTATCGACACGAGCGACACCAAGAGCATCACCCCAATCATCTTGATAGTTAGCACAATCCCCACTGCCACCAGCACCATCATCATGGCATTTATGAGGCGCACGGGCAGATAGCGGGTGCGAGCGAAGTCCTCGTCGAAGCTTACCGCCATTATCACCCGTCCGAAAACAGCGTAGATTCCCACCGCCAAGATGGAGAAGATGGCGAAAGCCCAGAGGTCGGCTCTCGTGATGTTGAGCACATTGCCGAAGAGGAAGGAGTTTAGTTCGGGCACATAGCCGGGGGTTAGGAATACGAAGAGTATTCCTAGTGCCATGCCGAGTGCCCACACCACGGCAATCGCCGAATCTTGCCTCACGCGCCAACGCGACATGGCATCTACGCCGAGGCTGCCTGCCACTGCGAAGGCCGCCGCCGTGGCGAGCGGATTCCAACCCATGAAGTAGCCAAGACCCAGACCTCCGAAGCAGGTATGGGTGATGCCCCCGGCGATGAACACCATCCGCCGGGTGACTATGTATACGCCAATCACGGCACAAGCCACCGAAATCAGCGCCACTCCCGCCAGCGCATTGCGGAAGAATGCATACTCTAATAATTCATAATTCATAATTCGCTCAACATAAGTTCGAGTTCGGGGCGGAGGGTTTCAGGGAGGTTGATGCGGCGCTTCTCGAGGCTGACACTCCAACCCGGAGCATCCGACGGCAGGAGGGTCAGGAGTACGTCGCGGAATTCCTCCGTCTCTGCGTCGGTATAGTCGGCGGCATCGCGGCCTGCGAAGCGGTCGAGTTCCTCATCGTCGTAGTAGACGGGGGGCTCATTGATTTGCCCCGTTTTCTCGCATATCGCGTGCAGCCCGCAGCAGACGGATGGGGGTTGTGAAGTTGTGGAGTTGTGGGGTTGTGAGGTTTGTTGATCGTTGATCGTTGATCGTTGATCGTTGTGATGGTGCAGGGAAGGGCCGTGGCGCTGGGTGCGAGAGCGCTCCCACGCCCAGAGCAGCACTCCAATCGCGAGTGTCACCAGTAATATTATCAATGCTCCTGTCATCGTTGGGTTGTGAGGTTGTTAAGTTGTGAGGTTGTGGGGAAAGATTTTCTCCATTTCTTCCCAGTAGTTGGGGAAGGATTTGGCTACTACCGTGGGGTCTTCGATCTGGAGCGAGGGGAAGGCGAGCTTCGCGGGGGCGAAGGCCATCGCCATGCGATGGTCGAGGTAGGTGCGGATGAGCGGCTGCTCCTCCGACGCGCATCGTGTGCCGTCCCATGCCATGGTGTCGTCGCCCGTGGTCAACACATAGCCGAGCCGGCGGAGTTCCGTCGCTATCGCCGCCATGCGGTCGGTTTCCTTGTGGCGCAGATGTGCCACGCCTTCAATCTTGAAGGGGATGCCGGCAATGCAGAGACCTACGGCTACTGCCGGCACAAGGTCGGGGGCATCGTTGAGGTTTAACTCCACCCTCTCCCCTTGACCCTTGACTCTTGACTCTTGACTGTCACATCCACCTCCTTGACCCTTGACTCTTGACTCTTGACTCTTAAAAATGTCTGCTACCCGACTGTCGCCTTGCAGCGATTCTGCTGGCGATTTCAGGCTGGGCATGTCGAAATCGGGGAGCTGTATGCCCAGAGCCTGGGCAATCAAGCGGATTTCGAAGAAGTAAGAAGCCCCGCTCCAGTCTCCTTCCACGTCATAACGCGCACATTGCGCATAGCCCGTAGCCCGAATTTTGAATTTTGAATTTTGAATTTTGAATTTTGAATTTGAGTCACTTGGTTCTTGACCCTTGACTCTTGACTCTTGACCGAAGGTCCTTGACTCTTGACCCTTGACTCTTAACCCTTCGTCGAAGACGCAGGCTCCAAACGCGCGCA
>CAZNRK010000091.1:0-5270 GCA_964575435.1 uncultured Bacteroides sp.
GAAGTCAACATGAAGAAAGTAAGCAAAAGAACGGTCACGTCACTCATCGCCGTCATGTCGATGAACGTGCTTTTCTTTTTAATTTTTACTTTTCCCATATTTACTTGAGTTTAAGAAGTTAGAGAGTAATAAACCGGTAAACAGGGATTAGTGAGTAGCGGCGAATGTTTGTACGATTGAGAAACCGATTTCGTCGATTGCGTAGGTGAGGTTATCGATCTTGTTGGTGTAATAGTTGTAAGAGATAACGGCGAATGCACCGGTTGCGATACCGAAGGCGGTGTTGATAAGAGCCTCGGAGATACCGGTAGAGAGCTCGGTGGAGTCAGGAGCACCTGATTGAGCAAGAGCCTGGAATGATTTGATCATACCCATTACAGTACCGAGAAGACCGACGAGAGTACCGAGAGTGGTCAGAGTGGCCACGATGGGGAGGTTCTGCTGCAGAGCGGGCATCTCAAGAGCGGTGGCCTCTTCGAGTTCTTTCTGGATTGAGAGGATCTTCTGCTCTTTGGTGAGCTCGGTGTTTTTGTCCATTTCATCGTAGCGGGCAAGAGCAGCGCTGACAACGGAAGCAACTGAGCCTTTCTGTTTTTTGCAGAGTTCCTGAGCTTTGGCGATGTCTTTGGCTTCGAGAGCTTTTTTCACGTTGGCAACGAAAGTGGAGATGTTGCCTGTGCCTTTAGCACCTGAGAGGGCGAACCAGCGCTCGAAAGAGATCACGATCACAGTGAGGAAGAGGGTCTGGAGGATAGGCACGATGAAGCCGCCTTTGTAGATTGTGCCCCAGAGGTTTTGGGGGTGACCGTCTTCGTCGAAGTGGATGGGATTGCCGAACCAGAAGATGAAGAGGAGAACGGCGATAACGGCGCACACGAGGATTACCCAGCCTGCGTTTTTAATGCCGGGAACATTGGATTTTTTTGTGGGTTGCTGAGCCTTTACAGAGGGCTGAGCACCGGGCTTTTGAGCTTCCATGTTTAATGTTAACTTGATTTGGTTTGTTAGAATTATGGATTAGTATTTATGTTTCTGTGTCGGAGAATTGATGAGGTTGGTATTAGCCGGAAGATTTCTTTATTGCGATGTTAAGCGGAAGGGAAATCCACGTTTTTCCCAACTTCCATGCAAAATTATTCTTTTTCTTTTTAACCTCAAAATTTTTGTGCAATATTTTTCATTTTTTTGGAGATTTTTTTGACCTTAACCAACTTTTCTATTAATTCTTGCTAATTTATGCAAATTATTGAGGAGAATTTCGTATTTTTGCAGTCGATTGCGTGCTCCGCGATTTTTCACCCGAATATCTCACAAATATAATACACATATAATAATATGAAACTGAAGCTGACCAAAGGGCTCGACCTTGACCTTGCCGGAAAAGTGACCTCAACGGCCGTCACCCCCGCACAAGGCTCGCTCTTTGCCGTGGTGCCCGATGATTTTCCGGGATTCACACCCAAGCTCGACGTTAAGGAAGGCGATGCTGTGCTCATCGGTTCGCCACTTTTGCATGACAAGAACGATGAAGGCCTCAAGCTCGTCTCTCCCGTGGCGGGAACCGTAGAGAGCGTGGTGCGCGGCCTCAGGCGCAAGATTGAGCGCGTGGTGATCAAGTGCGCCGCTGCGGTGGCTCCCGGCTCTGATGCTATCAAAGCCGGAGATTCGGCTCTCAAGTTTGACACTTCGATGCCCCTGCCCGGGCTTTTAGCTGCCTCAGGCATGCTCGCCCGCATGCGTCGCCGCCCCTATGATATCATCCCCCGCTCGGGTGAAACCCCGCGCGATATCTTCGTCACCGGACTTGACACCGCCCCTCTGGCCGCCGGCTATCTCCTCCCCGACGATGCTCCGGCCATGCTCCCCGTGGCCGTAAAGGCTCTGGCCTCGATTACTCCCGGTAAGGTCTACGTAAGCGTGGCTCCCGGCAGCAAATACGCCGCAATCGAGGGAGCCGAGATGGTTGAGGTGCAAGGCCCCCACCCCGCCGGCAACGTGGGCGTGCAGATCGCCAACATCGCCCCGGTGAATAAAGGCGAAGTGGTCTGGACCCTCGATATCTCTACATTATATAAAATAGGTGTGCTTCTGAGCAAAGGCACCGTCGACTCGGCCACCGTCGTGGCCATCACCGGCAGCGAAGTAGAAAAACCCTGCTTGCTCTCCTGCTTCGAGGGCATCGAAATCCAATCACTCATCGCCGGCAACATCAAATCCACCCCCGAGCACAAACGCATCATTTCGGGCAACGTCCTCACCGGCACACAAGTTGCCCCTGACGGCTTCCTGCGCTTCCCCTATCGCCAGGTCACGGTCATCCCCGAAGGCGACGACGTAGACGAATTCATGGGCTGGGCCTCCCTCTCGCCCAAAAAGATGAGCGCCAGCCCCACCTTCCCCGGCCATTTCTTCGGAGGCAACTTCACCCCCGATGCCCGCATCCTCGGTGGCCGCAGGGCCATGGTGATGTCAGGGCAGTACGACAAAGTGCTCCCCATGGACATCATGCTCGAATACTTGATCAAGGCCATCAACGGTGGCGACATCGAGGCCATGGAGGATCTCGGCATCTATGAAATCGCTCCGGAAGACGTAGCCGTGGCCGAATACGTCGACACCTCAAAACTCCCCCTGCAGCACATCATCCGCTCAGGCCTCGACTTCCTCCGCAAAGAGCTTGAATAATCCACCTTAGCTAATTCCGCAAATAAATCATAAATGAATCCCTTGAAAAAATACCTTGATCGGGTGAAACCGCTGTTTGACGAGGGTGGGAAGCTTCATGCATTCCACTCGGTCTACGACGGCTTCGCCACGTTCTTGTTCACTCCCGGCACCACTTCCAAGCCCTCGGGCGAGGTGCACATCCACGACAGCATCGACACAAAGCGCACCATGATCATCGTGGTCCTGGCCCTTATGCCTTGCTTCTTCTTCGGAATGTACAACACCGGCTACCAGCACTGGCTCGCCTGCGGCCAGACCACATTTCCCTTCTGGTCGCTGCTTTTTTACGGCTTCCTTGCCATCCTTCCGAAGGTGGTGGTGAGCTATGTGGTGGGCCTTGGCATTGAATTCATCGTGGCGCAATGGCGCAAAGAAGAAATTCAAGAGGGCTTCCTGGTCACCGGCATCCTCATCCCGATGATCTGCCCGATTGAGACCCCTACGTGGATGCTCGCCGTGGCCGTGGCCTTCGCCGTGATTTTTGCCAAAGAGGTGTTTGGCGGCACGGGATATAACGTAGTCAACGTCGCTCTCGTGGCTCGCGCCTTCCTCTTCTTTGCCTACCCGGCCAAGATGTCGGGCGACAGCGTTTTCGTGGCCCTCGGCAAGCAATTCGGCTTCGGACCCGAGCCCTCACAGGCCGCAATCGACGCCTTCTCAGGCGCCACCCCCCTGGGGCAGATTGCCACCTCTACCGGCCAGAGCCTGCAGCTCACCGGTGTGGACCACCACGTGCTCTCATGGTGGGACGCCTTCGTGGGTCTGATTCCCGGCTCTTTTGGCGAGACATCAACCCTCTGCATCATCATCGGTGCATTGATTCTGATTTTCAGCGGAATAGGCAACCTGCGCATCATGCTCTCAGTTGTCGTGGGCGCTCTGCTCATGGGCTGGGTGGCCAACTACTTCGCCACTCCCACCTACCCCGCCTCATATCTCTCTCCGGCCGACCAGCTCCTCTATGGCGGTCTGGCCTTTGCAGCAGTGTTTATGGCCACCGACCCCGTCACAGCCTCACGCACCCGTACCGGGCAATACGTCTATGGTGTGCTCATCGGAGTCATCGCCGTGCTCATCCGCACTTATAATAACGGATACCCCGAAGGCGCCATGCTCGCCGTGCTGCTGATGAATGTCTTCGCTCCGCTTATCGACTGGTGTGTGGTGCAAAGCAACATCCGTCGCCGTCGCAATCGTCTCACCGCTAAAACTCCGCAGCAATGAATAAGCAAGGCAACACCTACACCATAATATATATAGTAGTTATGGTCATCATCGTTGGCGCCGCTCTGGCTCTGACATCCATGGCTCTGAAAGAAAAGCAGACCGACAACGCCAACGCCGACAAAATGCGCCAGATTCTGGCCTCAGTAAAGATCACGCCGGAGAAATCCGATATCATCCCTGATTTCAACAAATATATCGTGGAGCAGCCCGTCTTCAACTCCAAGGGCGAGAAGGTCGCCGATAACGCCTTTGAGGTCAATGTCAGCGAGCAAAGCAAAATCTCAGACACCGACAAGCGCCTTCTCCCTCTCTATGTGTGCCGCCTGGCTGACGGGCAAGAAAAATACATAATCCCCGTCTACGGCGCCGGCCTTTGGGGCCCCATCTGGGGATACCTTGCCCTCGACAGCGACGGAAGCACCGTCTTCGGTGCCTATTTCGACCACCAGGGCGAAACCCCCGGCCTCGGAGCGGAAATCACTAAACCGGAATTCTGCGACCAGTTCAATTCATCGCTCCACATCTTCAAAGACGGAAAATTCTACCCCATCGAAGTTGTAAAGAAAGGACAGAAGCCCCTTGACGATGCCGACTACGTCGACGGCGTCTCCGGTGGCACTATCACCAGCAAAGGCGTGGGCGCAATGATCGACAACTGCCTCGCCCCTTACCAATCCATCCTCCGAACCCTCCAAGACAAATGACCATGGCAGATAAAGTAAACTACAAAAGCATATTCTTCAACCCCCTCTCCAAGGACAATCCCGTGGTGGTGCAAGTGCTCGGCATCTGCTCCGTGCTCGCTGTCACCGCCAAGCTCCAGCCTGCCCTGGTCATGGGCCTGTCGGTAATTGCAGTCCTCGCATTTGCCAACGTCATCATCTCCCTGTTGCGCAACACCATCCCGGTCAATATCCGTATCATCGTGCAGCTCGTGGTGGTAGCCTCCCTGGTCGTGATCGTAGACCAGCTGCTTAAAGCCTACGCCTACTCCGTGAGCGTGCAGCTGTCGGTCTTCATCGGCCTCATCATCACCAACTGCATCCTCATGGGGCGCCTCGAAGCCTTCGCGATGGGCAACCGGCCCTGGCCGGCATTCCTCGACGGTGTGGGCAACGGCATCGGCTACGCCATCATCCTCCTCATCGTGGCCTTCTTCCGCGAGCTTCTCGGCTCCGGCACTCTCTTCGGCTATCAGGTCATCCCGCAATGGTGCTACGATCACGGCTACGAGAACAACGGCCTGATGATCCTCCCCCCCATGGCTCTCATCGTGGTGGCCTGCATCATCTGGGTGCACCGCAGCCTCAACAAGG
>CAZNRK010000092.1:0-5235 GCA_964575435.1 uncultured Bacteroides sp.
GCAATCTCGGGGCCTTGCAGACCGGCGGGGAGCACAATTACGAGATTGTGGAAGGCCATCTGGGAGAACATTGAGGTGTTGCCTTGGAGCTTGATCTCAACGCTCATGGTCCATGTGGTCTGCGCGCTCTCGATTGAGCGGATATTTGTGGGGATGTTGTCCGTCTCGGAGTGGAAAGTGGAGAAGCAGGGCGTCACTTCATAGCTGTAGGTCTGAGCGGGGATGGTGAAGTTGGGGGGCAGATAGCCCGAGCCTTCATATTTATATACAGTGGTGACGATGGGCTCAACAGCTTCGGTGCGCACCGTGGTCTCCTCGACTTTGATGGGGTCGGATTTGAAGTCGCCGTCACGAATTACAACATACTCGCCATCAATCTCTTGGATGATGTCACCGGGGTTATTGTTGACTTTGATAATGTCGGAAAGGAGGATGTCGTTGAGGTTGACGGGAATGGTGAGGTCGTTGACCTTGAATTGGGCGGTGGTGTCGATGTCAGAGAGGTCATAGTCGCTGTCGACACAACCGGATAGACCTATTCCTGCCAGCAGGGCCGGAATCGCTAAGAAGTGGTTAATTTTCATAGAAATATTAAAAAATTTAGTGAAAACGCTCAAATTTGTGCGCAAAGGTAACACAAAAATCGCAAAAACCAAAAAAATTTTCAGCCTACGACCACATTCCTGCACCAATCAAGTAAAAAGTCAACAGATTAAGGGCCAAAAAAAGGACGCAAGATCATTGCGTCCGGTCCTGGTTGCAGCAGGGCTATCTATTGATTAAAAACTACGAATTACGCGGATTTCACGAATTATTGAATATTAAACATTCGGAAAATGCTGAATATAATGGTGGGTTGATGTGAATCAATAGGAGCACAGGAGAACAATTTTATTGAGAGACAAAAACTACGGATTACGATTAGCCCCGGGCGAGGAGGATGGTGTCAGAAGCCTTTGATGCCCATGATTTCGCGGACGTCGCGGAGGGTGGCGGAGGCGCGCTCGCGGGCACGCTCGGCGCCTTGTTTCACCACGCGGCGCAGGTAGTCTTCGTCTGCAAGGATGTCCCGGATGCGCTCGCGGATGGGGGTGGTCACGGCCAGGATGTCTTCGGCAAGTTGCTTTTTGAGGTCGCCGTAGCGGATGGAGCAGTCGGCGTAAGCGTCGCGGAATTGCTGCACTACTTCGGGCTTGCTTGTGAGCTCCAGCAGGGTGAAGAGATTCGCCACGGGGAGCGACATCGGAGAATTCGGGGCCTGGGGCCCTTCGTCTGTCATTGCTCGCATCACCTTCTTTTTCAGAGCCTTAGGCTCGTCGACGAGGTAGATGCAATTGCCCTCGCTTTTGCCCATCTTGCCGGAGCCGTCGAGGCCGGGCACCTTGATGGGAGCGGAATTGAAGTTGAAGTTTGCGGGCTCGGCAAAGTAGTCCACGCCATAGAATGAATTAAAACGGCGGGCGAAGCGGCGTGTGAGTTCCAGGTGCTGCTCCTGATCCTTGCCCACTGGCACCTTGGTGGCGCGCTGGATGAGGATGTCGACAGCCATGAGTGTGGGATATGTGAGCAGACCGGCGTTGACGCGCTTGTTGGTCTCCGCGCCGATGATTTCTTTTTCAAAAGCCTCGTCGCTGTCGTCGGCCGAAGGGCCAATGCCCAAGGCTTTGCGGGCTTTGTCTTTAAAGGAGGCGGTGCGCATGAGCTCGCCGATACCTACATGCATGTTGAGCAGGAGGTAAAGTTCCGAGACCTCCGGCACATCGCTTTGGATGTAGATGGTAGATTTCTCCGGGTCGAGGCCGGCAGCGAGGTATTCGGCAAGGATTTGCTTTACGCTGGCGTGGAGCTGCTTGGGGTCGGGATTGGTGGTAAGAGCGTGAAGATCAGCAATAAAGAAATTGCAATCATATTCATCCTGCATGCGCACGAAATTGCGCAGGGCGCCAAAATAATTACCAAGGTGGAGATTTCCGGTAGAGCGAATACCGCTCACAACTATTTCTTTACTCATAACAAAGTCAAATTGAAGGGTTAGGGCCGATAGAGCTGTATTAATAATAGTCTCCCCGGCATTTTCGCCGCAAAGTTACAAAAAATCCTATTATTCACCTGCAATTTCCCTTTATAAACTCACTTTTTTCTAAGACAAATGTTGACATGGATAAAATCGCTTTATTCTTTGCTAATCCTCCAATTTGACAGATAAACTTTCCCCCTCACAGCAAGATATCTGTTGATTGTTCGGTTCATAATTTTTGCTAATCTTCATTTCAGAAGTTTTCGGTCATTATCGTCACTTTCCAACACGCTCATCTGATGTATGGCTATTTGGTTGAGCTTTATAAGTCGCTCTGATTGTGAAAGTCCTTGCTCTATGAATACAGCATTGAGGCTTTCCATATTGGATAGACAGATAAGTTCGTTGACTGATGCATAGTCACGGATATTTCCAATCAAGTCAGGGTTAGCATCACGCCACTGTTTTGCAGTCATACCGAACATAGCTACGTTCAACACGTCAGCTTCATTGGCATAGATTATGCTCGCCTGTGCTTTTGTGATCTCCGCCGGAATAAGGTTCTGTTTTATAGCATCAGTATGTATACGATAGTTAATCTTCGATAACTCACGCTTCGCCGACTATCCGATCAATCGCTGTTCTTCGGTTTTAAGCCGTTGATATTCTTTCACCAGGAGTAGTTGAAACTTAGGGCTTAACCACATTCCAAAGTGATACGCGATATCCCTGTGTGCGTAAGTACCTCCATAGCGTCCAGCCCTGGCTATTATTCATTTTGCGTGTGTATGCTCAATCCATGCCTTTGTAGAAAGGACAAAATTATTGCTTCCGGCTGCATTTTTAATTGCACCGAATTCGGTACAATTAAAATCCGGATTATATAGCATCTCCCATTCGCCGAGGTATTCAATCGTACCTTTGAGACTGAGCCATCGGAATATTATATGTTCTTGCAGTTGGCTTTTAGCCATATCTGTCAGCGAAATATAATCATCGCCGTCAACTCCTATTACGGAAATTGGAGTATTTTGAACTGTGATTTTTGGCATTTTGAGATAAGCGTTTGATTTCTAATACAAATATACATCAAAAAAAGACATATCAGTGTGTTAGCCTACTTTACAGTAAGATTAAATCCGGTAGTCCAGTTTACGTTATACGTTACTTTGTCGGAGAAGTCGGGACCGGTAAAGTTGTATATTTCTGTATATTTACTTATCTGAGTAGCTTCTAATTCGTAAGAATACTGTCGAGAAAGATATAAGTCGCCGTTTTTGTCAAATGATGAAGCGGATTTAACTAAATTATTTGAATTGAGGCCAAACACGCCTTTCTGGCAAAGTGGCAGGTGATGGGCGAATTTTATAACCATGGGAATTACCACGGGATAAGAGACGGCTTCAATCGAGTAGTCGTATCGGGTGGATTGGTATGATGTCGAACTGCCCTGATAATCTTGAAATTCTTTTAGGTTTCCGTTTTCCCAGATTAAATAGTTTTCCCACTTCATGGGTTTATTCCATTCATTATCTTTTATATCGTCGCCTATACCCAAAACTTCTGAGTGTTGCACTACATTAAGATGATTTGAAGGGAGATATTCAAAGGCAAGGCGATATGTTTTTTGCAATTGCTTAGTCCAAGCTTCCGTATATATAGTAGCCTCGTACGTTCCCTCCGAGGTTGACGCTCTGCCGCTATTCAGGTGAATGGTTTCTTGAATAATTCGCTGCTCGGCGGGCAAAACTTCTTCAGCCGACACTTTTATTGTGTTTTCGTCCGGATATGAGTAATGTGCTGAATATGAAGACGGGTCGTTAGGGGTATTAGTTGTGCAGTTCCATGAAACAATTCTGCCATAATCATCATATTCAAAGATTTGGTTTGTAGCATTCGCATCCACTGATAGAATGGACGAGGGTTGCATAAAGACAGGATAGACTGGTTCTTCATTACCTGAGCAAGAGGCGAGAATGAAGAAGATGAAGATTGAACTAAGAAATGATAACTGCTTCATTGTAATGATGTTGATTTATTGTTTTTAACGTAAAGAAACGTCTGAATATTGCCTTGAACTCGAGTAGGATATAAACACCTATTATTAGTGATTACCTCCTTCTTGATTGTCTTGTATTGACGGTTGAAAGTAATTATTTTTGAGGATTTTGGGAATTTTGTCGGAGGATTGAAAAATTTTGCGTAATTTTGTGGTCGGATTTGTGGGGAAAGGGTGAGTTTTGTTTGCTTGCCGAAGAAAAAAATCGCTCTTACTTGCTCTTGATATACAAATCCCTCTTACTTACGGAAATAAAATCAATACATATAATTTCAAGGTAATATGCAAAAAATCAGTCTTGATATTAAAGGCGCTCTGGCCACTGTTTCGGCCGACGAGCTTAAGCCGTTCCTGAAAAAAGCAGAGGAAGGCGCTCTGCATGTCTACAACGCTGACGCTGCCGGCAACGATTTCCTGGGCTGGGTAGACCTCCCCTCCCGCACCGATGCAGCTCTCCTGGCCGACATCAACTCCACGGCCAAACAGCTGCGCGAGGACTGCGAGGTGGTGGTGTCGATCGGCATCGGCGGCAGCTATCTGGGCGCAAAGGCTGTGATTGAGGCTCTGTCGTCGAGCTTCCCCGCTGCCGGGGAGACAAAAGTGGTCTTTGCCGGTCAGAATATCGGCGAGGATTACCTCCACGAGCTTCAAAACTATCTGAAAGACAAAAAGTTCGGCATCATCGTAATCTCTAAATCCGGCACCACGACCGAGCCTGCCATCGCCTTCCGCCTGCTCAAGGCTCAACTGGAAGCGCAACTGGGCAAAGCCGAGGCTTCAAAGCGCATCGTGGCCATCACCGATGCCAAGCGCGGGGCTCTGCGTCAGCTTGCCACCGAGGAGGGCTATAAAACTTTTGTGATCGAGGACTCGGTGGGCGGACGCTTCTCCGTGCTCTCGCCCGTGGGTCTGCTGCCCATCGCCGTGGCCGGGTTTGACATCGACAAGCTCATCGCCGGAGCCCAGGCCGCACAGCAAGAGCTGGCCACCGTGAGCGAAGACAACCTCGCCATCCGCTACGCAGCCATCCGCAACGCTCTATATGCCAAGGGCAAAAAGACCGAAATCCTGGTGAACTATTCTCCCAAACTCCACTTCCTGGGCGAATGGTGGCAGCCGCTCTACGGCGAGAGCGAGGGCACGGACCTCAAGGGCATCT
>CAZNRK010000093.1:0-5050 GCA_964575435.1 uncultured Bacteroides sp.
AAAACACTTGTTCTCCTGTACTCCTGTTGAAAATTTCCCTCAAAACTCTTGTTCTCCTGTACTCCTGCTAAAAAATCCCCTAAAAACACTTGTTCTCCTGTACTCCTGTTGAAAAATCCCCTAAAAACACTTGTTCTCCTGTTGAAAATTTCCCTCAAAACACTTGTTCTCCTGTTCTCCTGTTGAAAAATCCCCTAAAAACACTTGTTCTCCTGTTCTCCTGTTGAAAAATCCCCTCAAAACTCTTGTTCTCCTGTACTCCTGTTGAAAAATCCCCTAAAACACTTGTTCTCCTGTACTCCTGTTGATAATTTCTCTCAAAAGCATGGGCTTCTGTCGTTTAACGTATTTGGCATATGACGAAAAAGAAATCAAATAAATTGAAGTGGCGTGTGATTATCGCTTGCGTGGTGCTTATTCCTATTGTTGTGTTGGGAGGGGCGGCACTTTGGTTCTCTACCGCTTACGATGGTCCGGAAAAGCGCATATATATTCCCGCTAACACCACAGCCGACCAGATTGCCGACACTTTGCGTCTGCAGCTCGGATCAGCTTTTGCCAATAAGGTGATACTGCTGTGGAAATTGCAAAAATCCAACCCCAAGGCTGCTCGCGGCTCCTATCTGGTGAAGCCCGGCACATCCCCTCTGAAGCTAAGCCGCACCCTCCGCTATGGCCACCAGACCCCGGTGCGCTTTACATTCAATAACATACGCACCCTACCCCAGCTTGCCCTCAGAGCCTCCGAATGTATGGAATTTTCCGACTCCGATTTCCTGGCAGCGTGCGATTCGGTGCTCCCTCCCATGGGCTTTAAACCCGAAGGCTTCCCGGCCGCGTTTATGCCTGATACATATGAATTTTATTGGACCGACTCCGCCACGGCCATGGTAAAAAAACTTGCAAAATACCGCAACGATTTCTGGACACAGGAGCGCCGCGACAAGGCCAAAGCGATGGGTCTGACACCCGTACAAGTGGCCACATTGGCATCAATCGTGGAGGAGGAGACTAACATGAGCGACGAGCGGCCGCGTGTGGCACGGCTCTACCTCAATCGCCTCGACCGCGGGATGAAACTCCAGGCCGACCCCACGGTGAAATTTGCCGTAGGCGATTTCTCGCTACGCCGCATCCTGGGCAAGCACCTCGCCACCGAGTCGGCCTACAACACCTACCTCCACGAGGGGCTGCCTCCCGGACCAATACGCATCCCGACAAAAGCTACCCTCGAGGCTGTGCTCTCCGCCCCGAAGCATGATTATCTGTACATGTGTGCCAAAGAAGATTTCTCCGGCTACCACAATTTCGCCACCGATTTTGCCACTCACCAAGCCAACGCTCGCCGATATCAAAAAGCCTTAACCGACCGAGGCATCAAATAACCGCCCGGGAGGGGATTGCAATATTGCAAAACGATGAGGGGAGGTGTTTCTTGTTGTAATTTTGCAGCAACAAGAGAAACACACACCTTGTTTCAGCCCATTGCGACGGGTAAGGTCATCGCAAAGGGCTTCCCCCCGGAAGAGGATGCCAAAAGCGTCCTCTTCAATTTTTATATTTCTATATTTCAAGCCTTTACACGCTATTTTCTGACATCATGGTGCAGAAATGGAGATTTTTGTGTAACTTTGCAAAACGAAAGCGGGGACGCATACGCCTCCCCCGCCCCATTCCCAATGGCTGAGAAGGCAAGATTATATCTGTTTCCGGTGCCTGTAGGCGATACTGCCCCCACCGATGTGCTCCCGGCGCGAAATATCGAGATTTTGCGCACGGTGAAGCATTTTGTGGTTGAAAACGTGCGCTCGGCACGCCGCTTCCTCAAGGCCTGCGACCGCTCAATCGACATTGACTCCCTCACCCTCACCGAGCTCAGCGAGCACACACGCCCCGACCAGGTGGAGGCCATGCTCGAGCCAATGACCCGCGGCCTGGACATGGGAGTTATCTCCGAAGCCGGCTGCCCCGCCGTGGCCGACCCGGGGGCCGATGCCGTGGCCATTGCCCAACGCAGGGGCTACGATGTAGTGCCTCTGGTGGGGCCATCGAGCATAATCCTCTCGCTGATGGCCAGCGGATTTAACGGTCAAAGTTTTGCTTTCTGCGGCTACCTCCCCATCGACGATGCCAAACGCACGGCCAAACTAAAAGAGATGACCGGCGCCATCCGCCATGGCCAGACCCAAATCTTCATCGAGACCCCCTACCGCAACAACCGCCTCATAGAGGCTCTGACCCAAAAGCTCCCCGGCGACCTCAAGCTCTGCGTGGCCTCTGACATCACCGGGCCTGCCCAGAGCATCATCACGTTGCCCCTGAGCTCCTGGCGCACAAAGAAATACAACTACGACAAAATCCCCACAATTTTTCTCCTCTATCGCTAAGACTCATGGCCATATCCCGACGCAAAAATACGCCTCGCAAGCTCGACGACCTGCCCGGGCTCTTCGACTCTGTTGAGATAAACCTCAACCGCCCCGCGCCGGAGGCCGACCCAATAGAGGAAATCATCACAGAGCATCGCCGCAATCAAATCACACCCAAGCGCCCCTTGCGCGGCGACATGGACATCGACCCCACGGCTCTGACCGCCATCCGTGAGCTGTCGTTCATATCCTTCGGCTCCGGATCTTCGGGAAACTGCGCCTACATCGGCGTTGGAGGCCACGGCGGCATCCTCATCGACGCCGGCATGGAGGAGGATAAAGTCATGACTGCCCTGCGCACCAACTGCATCCGCCCGGAAGACATCCACGGCATCATCCTCACCCATGACCACACCGACCACGTGCGCGGCGCCTATCCCCTGCTCCGCCACAATCGCCACATGCAGCTATTCTGCACACCGCGGTGTCTCAACGGTCTGCTGCGTCGCCACAACATCAGCCGTCGCATCAAGGATTACCACAAACCTATCTTCAAGGAGTTTGAATTTGAAGTCGGCCCCTTCACCATTACCCCCTTCGAGACCAGCCACGACGGCACCGACAACGTCGGATATTCCATCCGGGTCGGCACCAGGAGCTTCGTTGTCGCTACCGACATGGGCATCATCACCGACCGAGCGGATTTCTACATCCGCCAGGCCAACTATCTGATGATCGAGGCCAATTATGACTCTCACATGCTTGCAACGGGCACATATCCCGAATACCTCAAAGCACGCATACGCGGCAATCGCGGCCACCTGGACAATGCCGTGACAGCCGCTTATCTGGCCGATATTGTCGGGCCGGCGCTTTCCGACGTCTACCTCTGCCACCTTAGCCAGGACAACAACACACCCGAAGTGGCACTCTCTGCCGTCAGATCAGCCCTTGAAGAGAAAGGACTGAAAGTTGGCGATGGCTCCGGATCGCCCGAGGCCAGGACTGCCGACATCCGTCTCTCAGCCCTCCCCCGCTTTACATGTTCACCCCTCTACATCCACCGCCTTCCGCAAGAATAGGGGTAAGCTATTCCTTTTTCCCGGGCGCGGGTTTCTGACCGGGCGCGGGTTTCTGAATGGATGCAAGGACATCGGGGGTGAGCACGGTGTGGCGCTTGTCAAAGTGCACAGCGTTCATCTCCAGAGGAGCGAGCTTCTTCAAGCCGGGGATTTCAGGCAATTTCGGAGGTGTCATGGGTCGAGGTTTTAAGATATTTCAGAAGTGAATCGTCAAGGCGGTTCAAGCCTAAAAGCACTGCAACGTAGCAAGCTCCCAGAACCACCAGAGAAATGAAAAAGCCGCCGCTTAGCGGGAAGATCTCGCGCGTCCAGCCTCCCCAGAGATAGCTAAAAAAGAGCAACCAAAGCACAGCCTGAACGCACACGCAAAGCGTGCACCAAGTCTTTGCCACAAATCTCTGATAAGTAATGCTCCACACCGTATAGGGCAGGCACAGGATATTGATCGCAGCGAGCACGGGCAACAGAGACGGCCGCAAAAGCATCGCACCAAGGCTTACGGAGAAGTAAGCCAGACCCACCTCGCTCCACTTGAAAATGCCAAGAAACGACGAAGCCTCGCTCTGCGCAATCTCATCACATCCGCCCTCCTCCAAAGCCGAGCATACGGCATCTCCGGCCTTTGATTTTATGCCTAACGATTTCTGCACCAATTGCCAGGAGAGCCAAAGACCGGCGCAGTCAAAGACTACCACCGCCCAGGCCGCAGGGCGAGCATAAAGCCCTGTGGCATACATCGCCCACCCCACCAGAGCCAAAGCTAAAAAGCCCAATATCCAGACTTTTACCGATTTCGACACCTCACCAATGCGATGACGGCCGTAGGCGGGTTCGACAGAGGATGCATCGGCTTGTGCAAGAAGGGCAATGCCATTCCAGCCGGCAGTAAATTCCTCAATCGGTGCTGTGAATTGTCTTCCCTCCGAAAGATACGTTACATCCTTATCCGTGACAGCCGTGACTATGGCAAAGCCCGAAGGAGTGTCGGCCAAATAGGGCAACGGCAGCTCTCCGGCAGCCGTGGCTAATTGCTCAGGGGGAATGCGCACTCCGCTGGTGCCCACTCCGTATTCATTCAGGAGCACGGACAAACCGAACATCGACTTGAAAGGCATTTCCTCAAATCGATGGTCGGAATAGTCGGCTGTATGCCTCACTCCCAACTCGGTTAAAAAGTCAGAGAAGAGGGAGGACATGGCTTAGCAATATTGTTGAACTTTGGCAAGAAGGACGTTCCCGTCGATTTCGCCGCTGTGACGCCACACTTCCTTGCCGTTCTTGTAAACAATGAAGGTGGGGATAGACTCCACTTTTTCTTGGTTAGCCAGAGAGTTATTTTCATCGATATCAAACTGGTAGACATCGGCTGTGCCTTCGAGGAGTTGTTTAACTTGAGCCACCACTGGCATCATCTTCTGGCAATGAGGACACCACGATGCATAGAATTCCACCAGCACGGTAGGCGTTGAGGTAATAGCTTGCGAGTAAGTCATAGTAGTGAATATTAGGTTAATTGTGTGTTAATTTTTTTGTGTGTTTTTATAGTACCGGAAGATCTCGGTTTCATCACTAAAACACCCCACCCCCTAAAAAAGTTCT
>CAZNRK010000094.1:0-4880 GCA_964575435.1 uncultured Bacteroides sp.
GCACACAGCGCTTCCTGAGCTTCTTCCTCAAGAGCCCCATGCACGACTACACCAAAGGCGAAGTGCCCGTCAACCACCTCTTCCAGCAGTACGTCATGCTCAAAAACGCCCTGCGCGAAATGGGTGGCTACCCCGCCGACGAGCCCATCGACTAATCTCCCTGACTCAACACCCATCCCCCACCATAGGACGCACCGCACCCCCGGCGCGTCCTTTTTTTATGCAAGTTTTAAAGTTTTTTGGCCAAAATGAGGCGTAAATCAATTTTTTTGATTATCTTTGCACCTCGGTAAGGAGAGCCTTGCGCTCGCCTTGTCTTTTCTAACGCAAAAAACAGCACTAAATAAATGGAAAACGAAAAAGCAACCCCCACTCAAGCTACTGAAACCCAAGCGGTTGAAGCTAAGAAAGGCAACAACAAAAAATCCATCATCGCCCTGTGCGTGGCCATTGTGGCCGTAATCGCTATCGGTCTGATTTGGTTTGCCGTTAACCGTCAGAACTCAGCCAAAGCCGACGAGGCCGTGGCCCTTGCCGATGTTGAATTGAACGATTCTATTGCTCTGAAATATTACATGGACGCTGCCCGGCTCGGCCACCAAAGCGGCAACCGCGCCAAGCTCCATGCCGCCATCGCCCTCTATCAGGATGGCAAATATGAAGAAGCCCTCAAATATCTCAAAGATGCATCTGTGGGCAGCAACATCATTGAGGCCGGCAAGTACAGCCTTATGGGCGACTGCTACGTAAACCTCGAAAAATACGACGACGCCCTTTCCAGCTACAACAAAGCCGTATCTGCTGCCGACAACAACCCCCAGATCGTCCCCTTTGTCCTGGTGAAAGAGGCCAACGTGTATCGCAAAATGCAAAAATACAACGAAGAGGCCAACTGCTACAATAAAATCGTCAGCGAATATCCCGAATACGCTCGCGCTCTGCGTTTCGACATTAAGAAATATGCCGAACGTGCCGACGCCTCCGTAAAAGAATAATCACCCCCTCCACGGTATTCCTGCTCCGGAGCTCCCGAGCTGCCAAAGGGCAAGTTTTCAACTTATTACCTCTGCGGGCAGGTTTCCCCCTGCTCGCAGATTTTATTTCTTGACATCATTCCGGCCCCACTGCCACTGCTTCTTGTGAACATCACTCCGGTCTCCCGCCCGCAGATTTTTGTATAAACATCTATCCGGCCCTACTGACGATGTTTTTTATCTGAACATCTCTCCGGCCCCTGCACCATTATTTTTTTTATTAAAATCCATGCCCACATCTTCTCAACGGCTCAACGAACTGGCCACCGTCTCGCCCGGCAAATTGCTTTGGCAATACAGCCTCCCGGCCGTGGTGGGGATGCTCGTGATGTCGCTCTACAACGTGGTGGACCGCATCTACATCGGGCGCGGAGTGGGCGCCGATGCCATCTCGGGCCTGGCCATCACCTTCCCGGTGATGAATCTGTGCGCAGCCTTCGGCGTGCTTATCGGTGCAGGAGCCTCAACGCGCATTTCCATTTTGCTCGGTGCCGGCGACCTTGGCGGCGCGGCCCGTGTGCTGGGCAATGCCCTGACATTGACCCTCAGCATCGGTGTGGCCTACGTTTCCCTCTTCGGCTACTTTCTCAAAGACCTCCTCATCGCCTTCGGAGCCGGCCCTGCCACGTTGCCTTACGCCTACGACTTTCTCTGGCACCTGCTCCCCGGCATGCTGATGATCAACCTCACCTTCAGCTTCAACAATATCATACGCGCCTCGGGCTATCCCATCCGCGCGATGTTTACGATGATTATCGGCGCCGTGCTCAACGTCGGCCTCGCCCCCCTCTTCATCTTCTATTTCGACATGGGCATCAAGGGCGCAGCCATCGCCAGCGACATCTCCATGACCATATCCATGATCTTCGTCATGGCCCATTTCTGCCGGAAAAACGTCACCGTACGCTTCCGCTCGGGCACCTACATGCCCTCGCGGCGCATCATCTGGGCCATCGTCTCAATCGGAGCTGCGCCATCGCTGGTCAATGCCGCTTCGTGCCTGATCAACATCCTCATCAACAAATCCCTTGTAAGCTACGGCACAGATCTCGCCGTGGGCGCCGCGGGAATATTCGTCACCTACACCTCGCTGCTCACCACATTCGTCCTGGGCATGTGTCTGGGCATGCAGCCCATCGTGGGCTATAACTACGGCGCCGGCAACCTCCACCGACTCAAGCGCACCTTCTACCTCGCTGCCGGTGTGGCCACGGCCATCTGCACCGCAGGCTGCCTTTTCGGGCTCTGCTGTCCCGACCTCATCGCCCGCACCTTCACAGTCGATCCCACCCTTATCCAGGTGACAGTCAACGCCTTGCGCCATGCGCTGCCGATGTTCTGGATGGTGGGCTTCCAGATCATCTCCACGGCGTTTTTCCAGAGCATCGACAAGGCAGGAAAGTCGATTATCCTCAGTCTTGTGCGTCAGGTGATTTTCCTGATTCCCCTCCTGGTTGTGCTCCCGAGATATTTTGACCTCAACGGCGTGTGGCTCTCTTTCCCCACCTCCGACTGCCTGGCCACTATCGTCACCATTATCCTCATCGCCGTGCAGATGCGTAAACTCAACTCCCTCACCCCCTCGCAATCTCCTATATGACCACTCTTTACGCCACCGACCTCGACGGCACTCTCCTCTCCCCCTCGGCCTGCATCTCGCCCTTCACCGCCCGGGCTTTCAACCGCCTCACGGCCTCCGGAGTGAAGATCGCCTTCGTCACGGCCCGCACCCCCGCCACAGTCGAGCCCATTGCCGCCGAGCTGCGCGGACTCATGCCCTCGGTGGTGATGACCGGGGCCGCCATCTGGGATTTTGAGCAGAGGCGCTACCTGCAGGTGCATTACCACACCCGCCCCGACGCCCTGACTATCAGCGAAATATTCCGCCGCCACGGCGTGGGCGCTTTCACCTATACCCTGCCTCGAGGCACCAACTCGCTCGAGGTCTTCCACCCCGCCGGGCACCTGACTGAGATTGAAGAATCTTTTGTCAAGGACCGCACCCTCAACGACCTCAAAACTTTCCACCTCCAATCGCCCCTACCCCCGGAACTCGCCGACGATGTCGTGCTGTTTTTCGCCATGGGCGACGACCGGAAGATGCAGGCCGTGGCCGACGAGGTTAAGGCCTCAACCCCCTGCGCAGCCGACTGGTATCCTGACACTTACCATCCCGGGCTGGCCCTGTTGGAGATCTTCACCGCAGGAGTGTCAAAAGCCGCCGGGCTGCGCCAGCTTCGGGCCCTCACCGGCGCCGACCGCGTGGTGGCATTCGGCGATAATCTCAACGACATCCCTATGCTCCGCGTGGCCGACACAGCCGTGGCCGTAAGCAACGCCCACCAGCAAGTCAAAGCCATGGCCGGGGAGATAATCGGCTGTAATGCCGACGATTCCGTCATCAGATACATCGCCGCCAGAGAAGGCCAGATCCTCCCCTGAAGCCCCCCTTTGAGGTTTTTAACCACTTCAAAGAAAATTTACACCTTAAAATTTTCATTCGCCAAAGATTTTCGTTAACTTTGCACTCGCAATTACACATCTAATAAAATCACCAAATTCACTATATAATAGACACTATTATGAAGATTGAAAAAATCATCGGACGTGAGGTGCTCGATTCTCGTGGCAACCCCACTGTTGAAGTTGACGTAGTCCTCGAATCCGGCGCTTTCGGCCGCGCTTCCGTGCCCTCCGGCGCTTCCACCGGCGTTAACGAAGCTCTCGAGCTCCGCGACGGCGACAAATCCCGCTATATGGGCAAAGGCGTGCTCAAAGCCGTTGCCAATGTCAATGACGTAATCGCTCCCGCCCTTGTCGGCATGAGCGCTCTCGACCAGATCGCCATCGACGAGAAAATGCTCGCCCTTGACGGCACAGCCACAAAATCCAACCTCGGCGCCAACGCCATCCTCGGCGTGTCTCTGGCCGTGGCTAAAGCTGCCGCCAACTATCTTGACCTCCCCCTCTACAAATACATCGGTGGCTGCAACACCTACGCTCTGCCCGTGCCCATGATGAACATCATCAACGGCGGCGCTCACTCCGATGCTCCCATCTGCTTCCAGGAATTCATGATCCGTCCTATCGGCGCTACTTCATTCAAGGAAGGTATCCGCATGGGCACCGAGGTGTTCCACAACCTCAAGTCAGTGCTCAAGGCCCGCGGTCTCTCTACCGCAGTAGGTGACGAAGGCGGTTTCGCTCCTTCGCTCGACGGCACCGAGGACGCTCTCAACGTCATCATGCAGGCTATCGAGAAGGCCGGCTACGTGCCCGGTAAAGATGTGACTATCGGTCTGGACTGCGCATCTTCTGAATTCTACAAAGACGGTATCTACAACTACTCTCAGCTCAACAACGGCGCTCCCAAGGAACCCAACGGCAAGAAGTATACTTCTGAAGAGCAGGCTCAGTTCCTTAAAGGTCTCGTTGAGAAATATCCCATCGACTCTATCGAGGATGGTATGGCTGAAGACGACTGGGCAGGCTGGAAGGTTCTCACCGACCTTATCGGCGACCGTTGCCAGCTCGTAGGCGACGACCTGTTCGTGACCAACGTAAAATACCTCAAACGCGGTATCGAGGAAGGCTGCGCCAACTCTATCCTCGTCAAGGTTAACCAGATCGGTTCGCTCACCGAAACTCTCCGCGCGGTAGAACTCGCACAGCGCAACGGCTACACCGCAGTTATCTCCCACCGTTCGGGCGAAACTGAGGACGCTACCATCGCTGACATCGCAGTGGCAACCAACGCAGGTCAGATCAAGACCGGTTCAGCTTCACGTTCTGACCGTATGGCCAAGTACAACCAGCTCCTCCGCATCCAGGAAGAACTCGGTGACC
>CAZNRK010000095.1:0-4579 GCA_964575435.1 uncultured Bacteroides sp.
GCCGGGGAAGTCGCGCAGGTACTCGTGGAGCCATACGGCCCAGTTGCGCGAGGTGGAGATTTTGTCGCCCTCGAGGTTCAGAAATTCGTTGGCCGGGACGTTGTCCGGGAGCTGGAAGCCGTCGCCGTAGGCCATGAGCATGGCCGGAAAGACGATGCAGTGGAAGACGATGTTGTCCTTGCCTATGAAATTTATAATCCTCGTCTCGGGGCTCTTCCACCAGCGCTCCCATGAGTCGGGAAGGATTTCCTTGGTGTTGGAGATATAGCCGATCGGGGCGTCAAACCACACATATAATACCTTGCCCTCGGCGCCCTCCACCGGCACGGGCACGCCCCAGCTCAGATCGCGGCTCACGGCTCTGGGCTGCAGGCCGCCGTCGAGCCATGATTTGCACTGGCCGTAGACATTGGGTTTCCACTCCTTATGCCCCTCCAGAATCCACTGCTGCAGCGCCTCCTGGTATTGGTCAAGGGGGAGATACCAGTGCGAGGTCTCCTTCATCTTCAGCGGAGCGCCGGTCAAGGCCGAGCGGGGGTTGATAAGGTCGGTGACATTGTAGCTGGCCGAACATTTCTCGCACTCGTCGCCGTAGGCATTCTCGTTGCCGCAGTGGGGGCAGGTGCCGCGCACGTATCTGTCGGCAAGAAATTCGCCCGTCTGCTCGTCATAGGGCTGCAGAGAGGTTTTTTTGATAAATTTTCCTTGATCGTAGAGGTGGCGGAAAAATTCCGAGGCCGTCTCTTCGTGTATTTTGGATGTGGTGCGGGAATAGACGTCAAAGGAGATGCCAAGCTCGGCAAATGCGTCCTTCATCAGGTTGTGGTAGCGGTCTACGATGTCCTGAGGCGTAACGCCTTCCTTCCTGGCTTTCAGAGTGATAGGCACACCGTGCTCGTCGCTGCCACCGATGAGTAGCACCTCCTGACCCTGAAGGCGGAGGTAGCGGGCATAGATATCGGCGGGGACGTAGACCCCGGCCAGGTGGCCGATGTGGACCGGGCCGTTGGCGTAAGGAAGTGCGGTAGTAATGAGAGTGCGCGTGAACATAATTTCAACTTTGAGTGTTATAACCATGAATCTCCGGCAAAACCGCATCAATACACGGTCCGGCCCTGAGGCTCACCAGAGAAAAGAAAATGCAAAGTTACACATTGTTTGATTAAAAGACAAGACGCCCAAGCACAAAAATCTCAAAAAAAACTTCAAGAAAGGGCTTTTTTTTGAAAAAAATTTTTTAATCCGAAAAGTAGTCGTAAATTTGCACCCGAATTTGGATACAAGTAAAAAACACAAATAACGTTATCAACAAAATTTTATGAAAAAGACTTTACTCCTCGCAGCCATCGCTTTTGGTGCTATGTCTGCATCTGCTCAGGTAGTTGAGCAGCCCGGTTTCTTCGACAATTGGTCGATTGGTGTTGACGGTGGTGTTACTACCCCCATGACAGGCCACGCCTTCTTCCGCGCTATGCGCCCCGTAGTTGGTCTGCACATCGACAAGCAAATCACCCCCGCCTTCGCTATGGGTGTAGAAGGCAACTTCGGCATCAATGCCCTCACCAATGAATACGGCGTAAAGAGCGCCACCACTTTCGATAATTCTTACGTAGGTCTTTATAGCGCCGTTAACCTCAACAACCTCTTCGCAGGTTACAATTGCGGCCGTCGCTTCTTCACCGTTGAAGCAGTTGCAGGCGCAGGCTGGGGCCATACTTTCGTTAACAAGATGGGTGCCAGCGACTTCCAGGACCACAACTTCTTTGCCACCAAAGCAGGCTTGAACTTCAACTTCAACGTTACCGACAACTTCACCGTATCGGTTAAGCCCTCAGTGGTTTGGGACATGAGCGACGCTAACGTTAAGCAGACCTCTGCCGCCTACGACATCCACAAAGCAATGTTCAACATCCAGGCAGGTCTTACCTACCACTTCGGCAACGGCTTCCAGTGTGTACGTCCCTACGACCAAGCTGAAATCGACGGCCTCAACGGTCAGATCAACGACCTCCGCGCTCAGCTCGACAACTGCACCGCTTCTCTCAAAGACTGGGAATCTCGCGCCAACGCTTGCGAGGCTGCTCTCAAAGAATGCCAGAACCGTCCCGTCGTAACTGAAGTAGTGAAAGAGCAAACCACCAACCTCAACTCTGTTCGCTTCGTATTCTTCCGCATCGGTTCTTCAGTTATCACCGCCGACCAGCAGCCCAACATCGAGATGATCGCTGCATTCCTCAAGAACCACCCCAATGCAAAAGTAGTTGTTAAGGGTTACGCTTCTCAGGATGGTCCCCTCGAACTCAACGAAAAACTCGCAGCCGCTCGCGCCGAGTCAGTTAAGAAAGCTCTCATGAGCCGCTACAAAATCGCCGCTGACCGCATCGTTGCTGAAGGCGAAGGCATCGGCCACATGTTTGAAGAAGAATCTTGGAACCGCGTAAGCATCTGCACAATCGAAAACGCACAGTAATCCCCCATACATAACCACACAAAAAGGCCCGCTCTCACCGGCGGGCTTTTTTTTGTGCACCCGAGGGCACAAAGGTGTAGGGTCGCCACGAGTGGCGATCTACACTCCATAATCCGTATAATCCGCGAAATCCGTAATTTCTGACACACAAAACCTTGTTCTCCCGTTCTCCTGTTAATCGTTTCCATAAAATATAATCCGTATAATCCACGAAATCCGTAGTTGTTTTTTTGATATTCATAACATTTGCAATTTTTCAAAGCCGTAAAAAAGCGGAAAAAGAAATTTTCTGCATTTGTTTTGCCCACTACAGATATTTTTACTAAATTTGCGCGGAAAATCCCCTGAATTAAACTTAAACTCAAATATTTAATCCAAAAAACATCAATTTATGTGGTTAACATGCTCATCTATAGGGCGTAAGTTCGTGATGGCCATCACGGGCGTGTGTCTCGTCCTATTCGTAACATTTCACGTGCTGATGAATTCTGTGGCCCTGCTATGGCCCGCCGCCTACAACCAAATTTGTATGTTCCTGGGCGCTAACTGGTACGCTCTGGTGGCTTCAATCGGTCTGGCTGCCCTCTTCATCATCCACATCATCTACGCCGTATGGCTCACCATCCAAAACCGCAAAGCCCGCGGCACCGACAACTACGCCGTAGAGTCCCGCCCCAAGCAGGTGGAATGGTCGTCAAAAAACATGCTCGTGCTCGGCATCGTGATTCTGGCCTTCCTGGTGGTGCACCTGATGCAGTTCTGGTACAAAATGCAATACCAGGAGATCATCGGCTCCCACGCCTCTATCGATGGCACCGTTGCCCCCGCTGAGTTCGGCACCCTCTTCCTCCAGGCAGCATTTGCCGAAGTCTGGACCCCGATTGTCTACATCATCGGCTTCGTGGCCCTGTGGTTCCACATGACCCACGGTTTCTGGTCAATGTTCCAATCCATCGGCTGGAACAATACCGTATGGTTCAACCGCCTGAAATGCATCTCCTGCTGGTGGACATCCATCGTGGTGCTCCTTTTCGTGGCTCAAGCCGTGCTCTTCACCGTGCAGGCCCACAATAAATTCTTCCTCACCGAGCCCCAGCTCCAGGAGCAGTATGCTGAATACTGGGGCGGCAAGGCCGACGAGGTGATCACCGACTTCCAGACCTCAATGCAGAAGCAGCACGCCGACCTCGTAGGTCAAGCCGGCATGGACCAATTCAGATACCAGCAGGCTATGGAAAGCTTCCTCCGCGAGGAAGGCGCCAAAGTGCTTAGCAAGCTCGAGGTCATCAACAAAGCCGTTGCTCTCCAGTGCCCCGACGCTGTCAACACCTCCCTCTCCCAAGCCAAATCTCTTGGCGAAGAGCTCGCTGCCCAGCTCGGTGCAGCTCCTCAGGAAGCCGCTCCCGCCGCATTCGAGGAGGAAGAGGCCGTTGAAGATATTCTCATCGAAGAAATAGCTCCCGAGGCTGTTAACACAAATAATTAACATTCCACAATCCGCAGATATGATTGACGAAAAAACGCTCAAGGGTCTGAACGGAGATTCAACCCCTATCATGAAGGACTTCGCCGACATCGAATCGGCAGCCCTTCCCGAGTACACTATCGACTCGAAAATTCCCGAAGGTCCTATCGCTGAGAAGTGGACCAACTACAAGGCTCACCAGAAGCTCGTGAACCCCGCCAACAAGCGCCACCTCGACATCATCGTCGTGGGCACCGGCCTGGCCGGCGCATCAGCCGCCTCTACACTCGGCGAGCTCGGTTTCAACGTGCTCAACTTCTGCATCCAGGACAGCCCCCGCCGCGCCCACTCGATCGCCGCGCAGGGCGGTATCAATGCAGCCAAAGACTACCAAAACGACGGCGACAGCGTATATCGCCTCTTCTACGACACCATCAAAGGCGGCGACTTCCGCTCCCGCGAAGCCAACGTATACCGTCTGGCCGAAGTCTCCAACAACATCATCGACCAGTGTGTGGCTCAAGGCGTGCCCTTCGCCCGCGAATACGGCGGCCTGCTGGCCAACCGCTCCTTCGGCGGCGCTCAGGTGAGCCGTACGTTCTACGCCAAAGGCCAGACCGGCCAGCAGCTCCTGCTCGGCGCCT
>CAZNRK010000096.1:0-4529 GCA_964575435.1 uncultured Bacteroides sp.
CCACTTGGCCGAGTTCAAAGGATTCCAGACCCCCTACGCCTTGGGCGACACCATCGGCGTGGACTTCTTCACCGAGGCTGACTTCGTCGACGTTGTCGGCACGAGCAAAGGTAAAGGCTTCCAGGGTGTTGTTAAGCGCCACGGCTTCGGCGGTGTGGGCCAAACAACCCACGGCCAGCACAACCGTCTGCGCGCTCCCGGTTCAATCGGTGCTTGCTCCTACCCCGCTAAAGTATTTAAAGGCATGCGCATGGCCGGCCAGATGGGCAACGAACGTGTCACCGTGCAAAACCTTCAGGTAATCAAAGTTATCCCCGAACACAACCTTCTGATGATCAAAGGTTCAATCCCCGGATCTAAAGGTTCAATCGTTTTAATTGAGAAATAATATGGAACTCGCAATCTTAACCCAGACAGGCCAGGACACCGGCCGCAAAGCCGTGCTCAGCGATGCCGTTTTCGGTATCACACCTAACGAGAACGCCGTATATCTCGATGTAAAACAATATCTGGCCAACCAGCGCCAAGGCACCCACAAATCAAAAGAGCGCAGCGAGCTCTCAGGCTCCACCCGCAAGCTCCACAAGCAAAAAGGTGGCGGCGGCTCTCGCATCGGCGACATCAATTCACCCCTGCTCTCCGGCGGTGCACGCGTCTTTGGTCCCCGCCCCCGCGACTATCGCTTCAAGCTCAACAAAAAGCTCAAAGACCTGGCTCGCCGCTCCGCATGGTCAGAAAAAGCCGCTGCCGGCCAGATCATGATCGTTGAGAGCATCAGCTTTGACGCTCCCAAGACCAAGGAATACATCCGCATGGCCAACGACCTGAAAGTAGCCGACAAGAAAGTGCTCTTCGTCCTGAGCGAGAAAAACGAAAACGCCTACCTTGCAATGCGCAACGTCCCCGGCGTGCAGCTTATCTCAGCCCGCGATGTCAACACCTACGCTATCCTTAACAACAGCGCTATCGTCCTCACCGAAGGCGCCCTTGAGGTTATCAACAACAAATAAGCTAACGGAGATTCACAACTATGGACATTCAAATCAAACCTATCGTAACTGAAAAGGCTACCCGCGACACTGAGAAGACCGGGGTCTACACATTCCGCGTTTCTCCCGAAGCCAACAAATACCAAATCAAAGACCTCGTGGAGAAAATCTACGGCGTCAAAGTAGAATCAGTCAACACAGCCCAAATGCGCGCCAACCGCAAGCAGCGCTGGACAAAATCCGGCCTCCTTCGCGGCACAACCGCTCGCTGGAAAAAAGCCTATGTCACCGTGGCAGAAGGCCAGACAATCGACTTCTTTAGCAATATCTGATAAAAATGGCAGTAAGAAAATTCAAACCCACCACTCCCGGTCAAAGACACAAAATTATCGGCGTATTCAAAGGTACGATCACTGCTACTAAGCCGGAAAAATCTCTTACCGTCGGCAAACGGTCCTCTGGAGGTCGCAATTCCGAAGGTCACCTCACCGCTCGCTACCTTGGCGGTGGCCACAAGCGTAAATATCGCTTAATTGACTTTAAGAGAAACAAAGACGGAGTGCCCGCTGTAGTAAAATCAATCGAGTACGATCCCAACCGCTCGGCTCGCATTGCCCTGCTTTACTATGCAGACGGCGTAAAAACCTACATCATCGCCCCCAACGGTCTTGAAGTAGGCACGACTCTTCTCTCCGGCCCCGACGCAGCACCCGAAATCGGTAACGCTCTCCCCCTGAGCGCAATCCCCGTCGGCACTGTGATCCACAACATCGAGATGCGCCCCGGACAAGGCGCTATGATCGCCCGCTCGGCCGGAACCTTCGCTCAACTCGTGTCTCGCGAAGGCAATTACGCAATTATCAAACTTCCTTCAGGCGAAACTCGCAAAATCCTCTCTGCCTGCAAAGCCACCATCGGCGTCGTCGGCAACAGCGAGCACTCTCTGGAACAAAGCGGTAAGGCCGGTCGCAGCCGTTGGCTGGGTCGTCGCCCCCACAACCGCGGTGTTGTCATGAACCCTGTAGATCACCCCATGGGTGGTGGTGAAGGCCGCGCTTCCGGTGGTCATCCCCGCTCTCGCAAAGGCCTCTACTCTAAGGGCTTGAAGACACGCGCTCCGAAGAAACATTCTTCGAAGTACATTATCGAAAGAAGGAAAAAGTAATCTGAATAATTGAGTAATAACATATGAGTCGTTCACTTAAAAAAGGACCCTTCATCAGCGTAAAGCTCGAAAAGAAAGTCGCTGACATGGAAGCCTCCGGCAAGAAAAGCGTCATCAAGACCTGGAGCCGCGCATCCATGATTGCCCCTGAATTCGTCGGCCACACATTTGCAGTGCATAACGGCAATAAATTCATCCCCGTTTATGTAACTGAAAACATGGTGGGCCACAAGCTCGGCGAATTTGCTCCCACCCGCACCTTCCGCGGCCACGCCGGCAACAAGAAAAAATAATCAGGGCCCCTAACCATCACAAAAAAAGAAAATTACTACAATGGGTAAAAGAAAAAGAATAGCAGCCGATGCCATGAAGGAAGAGCGCAGCCAAATCGCTTTCGCTAAGCTCACCAACATCCCCTCATCGCCTCGCAAAATGCGTCTGGTCGCCGACATGGTCCGCGGTCAGGAAGTGTTCCGTGCCCTCGGTATCCTCAAATTCTCTAACAAAGAAGCTGCCGCACGCCTGGAGAAGCTCCTTCGCTCAGCCGTTGCCAACTGGGAGGCTAAAAACGAAGCCAAAGCCGAATCCGGCATGCTCTACATCTCAACAATCTACGTCAACCCCGCGCCCATGCTCAAACGTCTGCGTCCCGCTCCCCAGGGCCGCGGCTATCGTATCCGCAAACGCGCCAACCACGTGACCCTTATCGTTGACACTATCGACAGCAAAAAAAATCAGGACTAAGACATGGGACAAAAAGTTAATCCAATAAGCAATCGCCTCGGTATTATCCGTGGCTGGGACTCTAACTGGTTCGGCGGCCGCAAATATGGCGACACCCTGCTGGAGGACTCCAAGCTCCGCAAATACCTCAACGTACGTCTGGCCAAATGCAGCGTATCGCGCATCGTCATCGAGCGCACCCTCAAGCTCATTACCATCACCGTGTGCACCTCCCGCCCCGGCTTGATCATCGGTAAAGGCGGCCAAGACGTAGAGAAGCTCAAAGAAGAGCTCCACAAAATCACCGACAAAGACGTCCAGATCAACGTCTACGAGGTGAAGCGCCCCGAGCTGGACGCTGAGATCGTGGCTTCGACCATCGCCCGCCAAATCGAAGGCAAAGTAGCATACCGCCGCGCTGTGAAGATGGCTATCGCCTCTACAATGCGCGCAGGCGCCGAAGGCATCAAAGTGCAAGTATCAGGTCGCCTCAATGGCGCTGAAATGGCTCGCTCTGAGATGTTCAAGGAAGGCCGCACCCCCCTGCACACCCTCCGCGCCGACATCGACTATGCTCTGGTCGAGGCTCACACAAAAGTAGGCGTTATCGGTGTGAAAGTATGGATCTGCCGCGGTGAAGTCTACGGCAAGCGCGACCTCGCTCCTCAATTCACCAACCAGAAGGAGTCCCGCCCCGCTCCCTCCGGAGCTCCCCGTCGCGGCGGCTTCCGCAGAGCCAAAAACAATCGCTAATCTAAAAAGGCAAAACAGACATGCTACAACCTAAGAAAACCAAATTTCGTCGTCAGCAGAAAGGCCGTATGAAAGGCAACGCCCAACGCGGCAATCAACTTGCCTTTGGCTCTTTCGGCATCAAGACCCTCGAAAACAAATGGATCACCGGCCGCCAGATCGAGGCCGCACGTATTGCCGTGACCCGCTACATGCAGCGTCAAGGTCAAATCTGGATCCGCATATTCCCCGACAAGCCCATCACCAAAAAGCCCGCCGAAGTGCGTATGGGTAAAGGTAAAGGTAACCCCGAGGGATACGTCGCTCCCGTTACTCCCGGACGCATCATCATCGAGGTTGAAGGCGTAAGCTACGATATCGCAAAAGAAGCTCTCCGCCTGGCAGCCCAGAAACTCCCCGTAATCACCAAATTTGTCGTAGCTCGCGACTATGACCCCACTCAAAACGTGTAAGCAATGAAAAAAGACGAAATCAAAGAGCTTAGCACTGCCGATCTCAAAGAGCATCTGGCCCGCATGGAGAAAGAATATCGCCAGCAAAAAATCAACCACGCTATCTCCCCGCTCGACAATCCCGCCAAAATCACTGCCGACCGCAAAATGATCGCACGTGTCAAAACCGAGCTCCGTCAGCGCCAGCTCAACAATAAATAAGCCCACAGAAATGGAAGAAAAACGTAACCTCAGAAAAGAGCGCATCGGAGTAGTATCCTCCAATAAAGGCGATAAAACAATCACCGTCACCGTCAAGTGGAAAGAGAAACACCCCATCTACGGCAAATTCGTCAACAAAACCAAAAAATACCACGCACACGATGAAAACAACGAGTGCTCGGTTGGCGACACCGTGCGCCTGATGGAGACCCGCCCCCTTTCCAAAACCAAAAGATGGCGCTTAGT
>CAZNRK010000097.1:0-4430 GCA_964575435.1 uncultured Bacteroides sp.
TCTGATCATTGTCGCTTACCAGCCCAGGAGTTTCTCGAGCTTGCCGTGGAGGCTGTCGCCCCGCTGCTGAAGCTCTTCTTTGACGGCTTTCTTCGCTACGGATTTCGCCATCGACTGGCTGTAGGAGATGCGCACGAGCACCTCGCGGTTGTTTCCGCCCACCACACGGTAGGCCTCCATTACGGGCACCACACGGCCGATGCTCTGTGAGATGAGATTCTTGCTCGCCATCACGCTTCGTGTGATGGAGGCGGCTTCGCTTTGGTCCATCTGCTCGTTGGCCACGGTGTTTTCTACCAGAGCGGTGATTTCCGATTGTATCTGGCCGGCGAGATTTTGCTTGGCAAGCTCCAGGGCTTGCATTTTTGCTGCGTCATAGTTGCCGCCGGTGCTCATGGCTTCGGCCATGATGAATTCGGGGAATCCGTTGGCGTCGTACTGGTATTGCATCATGTAGCAGCGGTCGAGCTGCTTTTCCAGGGGAAGGGAGCCGGGAGCTACTTTCCAGCCTTCTTTTGTGAGGTTTTTCGCTTCTTTTCGGGCTGCCTTGGTGGCTTTTTGGTTAAGTTCCTTTTTGGAGGCCTTGGAGATCTCCTGGCGCTCCTTCAGTTGCTCTTTCGTGATCTGCGCATAGCTTCCGAACGTTACGCTCAGCAGCATTGCCGTGACAAGTCCAAGAATTTTCTTTTTCATAGCCGGACTGTGATTGATGGTGAGAAATTTGTGTTGGAAGACTCACAGTCCAACCCTAACAAAAAAAGAGCGTGAGAGTCTGTATCTGTTGCTCGTCCCGCTTCTTGAGGCTCTGGCATGTGCCCATCACAGTGGAACGAGCAACGCGGAGCCTCACGCTGTATGATATGTGTGTGACATGGAGTCCGCCGGTAATTGCGGATTCCATTCCGGTATATCATACCCGATTGACGCCTATCGTTGCCTTATCCTTGACTGTGATAATGAAACTGCCAGATTTCAAGAAGCCAAGAACAAGCGCTGATAAACGCTCATTGTTAAATATGTCTGCACCCTCCGCGTCTCCTCAGATGGGCTCCGCGAGTGTTATGCGCTTGCAAATGTAAGGATTATTTCCCACACGTGCAAGTTTTTAATTCCAGATTTGGAATTTCAGTCTGAATTTCCGGAAAAGTCTACGCTTAAGGGGTGAAGGGCCGCAGAGGCTGAAAGGGCGGTGGGATTGGTGCCGGGCTGCCCTTGGGGGATGGGGAGGCCGGCCTCCCGGAAGTGGTCGATCCAGTATTGCGGCATGGTGCTGTCGGGGGCGAGAAAGTTCATGGGCGTGGAGGGAAATATCTCGCGCCTTGCTGCCCGGCGGTAAGCGATCTGCACGAGCTCGGAGCAATATATCGCACTGTCGCCGGCTGCAAATACGCCGTCGTACGGCCTTCCGAGCATTTTCATGGCTTCCTGCGCCGCACGCCTCTGTAAATCAGATGCTTCCGCAACGTCAGCGAGCTCGAGCCGCATGGCCTGCACTGCAGCCGACTGCACAAGGAATGTGTCTAACGGCGTAAGGGTTACTCCTCGGCTCGGGATTGCCTCCACCACGCAGGGGCGCCCGTCGGCAACGACGTAGATGCCCACGTGTGTGTAGCTCACCGAGTCGCGGCCCGTGGCTGTGGCTATCGCGTCGGTGAAATCAGTCCCCGCCTCGGCCTGAAAGAGCAGATCGCCGGGCTGAAGGCGGTCCGCCGGCGTCTGGCCTCCTCTGTCGCAGGCAGAGAGCAAAATAAGGCTATATATAATAATGTGTATGAGTCTACGCATCGGGCACTGCAATAGTGATTTGCGCCCCCTCGGGGCCGGCAAGGTGGTGGAGTGTAAATCTGTGGGCGCCGCGGGCCTTAAGGGGCGAGATTGTGGCCCGAGTTAGGTCCGGATCCAGCGAGATGTCAATGAGCGTCAGATCGGGCACCCCGGCGGCTTTAAACACTGATTCCTTTGATGTCCAGGCTTTTAGCAGCGCCTCTTCGGTGGTGAAATTTTCCTGCTCGGCATTGGAGAGATACCGCGGACCCACGCTCCTGAGCTGTTCTCTCCAATGCTCGATGTCAATGCCCACCCTTCCCTCGCTCCGCGCTGCCACGGCTGCCATGCGTGCGGAATGCGACACGGAAATCCGCACTCCCTCCACTCCGCCGAGCAGCGGTGCCCCGTCCGGGTCGTGTTCGAGCCGGGCTGCATCGGAGAAGGCGTGGCGTATGATTTGGGCCACGGCCTCTTGCTCGCGCTGCCGGTGCGTGCCCCTCTCCCCGGCAGGGATGGGGTGGAGGTATACCGTAACGCCGTGCACATCAATCCTTTGCATCTTCAGGGCTGAAAAGTGGCGATGGCGTGGCGCACATCGGCTGTCACGGCCTCCACCATGGGGGTTATGGAGTCAAGCGAGGCGCCGGGACGGATGCCGGGAAAAAAGACCGACCCGGAGGCCACCCAGCCCCTCTCGCCGTCGGGGTAGATTAGAAATTGCACGGGAGTGGCTGACATTGAGCGAGTTGTCACCAGATACGAGGTCATTTCCCCGGCCTGTCCCTGCTCGGCATCGACGGGCGCATCGCCTATGTTCAGGCTGATGCGGTCGAGCCGATTGCTCACCACTTCGGTTTTCTCTTTTTCGCTCGCCACGGGGGTGAAGGTGCAGAATAATGAGGCCCCGTAGCGGGGGTAAGTGGCTGTGAGCCAATAAGTGCCGTCGTCCCGACGGGTCACTTCGGTTTGCGCCCCGCTGTTGACCTCAAACCTCACGGGCAGATCTGCGCGGATAAACGTATCAGCGTACGCCTCCACGCGTGCATATCCCTCGCGTCGGGGCAGTGCTGTCTGGTCGGCCCCTCCGGAGCAAGCCCCGCAAAGCGCCGCCACGGCCAGTAGCAATAAGTTCACTCGGGTTTTCATAGCCCTCACTCTTCCCCTTCCTCCGGCAGGATGTGCACCTTGACCTTGGCGATGCGGTGGCCCTCCACGGCAATGATCAGGAAGCGGATGCGCCCGTACTCCAGCCGCTCTTTCTCGCGCGGAAAATCGCCCCTGATGTTCAGAATCATGCCGGCAAGGGTCTCGGCATCCTCAGTCACGGCGGCATATTGCTCTTCGTCAAGCCCGGTGATGCGGAAAAAGTCGGTCAGCGGAGCCCGCGCCTCAAAGATATAGGTGTCATCGCCGATGCGCGTGTAGAGCTTGTCGTCTTCGTCATATTCATCGTTGATGTCGCCCACAATCTCTTCCAGCACATCCTCCATGGTCACCAGTCCCTGTGTCCCGCCAAATTCATCAATCACGATGGCCATGTGGATTTTCATCTTCCGGAAATCCTCGAGCAGGTCGTCAATCATCTTCTGCTCAGGCACATAGTAGGGCTGGCGCATCAGTGTGTGCCAGTCAAAGCCCTCCGGCCGGGAGGCGATGTAGGGCAACAGATCGCGCGCATACAGCACGCCCACGATCGTGTCCATCGTGTCGCGAAACACGGGCAGACGCGAGTAACCCGTGTCTCTGATCACACCTAATACTTCCTCAAACGTGCTCTCGGCGTCAATGCCGGAAACCTGCATCCTCGGGGTCATGATCTCCGAAGCCGTGGTCTCGCCGAATTTCAGGATACCCTCAAGCATCTTCTTGTCATCGCCGGCGTGCACGTCGGTGATGTCGAGCGCGTCAGAGAGCTCATCGGTCGAGAGATTATGCTGCTGCTTGGTCACAACCTTATTGACAAACGAGGTCGACCCCACCAGCATGCTCGAAATCGGCGTCAGCATCCGCTTGATAAACATCAACCCCGGCGCAGCCAGACGGGCCCACTGCAGCGGGTAGTTATTAGCGTAAAGCTTGGGCAGAATCTCACCGAAAAGCAAGATTAGAAACGTCAGCAACACCGATTGCAACACAAAGCTCCACACAGCCCCCATCCCCGAGAAAATCGGCCCCAGAGCGAAATTTGTGAGGATAACGATGGTGACATTCACTAAATTGTTGGCTATCAATATCGTAGCCAACAGCCGGTCGGGAGCCTCATGCAGGCGGCGTATCGTGTCGGTGCGCCCTCCGGGCTCCATTTCGTCGATTTGCGCGTCAGTCAGAGAAAAAAACGAAATTTCGCTCCCGGAGATAAATCCGGAAACAAAAAGACAGCCCACGGCAATCACCAGAGCTATTATGCTCTCAGAAGTAAAAGAAGTCGTATTTAACAACAGCGCCGCCAGGGCACTATCCGGTAAAGGGTCAAAATCCACTGAATTAGAAGTTTAGTACAACAAAATGCAATCCTCGGATTGCGCTGCAACATTCAGAATCTCCGTCGTGCCGCCTCCGGGACAGCCATTCGCCGCCGATTCCGTTGCAAAATTACACAAAAAACCCCAAACCACAAAATCCCCCTAAAAAATCCGTATAATCCGCGTAATCCGTAGTTTTCT
>CAZNRK010000098.1:0-4288 GCA_964575435.1 uncultured Bacteroides sp.
GGATGAGGTCGGGGTGCAGACCGTGGATGCCGAGGTCGATGGCGGTGCGCTTGCCGGTCTCGATGATTTCCTCTTCGATCTGTTTGCGCACTTTGTTGACGACCTCTTCGATGCGCGCGGGGTGGATGCGGCCGTCCTGCACGAGCTGGTGGAGGGCCAGACGGGCGATCTCGCGGCGCACGGGGTCGAAGCCGCTGAGCACGATGGCCTCGGGGGTGTCGTCGACGATGATCTCGATGCCGGTGGCGGCTTCGAGGGCGCGGATGTTGCGGCCCTCACGTCCGATGATGCGGCCTTTGATCTCGTCGGAGTCGATGTGGAAAACGGTGACGGAATTCTCGATGGCCGTCTCGGTGGCCACACGCTGGATGCTTTGCACCACGATGCGTTTGGCTTCTTTGTTGGCGGTCATCTTGGCTTCGTCCATGATGTCGTTGATGTAAGAGGCGGCGGCGGTGCGGGCTTCGTCCTTGAGGGAGGTCATCAGGCGCTCTTTGGCCTCTTCGGCAGAGAGCCCGGAGACGTGCTCAAGCTCTTCCTGGGCCTTTGCGCGGAGCTTTTCTACCTCGGCCTCGCGGCTTTCGAGGGCACGGGAGCGGTCGTCGAGCTTGGAGCGGAGGCTGTCGAGCTCGTTGCGGTTGCGTTGGTTTTCGCTTTGTTGCTGGTTGAGCTGGAGCTCGCGCTGCTTGGCGCGGGCCTCGCTCTGCTGCACTTTCTGGAGGCGCTGATTGGCCTGGCGCTCGGCATCAGAGGTGATTTTCAGAGCTTCCTCGCGGCCTTCAAGTTCGCGGTTTTTCTTGATGTCTTCGCCTCGGCGCTCGGCCTCGTCGATGATAAGGCGCGCACGGCTTGTGGCCGAGTTGCGCTGGATGGCCAGAGTGGCCACGGCTGCGATAACAGCTGCGACAACGCCGACGATGATTGTTATTATCAGTGGATTCATTGAGTTGGTATTATTGGGGATGATACGTATTTGTTATTGTCTTTGATATTTGATTTTTAAGTTTACACATTAATATATATAGCACCGGCTCCGGGCCGGCTGGGGGCGGAGCGGGGGCATAGGCTGCAGGGAAAATGGAAGGCGGGGGCGATCAATTCACCTCCAGAAGCAGGCGCGAGAGCTCTTCGTCAAAGTCGCTGAGCATCTTCTCGTCTTGGTCAATACGCTCCACGAGCTCGTAATAGAGCTTGGCGTATTGATAGGTGACCATTGCCAGGACCTCGGTGGGCGTCTTCTGCTTGAAGTCGGCACACCAGCGCCTCCACACCTTATTGATGCTCCTTTCGGTTTTTCGCACCATTTCTTCGGCATCGCGGCGGATGTCGAGGTCGATGGGGGGCTGGTCGGCAATCCGGATGGTGATATGTTGTTGCTTTTCTTTCATTTTCGTAGACATCAATCTTGCAGATCGATGATGCAGCGGTCTATTTCCCGCACCAGATTCGTGATCATGCCCCGTGCCTTTTCCACATCGTCGCGCGAGGGGGCGATTGTGGCGGCAAGGCGCAGGTATTGGTTGTCAAGACGCAGCTTTTCAATCTCTTTTTGCATTTCTTCTATCTGCTTTTGCTGGTCGTTGACCCTGGCCATTGCCTCATCCCGAGATTTCTCCAGAAGGCGATATCGCTCAATGAGCAGGCGCGACTTCGAGGAGATGGAATCAAGGGTTTTGTGATAGTCGAAGGACATGATTTCGCGAATTTTTGCAAAATTAATGAAAAAATTCGGCTGCGGCAAACATTTGGGCAAAATTTCTGAAAAAAACCTGTAAAGAGGGGCAGAAACTACGGATAACGCGAGACCGGGAGGTGGCGGAGTCGTGGAATAACTACGGAGTACACGTGACTGGGAGGTGGCGGTAGGCTCGGCCGCCACGTAGTGGATAAAAAACAACGGATTAAACGGATTAAACGGATTTTAATTTTTTCGGGGCGGGGGGGGGTGAAGGGATTTTTTCAAGAGGAGTACAGGAGAACAGGGTTTTGTGGGAGGAGGTGGAGTGTAAGAATATTTAATTTTTGTTAAATTTTGTAACATTTTCACCTCTTACACATATATTTATATAAATTTGCAGCGTGATTGTGGAGATTCTCGCCTGAGTGCGTATTTCTTACCCGACCTACCATTTAAATTCGACTGCTAAAATCCTTATTTATAAACCAAAAAACTATCTCAATGAAAAAACTTTACTTCTTCATCGTGGCCATGCTTGTCAGCTTCGCTGCCAATGCCGGTCTCTACATGTCGGGCAACTTCAATGGCTGGAGCCATTGCAATCCCACCTACGAATTCAAGGAAACCTCAACCGCAGGTGTCTACACTGTGACGGTTGAAAAGCTCTACGGCGAATTCCTCATCTGCTCCGGCACCCCCGGCTCGCCCAACTGGAGCGACCTGCGCTTCGGCAGCAACGGCAAAAAAGTACAGGAAGGCGTGTTATACGAAGCTGTTAAGAACGGCTCACAGAACTTCTCAATGACCGGTACCGTAGATAACGCCACCGTAACCCTCGACACCAACAAAAGCACCATCCTCGTAGAAGGCGCCGCTCAGCAAAACTCATTTACCGTCGTTTACCTCATCGGCGACATCGATGGCAGCGGCTGGGACGAAACCACCACCGGCTATCCCCTTGAATCAAAGGGCAATGACACCTACGTGGGCGAAATCTCCATTTCTCAGCTTTCTTACGTGAAACCTCGCTGCGGCAACCAGATCCTCTCTGCTGCCGGTGAAGACCTCGTACCCGTAATGGGCGAGACCTACTCTCTGGGCGAAGGCGACAAAGCAATTGCTCTGAAGGCCGGCACATACACCGTGACTGTTGTCGTGAACCAGGCAGCTGAAACCGGCACAATCAAATTCACTACCGACGAGCCTATCGTTGAAACCATCAAATTCATGGCCGACTTCACCGGCTTTGGCGACTGGGCTGCTTATGATCTCGAGAACGGCTCTTACACCTTCGACGTAGAGCAAACCCTCTACTTCACCTTCACTTCAGGCGTGCTCTGGGACGGCGCATGGCGCCCCGCCGGCGGTGCAGACGAAGTGCTCACTGACAACGGCACTGTGCAAGCTGCCATTACAGGCGAAGGTTGCTTCGTGATTGAGACTCCCGGCACATACACCGTGACCCCCGACGCTGCTTCTACCTCTTTCACCATCAGCGGTTTCACCGGTGAAGTGACCTACCCCGCTACTCTCTACATCATCGGCTACGTAGACATGCAAGACTTCAGCGTGCTTAACGGTCCTGCCTGCACCACCGCTGCCGACGGCGTATACACATGGGAAGGCGTAACTCTTGGCGATGCCGGTGCAGGCCTTGGCTACATCAACATCGCATCTGTAGTTGACACCGAAGGCACAGGCGACTGGGATGCTACCGTTAACTCCGGCAACCGCTACGGTGCCCCCACCGCTGACGCTCCTCTTGCAGTAGGCGCTCCCGCCGACGTTAAGGTTTACCGCCCGGGTATTGACGCTTCAGCTTGCCAGTCTTGGGCATTCGAACCCGGCGAATATGACGTAACTCTCGACCTCACCACCATGAAGATCTCTCTTGCGAAGGCTGCTTCCGGCATCCAAAGCGTTGAGGCTGACGCAGTTGCTCCTGTATACTACAACCTGCAGGGTGTGCGCGTGCTGAACCCCGAAAACGGCATGTTTATCGAAGTTCGCGGCAACAAAGCAGTGAAAGTTGTAAAATAATCTTCCCCCACAACGCATATAAAAGCCCACCTTGCGGTGGGCTTTTTTAGTAACTGGGAGGTGGCGGTCGGCTCGGCCGCCACGCGGGGATGACCGGGAGGCCCATGGCGGCCCGCCGTGGGCAATGGGATAAAAAACTACGGATTAAACGGATTTATTTGTTGAGACGATCAACAGGAGTTCAGGAGTACAGGATTTTACGGATTTTTCAACAGGAGTACGGGAGTACAGGGTTTTGTGGATTTTTTAACAGGATTACAGCAGTACAGGGTTTTGTGGGGGATGTTGGGGGAAAACTACGGATTACGCGGATTAAACGGATAATCGAGAGTAGGGTCGCCACTTGTGGCGACGGAAGTAGTGACCGCTTGTCATTATGAAATATGTGGTAGTCGCCACAAGTGGCGACCCTACAGGAAGCTGGCAGATATGTCCACGGCGGGCCGGTCAGGGTTAAGGTCGGGGACGTTTGGGTAAATGTTGTATAATTTTTGTTAATGTTTGTGAATTTTAAGTCTAAATAAAATATATATGGTTAAATTTGCAGCGCAAAACCATGAAGACTGCCTT
>CAZNRK010000099.1:0-3711 GCA_964575435.1 uncultured Bacteroides sp.
AACCCGCGACCCCGACCTTGGCAAGGTCGTGCTCTACCAACTGAGCTATTTTCGCGTTCTCTTTTTGGTTTTGCGTTGCAAAGTTAGGCACTTTTTTTGAATCCACCAAATATTTTCCCAACAATTTTTTTAAAAAATTTTTCGCAAACGCGCAACCAATTCTTTAGCAATTACTTGCGTCGTCGATTGCCTCTTTAATTTTTTCGACAATGTAGCGCACATGGTCGTCAGAAACCCAAGGACCGGAGGGCAAACAGATGCCGACCTTGAAAATTGCTTCGCTTACGCCGTTGACGTAAGCCGGTGCGTTGCGGTAGACGGGCTGGCGATGCATTGGTTTCCACAGGGGGCGTGATTCTATTCCGGCCTTGTCGAGATAGACACGCATGGCCTCTACGTTGTCGTTCGGTTGGCAATCAGTTACAGCTGATGATGCTGTATGGATCACGCCAGCAGCGCCGCCGACGGCCCCGGTAATCACCGTTTTGTAGGCCTGGTCCTGGCCTTTTACCTTGAGCTCGGGAGAAAGGGTGGCAGTGCAGAGCCAGAAATTGGAATCAGACTCGGGCCAGGGATTGGTGTGCATTGTGATGCCCTTGACATCCTTAAGCAGCTCGCAGTAAAGTTCTTGCACGTGTTTGTGGTGGGCGATATGCTCGTCAACGATGGTCATCTGGCCGCGGCCGATACCGGCGCAGATATTCGACATGCGGTAGTTGTAGCCGATGGCCTCGTGTTGGTAGTAGGGATAGGATTCGCGAGCCTGGGTGGCGTACCACATTATCTTATTCTTATCTTCGGCATCGGCGCATACCAGGGCTCCGCCGCCCGAGGTGGTGATCATTTTATTGCCATTGAAAGAAAGCACGCCGTAGCGGCCGAAGGTGCCGAGCACCCTGCCGCCAAAGCGCGAGCCAAAGCCCTCGGCAGCGTCTTCCACGACCGGAATGTCGTAGCGGTCAGCCACTTCCATGATTTTGTCGATGCGGTAAGGCATGCCGTAAAGCGCCACGGGCACGATGGCTTTGGGTTTCTTGCCTGTGATGGCAATGCGGTCTTTGATGGCCTTTTCCAGAAGCTCGGGGTCCATGTTCCAGGACTCGGGTTCGGAATCGACAAACACGGGCTGGGCACCGCAATATGTCACGGGGTGGGCAGAGGCGCAGAAGGTGAACGATTGCACGATCACCTCATCGCCGGGGCCAACACCGCAGCCCACGAGAGCAAGGTGCACGGCAGCAGTGCCGGCTGAAAGGGCCACCACGGGGCGGTCGGTGTGCAGAAACTTCTGAAGATCAGCCTCAAAGCCGTTGACGTTCGGGCCAAGAGGCACAACCCAATTATCATCAAAAGCCTCTTGAATATATTTCATTTCGTTGCCGCTCATGTGGGCAAGACAAAGGAGAATACGGTCCATTATATAAAATTTTTATTATTGTCTGAATTTTGACGCAAAGTTACTATTTTTTTGAATAAAAGTCGTAACTTTGTAGTCTAAAAATTTATGCACATTATTAAGATGAAGAAAACTATACTTGTGACCGGTGGCACCGGCTTCATTGGCTCGCACACCACCGTTGAGCTCATCAACGCCGGCTACGACGTGGTCGTGGTCGATAATCTCTCCAACTCGAAGGCCGACTCAATCGACGGCATCGAGAAAATCACGGGCGTGCGTCCGGCATTCATTCAAGCCGACTGCTGCGATGCTGAGGCTATGAAAAAAGTCTTTGCCGAGTACCGCCCGCAGGGCATCATCCATTTTGCCGCCAGCAAAGCTGTGGGCGAGAGCGTGGAGAAGCCCCTGCTCTATTACCGCAATAACCTCCTCTCCCTGATCACCCTTCTGGAGCTCATGCCCCAATTCGGCACAGAGGGCATCATCTTCTCCTCAAGCTGCACCGTCTACGGCCAGCCCGACCCGGAAAACCTCCCCGTGAGCGAAGATGCGCCCATCAAGCCGGCCGAAAGCCCTTATGGCAACACCAAGCAGATCAACGAAGAGATCATCCGCGACTACATAGCATCCGGAGCCCCCATCAGCGCCGTGCTCCTGCGCTACTTCAACCCCATAGGCTCGCATCCTACGGCCATCATCGGCGAGCTGCCCAACGGTGTGCCTAACAATCTCATCCCCTTTGTGACCCAGACCGCTGCCGGCATCCGCGAGAAGCTGACTGTCTTTGGCGACGACTACTCGACCGCTGACGGCACTTGCATCCGCGACTACATTTATGTGGTTGACCTGGCCAAGGCCCACGTCAAGGCCATGGAGCGCGTGCTGGAACATAAGGGCGACAAGCTCGAGATATTTAACGTTGGCACCGGACGCGGAGTGAGCACCAAGGAGGTGATCGACGCCTTTGAGCGCGCCACCGGCGTGAAGCTCAATTGGGCATACGGTCCGCGTCGAGCAGGCGACATCGAGCAGGTGTGGGCCAATCCTGAAAAGGCCAACACCGTGCTGGGCTGGAAAGCCGAGACCTCACTCGACGACGCCCTTCTCTCGGCCTGGCGCTGGCAACAGACACTGTAGTGAGGAGAGTTTTGGCAGAGTCGCCATCCTTTGCGACCGCCTCACATTATATCGTTAGAAATAGATTCCTGATTCAATACATAATAAACTATAGATCAATCAAATGGCAGTTGAAATAAAAGGACTCACCCGCAGAAGTGAGAATTATTCACAATGGTACAACGAACTTGTGGTCAAGGCTGACCTGGCCGAGCAAAGCGCTGTGCGCGGCTGTATGGTGATCAAGCCTTACGGCTACGCCATCTGGGAAAAAATGCAGCAGACCCTTGACCGCATGTTCAAGGAGACAGGCGTGCAGAACGCTTACTTCCCCCTGCTCATCCCCAAATCGTTTCTCTGCCGCGAGGCCGAGCACGTGGAGGGTTTTGCGAAGGAATGTGCGGTGGTGACCCACTATCGCCTCAAAAACGACCCTAACGGCAACGGCGTCGTGGTAGACCCCGATGCCCGCCTGGAGGAGGAGCTGATCGTGCGCCCCACCTCGGAAACCATCATCTGGGGCACATACAAAAACTGGATCCACTCATGGCGCGACCTCCCCATCCTCTGCAACCAGTGGGCCAACGTAATGCGCTGGGAGATGCGTACGCGCATGTTTCTCCGCACCGCCGAATTCCTCTGGCAGGAAGGCCACTGCGCCCACGCCACGGCTGAGGAGAATCAAGCCCGCACCGTGGAGATGATCAACCTCTACGCCCGCTTCTGTGAGGATTACATGGCCGTGCCCGTGATCAAGGGCGTAAAAACGGCCAACGAGCGCTTTGCCGGCGCCCTCAACACCTATACCATCGAGGCCATGATGCAAGACGGCAAAGCCCTGCAGAGCGGCACATCCCACAATCTCGGCCAAAACTTCGCCAAGGCTTTTGACGTAACGTTTGCCAACAAGGAAAACAAGCCCGAATACGTCTGGGCCAACTCCTGGGGCGTCTCCACTCGCCTTATGGGTGCGCTGATCATGACCCACTCCGACGACAACGGCCTGGTGCTCCCGCCCCACTTAGCTCCTATTCAGGTTGTCATTATTCCTATATATAAGAATAAGGAACAGCTCGACAAGATCACGGCCACCGTGGCCCCCATCATCGAAGAGCTCAAGAGCCTGGGCGTGAGCGTGAAATATGACGACGCCGACAACAAGCGCCCCGGATTCAAGTTTGCCGACTATGAGCTCA
>CAZNRK010000100.1:0-3512 GCA_964575435.1 uncultured Bacteroides sp.
GCAATCAAGGAATCAAGAGCTGTTTTATAATCTCTATCAGCACAATAGGCTCCGACAATAGCCATACGTGCGTCTCTGATTTTTGACTGCCAGTTTAAGTCTCTGAAAATCGCAAGAGCTTTATCTGCATAATATTTGCTTACGATTCCGTTAAAACCTTGCTCATATACTTTTGACAGGAAGAAATAGATGATACCGAGCTCGGCTTTATCATCGGATTGAATTGCCAGAAATTCCGCCTCTTTCAGCAGTTCGATTCGCGCGACAGGATTACCGCAACGTTGGGCTTCTGCTGATTTTACAATCAGCCACTTTATCTCATTACTGTTTAATTTATTAGCAAAAGCTTTATCTCCTTCAGCTATCCCTGCAAAGTCGAGAGGGATTTGGTTGCCGTAAATGAGTTGTGAGTATAAAATTAGCAGCACTTGCCGGGCTTTTTGGTTCTCCGACATAAGGGTTGTATCCATCTGCACCAATATGGAGACAGCTGAATCCGGATGCTCGATAATCAATGCTTCCGCCTCTGAAAGTTGCCTTTCTGAATCGGATTTAGAGCACGCAAGAAAGATGCCTGCAAACACCAACGATACAAGCACAGCCAAACATGAAGATTTAGTAACTTTAAATTTTCTATTCATTTACACTGAGAAAAATATTTAATGATTTCTCAACTGCAAAGTTACGAAAAAACTGTGAAACGCCTGATACCGGGAGGGCGAAGGCGTACTTGTTGCTTTTGGAATTCTGCTTCGGCCACATACTTTTGTATGCTCCCATCAGCCTCATCCTCAGCGTCTTGCATCTAACCTATTCTGAAAAATTTAAGAGGGTGTGTCAAAATTTTGAATTTTGACACACCCTCTTAAATAAGTATCTTATTTCTCGACTCAGAAGGTGAATTTTTCCAGTGTAAGGGTACCGCATTTCTCGAGCTCGGGAACGAGTCGACGGAAATGTTCGGATTCAGAGTGTGCCTTCAGTGATTCTTCATCCTTCCAGGTCTCCACGATCTCAATGTGGTTGTCTGAAGTGAGGGAGAAGAAGGCCTCGTATGTGATGCAGCCTTTGTCGTGGAGGGAAAGTTCTACGAGCTCTACGACAGTTTCCTTGGCTTTTTTTGTGAGTGAACTGTCGGCAATTTCAAGAAAACAATTTAAACGTATCATATTAGTTAAGGTTTTAATGAAACACCCCGATTCATACAGTAAGGTGTGATGAATCGGGGTGTTGAAAATTAAGTCAATTCTTTATAAATCGAAGGGATTATTTCACTTCTTCGAAGTCGACGTCGGTGACGTGGTCGTCGCCTGATTTAGGCTCGGAAGCGCCTGCGTCTGCTCCGCCGAATCCGGCACCGCCTGCCTGGGCTTGCTGCTGAGCGTTGAGGATGTCTTGCTGAGCGGCTGCAAAGGCTGATTCGATTTCTTTGATACCGGCTTCGCAAGCTACAGCGTCACCTGCTTTGTGGGCTGCTTCGAGTTTATTGATAGCGCCTTCGATGGCAGCTTTCTTGTCGGCGGGAATCTTGTCGCCGAATTCCTCGAGTTGCTTGCGACCTTGGAATACCATCTGGTCGGCGCGGTTGAGGGTCTCGATGCGCTGTTTCTCTTTTTCGTCGGCTGCGGCGTTGGCGGCTGCTTCGTCTTTCATGCGCTGGATCTCGGCTTCGGTCAGGCCGGAAGATGCCTCGATGCGGATGCTCTGCTCCTTGCCGGTAGCTTTATCCTTGGCAGAAACGTTGAGGATACCGTTGGCATCGACTTCAAATTTCACCTCAATCTGGGGCACACCGCGAGGAGCGGGAGCGATGCCGTCGAGATTGAAGCGGCCGAGCACTTTGTCGTCTTTTGCAAGAGGACGCTCGCCCTGGAGCACTACGATCTCCACACCGGGCTGGTTGTCGACTGCAGTTGAGAATACCTGTGATGCGTCGGTAGGAATGGTGGTGTTGGCTTTGATCAGAGGAGTCATCACGCCGCCAAGAGTCTCGATACCGATGGTCAGAGGCACAACATCGAGCAGAATGATTTGCTCCTTGACATCGCCTGAGAGGATACCGCCTTGGATGGCTGCACCTACGGCTACCACTTCATCGGGGTTAACACCCTTTGAGGGCTCTTTGCCGAAGATTTCCTTTACTTTTGCCTGAATGGCGGGGATACGGGTGGAACCACCCACGAGGATCACTTCGTTGATGTCGGATGCAGACAGTTTAGCAGCTTCGAGGGCTTTGCGGCAGGGCTCAACGCAGGCTTGGATGAGCTTGTCGGCAAGTTGCTCGAATTTTGCACGTGTAAGGGTGGTCACAAGGTGCTTGGGCACACCGTCAACGGGCATGATGTAAGGCAGGTTGATCTCGGTTGATGTAGAGCTTGAAAGCTCGATCTTAGCCTGCTCGGCAGCCTCTTTCAGGCGCTGGAGAGCCATAGGATCTTTGCGGAGATCTACACCATACTGGTCTTTAAAGCCATCAGCGAGCCAGTCGATGATCACGTGGTCGAAGTCATCACCACCGAGATGGGTGTCGCCATTGGTTGAGAGCACTTCAAATGTGCCATCACCCATATCGAGGATCGAGATATCAAACGTACCGCCACCAAGGTCAAATACAGCCACCTTCTGATCTTTGTCTATTTTGTCAAGACCATAGGCAAGGGCTGCAGCGGTAGGCTCGTTCACGATACGACGCACTTTCAGACCTGCAATCTCGCCAGCCTCTTTTGTGGCTTGGCGTTGAGAGTCATCGAAGTAAGCGGGGACGGTGATAACGGCTTCGTCTACGGTCTGGCCGAGGAAGTCTTCAGCGGTTTTCTTCATCTTCTGAAGGATCATGGCCGAGATCTCTTGAGGAGAATAAGCGCGGCCGTCAACGAGCACGCGCACCATGCCGTTTTCAGATTTAGCCACTTCGTAGGGCACACGTTTCACCTCTTCGGTTACGTCGTCATATTTCTCGCCCATGAAGCGTTTGATAGAGTAAATTGTGCCTTCAGGGTTGGTCACGGCCTGACGTTTGGCAGGGTCGCCTACCTTACGCTCGCCGCCGGCGATGAAAGCTACGATAGAAGGAGTGGTGTTGCGGCCTTCGCTGTTAGCGATTACCACAGGGTCTTTACCTTCGAGCACGGAAACGCACGAGTTCGTGGTTCCGAGGTCTATACCAATGATTTTTCCCATAATAGTTGATTTTATATTTTTCGTTTTCTAATTAATTTCAATATTTCGGTTGCAGTTTCTTTTGCTCTGCAATCATCATATTAACAAATCCAATGCCAAAATGGTTGAACCGTCAGGTTCGGAAAAAATCACCTCAATTCACCTGCCAAATTGTCAGCCATTGTTCATTGTTATATATTATAGGGGGGGATAAAGCTTGGGAATAAATATTATAAAGGGTATATATAGCCTAGGGGGTATTTATTGTGGACTTACGTTAGTTTTGAGATTCCAAGAAGAGGGGTGGGGGAGTAGTGGGAAAAAAGTGAAAATTTAATTAACTGGAAATCAAG
>CAZNRK010000101.1:0-3132 GCA_964575435.1 uncultured Bacteroides sp.
TGTCGATACAAGCTACTGACAGACCATGGAATTCATATAGCGGGCCCATCCACTCGGAGTCACGCTTGGCGAGGTAGTCGTTGACAGTCACCACGTGTACGCCTTCGCCGGTGAGGGCGTTGAGGAATACGGGGAGTGTTGCCACGAGGGTCTTACCTTCACCGGTAGCCATCTCAGCAATATTATTGGTAGTCTTGTCGCCTTGGAGGATGCCGTGGAGCACCATGCCGCCGATGAGCTGCACATCATAGTGCACCATATCCCATTTCATCTCGTTGCCGCCGGCAATCCAAGATGTCTTGTAGATAGCCTTGTCGCCGTCGATGCTTACGAAGTCTTTACCCTGGGCTGCGAGAGTGCGGTCGAAATCACTTGCGTTCACCTCTACTGTGTCGTTGGAGGCAAAGCGGCGGGCAGTCTCCTTGATTACGGCAAAAACCTCGGGAAGAGCAGCGTCGAGCTTGTGGGCATACATCTTATACATGTCTTCCTTCAAGCTGTCGATCTCTTTCCAGAGGGGTTCGCGCTTGTCGAATTCCATAGTTTCGATCTGTGCGCGGATATCCGCCATCTTGTCTTTGTAAGTTTGAGCTTCGCCGCGGATGTCGTCGCGGATCACGTTGATTCTATCGCGTAGTTCATCATTTGAGATGTCGCGGATTTGCTCTGAAATCGGGTTGATTTCCTTCTGGAGGCGATTCCAGAGTGGACGCACTGCGCGTTCGCTTTGGTCGCCGAAAATTGATTTAAGTATGTTGCTGAATCCCATTTTTAATGAGAGTTAAATTTATATTCGTATTAAAGTGCAAAGATAGTCAATTTAATGCATAATTCATAATTCATAATGCAAAATTTTCATCTTTTACCAAGTGAGGGGTTTGTCGGAGGCGCCGTTGGGGCTTCGGATGCGCATCACCGAGCTTAGGGTGGGCGCAATGGCAGTGGCGTTGACCTCGCCCCCCTCTACTTTGGCGGGGACACCGGGACCCATTATGAAGGCTGGAGTAGCAGGATTCCCCTCCCTCACTTGCCATCTCAGCACAGGGAGGCGGACATCATCGTTGACAGTCCATCCGGGGGCAAATTCCAGGCGGAGGTCGCCTGCCAATTTGGGGTCGAGTCCCCTGCCTATTCGGCGGAGATCGGGGGTGGTCTCCCCTACTATGTCTGACAAGGATTTTACATCTGCCACCCCACTCATCATCACCACGAAATCGCGGGCATCCCGACGCACGTCGGCTACATCCAGACCATGACGCTCGATAGTGGCATGGTCAAGATAAATCATGTTGCGGTAGCTGCCGTCGACATACTGGTCATTGCCATGCTTGGCACTGAGATATGAATTAAGGAGCGACACGGCACGCTTCATCGAGAAGTTGCCGGTAGGGATGCGATAGCGGGCTTCATCTTCTGCCGACTCATCGAAATAGCCTGTAGAGACGAGGAAAATGAGGGTGTTATCAAGACCGACATTATCCTTTATCGCTTTCAAAAGACGCTCGAGCTGACCATCGAGACGAAGATAACTATCTTGCATCTCAAGGCGCATATCGCTGTCGACGCCATGCTTGTAAGGAGCCACGGTATAGCCCAAATTGAGCATGTCGATTACGTCGCCACGCTGCCCGAGCTGAAGACTTTTGATATATTCAATGGCAAGATCTGTGACCTCTGTGTTTACGAGTGCCGACTCCTTATAATGGACATAACGGTCGCTGCTTTTCTTGGGAAAACTATGACGGAAAGGGAAGTATTTCTTCTGCGCCGGGACGCCATCATAGCTGTCGAGGGGTTTGCTGGGAGTCCATACCATGGTGTCAAGGCGTTCGGCAAGCGGACGCTGGTAGTTGCGCTGCGACATTACACTTGGCACCTCCTTATAGTAGGTTGTGGTAGCCCATTTTCCAGTCTCGTCAGATATCCAGAAAGCACTGCTTCCCCCATGGCCGGCCATGATGATAGACTGCATCGCATCGGGAGCAATGCTATAGATGGCGCCAAGTCCAGCACCGTCTACAGCCAGCTCGTCGCTCAAGGTAGAGATGCGAAGAGCAGCCGGGCTATAGGTCTCATTGGTAAAGTTTCCAAGAGTAGCAGGGTCATGGAGCACGGGCATTGGATATTTTGAAGCAGTATCGAACACTTTCTCAGCCGGAATGCCGGATGCTGAGGGGTAATTGCCTGTATATACAATTGCCGTACTGCTTACGATATCAAGGTCGTTGACGTTATAGTCAACGTTTTTCAGGTAAAGCCCATGATTTTTGAGAAGGTTGAAACCCTCTTTTCCGAAGCGTGAGCTTAGGAAATCTATATAGTCGGTGCGTAGCTGATCCACCATGATGCCGACCACGAGTTTTGGTCGGGATGGGTCAGCCATTGCTACCGTCGAGATACCGACGAGGCCGCAGAGGACGGATGTCAGTAGTTTGTTCATTTGTTTTGGGGTTGTGGAGTTGTGTGGTTGTGAGGAGGTTGTGAGGTTGTGGAGTTTTTGGGTTTTGAGGAGAGTGAAGCCCAAGATGAGGGCGGACCAGAGCATAGGCCAGATGGCTGGGTTGGCTACTTGGGGAGAGAGAGGAGTGGCCAACAGGAGGGTCAGAAGCAGCACAGCAACTACGTTATATAATGCTATCGCCTTCACCGGCAGCCTCAACGACTTGACCCAAATGCCAAATCCGATGATGAATTGCAATGGATTGAGCCATATCAGCATCAGATTGGGTGAAGTGGCCTCATGCTCTGAGCAGAATACGAGGAATGTCACCACGCAGCCAGCTATTCCGGCAACTAAGAAATAGATGGAAATCCACCATCTCCAGAGCGTTCCCTTCCAAATATAAGCAAAAAATGTGCCAAGACTCAACAAAAGCATCACAAATCCGACTGCCATCGGTGTGAGATACCAAGGAGTGGGAGGAAGGGTCGGGTCGTAGTAGCCAGGAAATATGATATTCGTCTGGCTTACAAGAGGAGAACCTCCGATTGTAGCCTGCGCCAATTTAGCTTGAAGCACAGGCGGAGCGAATGTATCCTCATCTTTGTCGAGAGGATAATCGAGACCACTGCCAAGGACGAGGTCGATGCCAAACTGATACCAAGGATAGTTGCGATGGAAATGACGCATTT
>CAZNRK010000102.1:0-2976 GCA_964575435.1 uncultured Bacteroides sp.
AATAACCATAGCCGTAATGCTCATTTATATGTCGATGCAAAATCCCGAAGATTATGACCTCGTCGATCATCTTTTCATCGAGCTTTGTGCCGAGGGTCACTGTGGCAAGGGCCTGGGTCTCGCCGCGGGTGAAGACTGCTGATCCGTGGGGGCCGGGCAGGTAATCGGGTTCAACCCAGATGGGGCGAATCTGTGTGGTCTTGCGGCCGTCGAGGCGGATGCCTTCGTCGAGGATGCAGCGGCGCACGGCTTCGCGCTCCACGTCGTGGTAGTAACGTTTCACCAGGGGAGTTTTTTCTTCTTTTTCCTCTTCGGGGAGGCTGTCGATGTATTCCTGGCAGATGGCGTCGAAGCTTTCCTGGCGCCAGTGCTTGTCGGCGCAGCCGGCTTTAGCGATGGCGTAGGCTTTGTCGTAGCATTTTTCGCGCACGTCCTTGCGGAGGTCTTCGTCGTTGACTTCGTGGCAGTATTCGCGCTTTTTGGTGGCTCCGGCCTCTTCGGCAAGCTCTTTTTGAGCGATGCACATCTCTTTGATGGCTTCGTGGGCGGCGCGCAGGGCGTTGAGGAGGTCGGTTTCGCTAACCTCGTCCATTTCGCCTTCCACCATCATGATGTTTTCGTATGTGGCGCCGACCATGAGCTCCAGGTCAGCGTTTTTGAGCTGCTCGAAGGTGGGGTCGATTACGAATTCGCCGTTGATACGGGCCACACGCACTTCGGCGATGGGGCCATTGAAGGGAATGTCGCTGACGGCGATAGCGGCTGATGCTGCGAGACCTGCAAGGCAGTCGGGCATGTCCACGCCGTCGGCTGAGTAAAGGGTGATGTTGACAAAGGTGTCAGCATGGTAGTTGTCGGGGAAAAGGGGGCGGAGCACGCGGTCAACGAGGCGAGCCGTAAGGATTTCGGCGTCGCCGGCGCGGCCTTCGCGTTTGAGGAAACCGCCGGGGAAACGGCCTGCGGCTGAGAATTTTTCTTTGTACTCGACTTGCAGGGGCATGAAGTCGACTCCTTCGCCGGCCTCTTTTGCAGAGACTACAGTGGCCAGGAGCATTGTATTGCCCATGCGCACCTCTACGGCTCCATCAGCCTGCTTGGCGAGCTTGCCGGTCTCGATTGTGATCTCGCGGCCGTCGGCAAGGGTGATGGTTTTCTTGATAACGTTCATAGGGAGGATTATAATTTATTCTTTTACTTCGTAAATTCGTGCAAAGGTAGTAATTTTTTATCAAGGGGCAAAATTTTTTTCGCTGAAATAGTTGGAGATTCAAAAATAGTTTGTACCTTTGCAGCCGGGTAAGTCCTATACGACCAGCTTGCCTTTTGACCCCCAGGTCTTGACCGAAGCAAGGGCAATGGGTTTGAGCGGTGCGATGTAGCCAGCTTACCCTTTTTTTGTATCTATATCTGTCGCTTTTCCGCGACTCGAATCATAACTCTTTCCTTTGCTTTGAATCGTTTTACTTATCTCATTATCGGAGCCCTGACAGTAGGGCTAAGTGCCTGCTCTTCAGGCTCTAAAGCGGCCACAACTCAGGAGAGCAAGCCGACTGCCGCCACGGTGGAATTCTGTGCCGACTCGGCCTTTACCATGGTGAAGGCGCAGACGGATTTCGGCCCTCGTGTGCCTGGCTCACGGGCATCCGAGCAGTGTGCCGCCTGGCTCGAAGGCCGCCTGAAGGAGCTTGGAGCCGAAAACGTCACGGTGCAGGAGGCCACCGTCAAGGCCTATGACGGCACTGTGCTGCCTATCCGCAACATCTCGGCGCAAATCAATCCCGCGGCGCGCAAGCGCGTGCTTCTGCTTTCACACTGGGATTCCCGCCCATGGGCCGACCATGACCCCGACCCCGCCAACCGCCGCACGCCCATCGACGGGGCTAACGACGGAGCCTCGGGTGTGGGCGTGATTCTTGAACTGGTGAGGGTTATGGCCAGGCAACAGCCCTCCGTGGGTGTGGACGTGCTCTTTGTCGATGCAGAGGATTATGGTCCTCACGCCTCTGACCCCTCCGACAGCGACGATGCCTGGGCTCTCGGCACCCAATACTGGGTCCAAAACCCCACACTCCCGGTCGCCGACATCCGCTATGGTGTGCTGCTTGACATGGTAGGGGGCAAGGACGCCGTCTTCCACAAGGAGCAGTTCTCAGAGTATTCTGCCCGCAAGATCAACGATAAGATCTGGCGCACGGCGGCCTCTGTCGGCGAGAGCGGAAGATTCGTCAACGCCACCGGCGGCGCCATCACCGACGACCACATATATCTGAACCGCCTGGGCATCCCCACTGTTGATATTATCGAGAGCGCGAATCCGCAGACGGGGTCGTTCAACCCCACATGGCACACCCTCTCTGACAATATCGACAACATCGACCCGGCAACCCTCGGCGCCACGGGTCGTGTCCTAATCAATTTAATCTATTCAGAATGAGCAATATGACTATCGACGAAAAGCAACAAGAGATTATCGATGAATTTGCCGACATCGAGGATTGGATGGACCGCTACGGCTACATCATTGACCTTGGCAACCAGCTCCCGCCCATCGACGAGAAGCTAAAGACGCCTGACCGGCTCATCGAGGGCTGCCAGAGCCGCGTGTGGCTCAACGCTGAGGAGCGCGACGGGAAAGTGCATTTTACGGCCGACTCCGACGCCATCATCGTCAAAGGCATTATCTCGCTGCTGATCAGCGTGCTTAACGACCACACCCCCGAGGAGATTCTCAACGCCGACCTGCGCTTTATCGATGAGATAGGCCTGAGCCAGCACCTCTCGCCCACACGCAGCAACGGCCTGGTGGCCATGGTCAGGCAGCTTCGCGCCTACGCCCGCGCCATTGGTGAATAAACTACGGATTTCGCAGATTAAACGGAATTTCAAATGTATGGACGTCTATACATTTGTTTTATCTCATTTCGGCTAAAAACAGCAAAGGCTATCCTGCATTTCGGCTAAAAACAGCAAAGGCTA
>CAZNRK010000103.1:0-2730 GCA_964575435.1 uncultured Bacteroides sp.
GGAGACGATGATGAGGATGATGCCAAGGAGGATCACACCACGGCTCATCCAGCGCTTGTTGACATAGTCCCGTTTTATGTCTTCCCATTTGTGAGGTGCGAGGGCATAGTCCTTCTGAGCCTTGATCTGTCCGGCTGCAAACCACCCCGGCATCAGCCATCCCACCACAGTAATTCCAATTCCAATATAAAGAATAATCTGTGCCATATCAAGTATTTTAGAGGTAAATTAAAACACTAACAAGTTTGATTCATTCAATTAAACATTTATTTTATCCATTAGGTTTGTTGTCAACTAAAAGCCATAATAATAAAAGCAACTTTGGGTATACTTAAAAATAGAAACTAAAAATATCTTCACAAATTTGTGAATCCGAAAAACATTTTATACCTTTGCGTAATTATTTATGTATTTAAAATGATTGTTACCTTTGAAGAAAAGTATCTGCAAGAATTGTATGTGAATGGTGCTACTCGGAATAGCAAATATAGGTATCAACCAAGTATAGTCAAGAGATATATTAATTGTATCAATATTCTTAAGAACGCGCCTCGAAAAGAAGCCCTGTTTGCAATCAAATCATTGCATTTTGAATCTTTAAAGGGAAACAAAAGAGGCAGGTTCTCAATAAGAGTTAATGACCAATACAGAATAGAATTTACTATTAGTGAAAATCTTGAACAACCTGTCTTGACTATTTGTAATATTGTTGAACTCTCAAACCATTATGCTTGAAATGATCACACTCCCTAACATCGATCCCTCGTTGATTGCCAATAATCTATCTCCGTTTGAGCCTTCTCATCCGGGTGAATTGATCCGCGATGAGCTTGAGGCCCGTGATATGACGCAAGCAAATCTCGCTGACCGGATCGGCGTTTCCCCCTCGCTTTTGAATGAAGTGATTAAAGGTAAACGTGCGATAAATACCGAACTTGCACTCTTGCTCGAGGCAGCCTTAGGCATTGATGCCACCTTGTGGCTGAATTTGCAAGCTGAGTACAATATGCAGGTGGCTAAATCTGACCGCTCATTCATGAGGCGGCTTGCCGGCATTCGCAAAATAGCGGCTGTTTTATAGACTGCGGGCGCGGGTTCTTTTCGTACTTATTTTTTATCGGAGGTAAAATTTCTTTGCCACAATCCGGGCTGCGGGGTGGGAAATGTCGAATTTTTGTCGTAATTTTGCGATGTGAAAAGATTCAAAACGAAATCACTCCATATTTTGCTCGCGGTCGTTGCCGGCTTGTGGCTCGCCGCCTGCGCTTCGATCGGCAATCCGCAGGGCGGCCCGCGCGACGAGATGCCGCCGCAATTTGTGCGCTCCAATCCCGATCCCGGCGCCCTGAACGTTTACCGTCAGCGCATTGATATTTATTTCGACGAAAACGTAAAGCTCGACGATGCCTTCAATAAGGTCATCGTGTCTCCGCCTCAGAAAAATACTCCCGTGGTGATGGCCAATGGCAAGCACGTGACCGTAACTTTCAAGGATTCGCTTCTGGAGAACACCACCTACACCATCGATTTTGCCGACGCAATCCAAGACCTCAACGAGGGCAACATTCTCGACGCATACGCTTTTGATTTCTCCACAGGATCGGAAATCGACTCGTTGCGTATTTCGGGTATCGTGTTGGAAGCCAAATCCTTAGAGCCTGCGCAGGGGATGCTCGTGGGAGTCTACTCCATTGACGAAGACTCGGTGGTGAGCACCCTGCGCCCCGATCGCGTCACGCGCACCAACCAGCTCGGACAGTTCACCATCCGCAACCTCAAGCCCGGGGCCTACCGGGTCTATGCCATCAACGACATAAATCGCGACTATCACTGGGACCGCTCGGAAGACGTGGCCTTTCTCGACTATCTCGTCTCGCCCTCGGTGCAGGCAATCGAAGTGACCGACACGCTCCGCTCTGCCGACGGCGGCGATTCCCTCTCCGTGCGTGCCGGTGTCGCCTACCTCCCTAACGACCTGCTGCTCACCCACTTCAATGAGGATTACCGGTCGATATACCTCCGCGACAAAACGCGCCCCGAGCGCAAGAAAATCTTCATAGGCTTCTCCGCTCCGGTGGATTCATTGCCCTCGCTCACCATTGTGCAGGGGCCTCACGCCGGGCGCCGTGCCGATAGCTGGAGCCTGCTGCGCAAAAATTCCACCCTTGATTCGCTCGAATATTGGATCACCGACCCCGAGGTCCTGGCCTCCGACTCGCTGAAAGTGGCCCTCCGGTATCTGCGCACCGACACTACCGACCGCGTGACCTGGACCACCGACACCATCGATTTTGTCTTCCGTGACCCCAAAAACAAGAAGAAAAAAGACGAAGAGGCCGACTCTGTGCCTAAGATTGAGTTCCTGAGCCTGCTGCCGGTCTTCTCCACCTCCCACGAGGTCTACAATCCCCTGCTTCTGCGCACTCTTGCCCCTTTCGACACCATTATCCCCGGTAGCTACCGCCTTGAGATACAAGAAGATACACTTTGGAAGACGGTGCCCGGTGTGCAACTCGTGCCCGACTCGCTCGACCCCCTGCTGCGCCGCTCGCTTGCCAATAACTGGACCCCCGGCGCCCGATATCGGTTCACGATCGATTCTGCCTCTGTTTTTAACGTCTACGGCCAATGGAACGACGCTTTCAAGCACGAGTTTCAGGTTAAGCCTCTGGAGGATTATACATCTGTAACTCTGAAAGTTATCGGATGCGACACCCTGCCCATGGTGGC
>CAZNRK010000104.1:0-2468 GCA_964575435.1 uncultured Bacteroides sp.
CCCCAGTTCTGGCCGAGCACGGAGAAGTCGTCCGGCGGAGCGCCGGCCTGGCAGTCAAGGTTGAAGAGGTGAGGCTCTTTCCATGCGTCGACAGATGTGCGGGAGATGCCGATTGGGATGTCGCCTTTGATTGCGACGCCATGAGAGTGGGCATAATCACGCACGTGGCGCATCTGTTTGTCGAGGTTGTATTGGATGTAGTAGACGTAGTCGATGGCTGAGGTGTTTTTGGCCACGAAATCAGCGACTTTTTCGGGGGTGTAGACGGCCATTTCGCCCCATTGGTTAAAGTCAGGAGTGCCGTGCTGGTCGCGGAGGACGCAGAAGGCAGCGTAGGGAGTGAGCCAATCGGCATTCTTTTTGAGGAAGGCCTTGAAATCGGCAGAAGCGAGCACTTTTTTGCCTTCTTGAGCGAAGATTTCGCGGGTGAACTGGTTTTTGGCGTTGTTCACGCGCTCGTAGTCGATTTCTTTGAGGGTGTTGAGCTCGCGAGCGAGGTCGTCGAAGTAGTTTTGGCGCTCTGCGTCGTGGAGACGTCCCAGCTCTGTGATGCGCAGGAACATGGGATGCAGGGCGAACGTTGAGTTGGCGTTATAGGGGTAAGAGTCGGTCCAGGTGCCGGTCATCGTGGTGTCGTTGATGGGCAGAATCTGGATGAAAGTCTGGCCGGTGGCAGCAGCCCAGTCGATCATCATCTTCAGGTCGTAGAAGTCGCCCACGCCAAAATCGGCATCGCTGCGGAGCGAGAAAACGGGGATTGCCGTGCCGGCTCCGCGCCAGGGGACCTGCATGTTGATGAAACGCATGCCGGCGAAGATGGTGGCACTTTCAGGTGCGGGAGTAACGGCCAGCCTGCGGTTTTCGCCGCCTTCCCAAGCCACGAGCTCTCCGGAGGCCCGCTTGATGATGAGGAATTTGAATTCCAACCCGCGCTTGATGTCGTCGGCGCAGGGCACGTTGCATTGCCATACAGGGAACTCTGCGTCAGACATTCTGACGGCTTTCTTCGGGTCCCAATTGCCGAGGCTCTCGGCTGCACCGCTGAGGGCCACGACTTCGTCGTCCTTAACCAGAGGTGCGGAAACGCTGAAGGTGATCATGCCGGTTGTGGGGTGCACGGCTTCGTTGCGTGCGGCGCGGTGGCAGATGCAATCGGTGAAGGCTGAAGAATAGTAAGGCTTGTCCCAGGGCTGGTCTTGCCATCGGTCGTATACGACATAGTCGGTGTTGGCGCCGGGAAGGAGCTGGTGGGGTTTGCCCCATTCGCGCTTAATGGAGCCGTTGTCGTTGCCTACGTAGTAGAAATAATCAAGATGCTTGATTGAAGCGGGGAGCTTGACCTCTGCGGTCCAATGCTCAGAGCCTTCCGGGGTGAGGCGCACGGCGCGTGAAAGGTCGCCGCCGCCCAAAGCAGCAGCCGAGCCGCAAACGAAGAGCGACTCGCCCCAGTTGGTGCGGTAGTCTATGTGAAATGTTATTTTCATGATAAGTAAGTAAAATTCTTTAAGATAAGCGGCTCCGAGGGGGCCTAAAGGGGTAAGAAACACCTCCGAGAGTGTCGGAGATGAAATTATGCGTTAAAGGTAGGAACAAATTTTGAAATATTCCTACCTTTAACTAAATTTAACTATATCCTGACCCAAATAGGGCAAATAACTTCGAATGGTGAACTTCTTTTATCCGCATTTTGATGTGCCGCAGGAGGTGCAGATCAGGCAGCCTTCCTGATAGATCAGGGTTTCGTTGCCGCAGTTGGGGCATCGCTGGCCGCTGGCCTTGGTGCCGTTGGGAAGATATTTTTTGAGCGCTCGCTCCACACCCATTTTCCATGTGTTGATGCTCTGGCTGTCAAGCTCGAGCGAACTTACGAGTTTGAGCACCTGATCAATGGGCATGCCATATCGGAGCACACCGGAGATGAGCTTGGCGTAGTTCCAGAATTCGGGATTGAATTTGTCGGAGAGGCCCTCAATGGTGGTCTTATAGCCGCGCTTGTTGACAAACTGGAAGTCGTAGCGCTTAGTGCCGTCAGGGTTGAAAGCCTTCACGATCTTGCCGTGAGTCACGGATTTCGGGCAGAAAATGCCCTCTTCATCATCGGCCAAACCCGTAAAGATTTCATACGGCGCACCATCAATCAGACCCACAAATGCAATCCACTTCTCTTTATTATTCTGGAAGCGGACCACATCGGCCTCAAGCTCGATGGGTCGTTTGGCCACGTGAGGCTTAATCTCAGGCGTGGTCTCGGGGGCCTTCTTCTCAATGGCCACAAGCACGCCCGAGCGCGAGCCGTCGCGGTACACGGTGCAACCCTTGCACCCGGCCTTCCAGGCCTCCATATAGAGCTGTGCCACAGTTTCTTCAGAAACATCGGAAGGGAGGTTGATGGTCACGGAGATGGAATGATCCACCCATTTCTGCACGGCGCCCTGCATGCGCACCTTCTCGAGCCAGTTGATGTCGTT
>CAZNRK010000105.1:0-2080 GCA_964575435.1 uncultured Bacteroides sp.
TTAAAAAAGTGTGACCTGATTTGAAGTTGGGTCGCTCTTTTTTATTATATTTGAATGGTTTTTCGGTCACACTACCGACCATGACCGCGCAATCATAACTCATCTATCACATTTTCAAATATATGCGAGACACTAAGCGCGCAACCCTCATTCTCGAAGACGGTACGAGGTTTGAAGGAAAATCATTCGGATATGAATCTTCGGCTGCCGGCGAAGTGGTTTTCAACACCGCCATGACCGGCTATCCCGAAAGCCTTACCGATCCTTCGTATGAGGGTCAGATTCTTGTCACCACCTACCCCATATTGGGCAATTACGGAGTGCCCCCGAGACGTGACGACCACAACATAAGCGAGTATCTTGAAGGAAGCCGCATACACTGCAAGGCCATTGTTGCTCAGGACTATTCTTTCAATCATTCCCACTGGCAGGCCGAGCGCTCGCTGGCCGATTGGCTCAAGGAGGAGAAAATTCCCGGTATCTATGGCATCGACACCAGAGCCCTTACCAAACATCTCAGAGAGAAAGGCTCCATGCTCGGCAAGATAGTGATCGAGGGTGGCGAGGATGTGGATTTCTACGATCCCAATCAGGAGAATCTTGTGGCTAAAGTGAGCTGTAAGGATGTGATGACCTATGGCGAGGGCGACAAGACGGTGGTGCTTGTTGACTGCGGTGTGAAGCACAACATCATCCGCTGCCTCACCCGCCGCGGAGTGAAGGTGATCAGAGTGCCCTGGGATTATGATTTCAACACTATCGACTATGACGGCCTGTTTATCAGCAACGGCCCCGGTAATCCCGACTTTGCCGAAAAAACCGTGGAGAATCTCCGCAAGGCTATCGAAAAAGGTAAGCCTATCTGCGGCATCTGCATGGGCAACCAGCTGCTCAGCAAAGCCGCCGGCGCCTCGACCTATAAACTCAAATATGGCCACCGCTCTCACAACCAGCCGGTGCGTCAGCTCAACACCGACCGTTGTTTCGTGACCTCTCAGAACCACGGCTATGCGGTTGACTCGGCTACCCTTCCCGAAGACTGGGAACCGCTGTTTGTGAATATGAACGATGATACCAACGAGGGTATCCGTCACAAATCCAAACCTTTCTTCTCGGCTCAGTTCCACCCCGAGGCAAGCTCGGGCCCCAAGGATACAGAGTTCCTTTTTGATGATTTTATCGCCCTCCTTTAAAAACCCCATTATCGCAATGAATATCGACACCAGTATAAAGAAAGTGCTGCTCTTAGGCAGCGGCGCTCTGAAAATCGGTGAAGCAGGTGAGTTTGACTACTCCGGCTCTCAGGCCCTCAAAGCCATCAAGGAGGAGGGAATTTCGACTGTGCTCATCAACCCCAACATCGCCACCGTTCAGACTTCCGACGGTTTTGCCGACAAAATCTACTTCCTGCCGGTAACTCCCGAGTTTGTGGAAAAGGTTATCGAGAAGGAACGCCCCGACGGCATTCTGTTGGCCTTCGGCGGTCAGACCGCCCTCAACTGCGGCGTGGAGCTCTACCGCAAGGGTATTCTCGAGAAATATAACGTGAAGGTGCTCGGCACTCCCGTTCAGGCCATCATGGATACCGAAGACCGCGAGCTGTTTGTGAAGAAGCTCGACGAAATCGACGTCAAGACCATCAAGAGCGAGGCGGTCGAGACCATCGAAGACGCCAAAGCCGCCGCAGAGCGTCTCGGTTATCCCGTGATCGTCAGAGCCGCCTACGCCCTCGGAGGTCTCGGCTCAGGCTTCTGTGACAATGAGAGCGAGCTGGTGGCCCTCACCGAAAAGGCTCTCTCTTTCTCTCCTCAGGTGCTTGTGGAGAAATCGCTCAAGGGCTGGAAAGAGGTGGAATATGAGGTGGTGCGCGACAGGTTTGACAACTGCATCACTGTCTGCAACATGGAGAACTTCGACCCGCTGGGCATACACACCGGCGAGAGCATCGTGGTGGCTCCCTCGCAGACCCTCACCAACGAAGACTATCACTACCTGCGCAAACTCGCCATCAAGATTATCCGCCACATCGGCATCGTGGGTGAGTGTAACGTGCAATATGCCTTCGACCCCGAGTCGATGG
>CAZNRK010000106.1:0-2051 GCA_964575435.1 uncultured Bacteroides sp.
CAGCTTCCTTGACGCCACCACGGTGCTCTCCCGCAAAATCGCCGAGCTGGGTATCTACCCGGCCGTTGATCCTCTGGAGTCAACCTCGCGAATCCTCGACCCCAACATCATCGGCGAGGACCACTACAACACCGCCCAGGCCGTGAAGCAGCTGCTGCAGAAATATAACGAATTGCAAGACATCATCGCCATTCTCGGCGTCGATGAGCTCTCTGACGACGACAAACTCGTGGTGGCTCGCGCTCGCCGCGCTCAGCGCTACCTCTCTCAGCCCTTCCACGTGGCCGAGCAGTTCACCGGTCTGCCGGGCGTGATGGTGCCTTTGGCCGAAACCATCCGCGGCTTCAAGATGATTCTCTCCGGCGAGATGGACGAATACCCCGAACAGGCCTTCCTCAACGTCGGCACCATCGACGAGGCCATCGAAAAAGGCAAGCGCCTGCTGGCCGAAGTGAAATAATCAGCAACTTTCCCATCCCTTTCATTCCTTAAGCGATGACACTCAAAATCATATCCTCCACCGAAGTGGTTTTCCAGGGGCAAGCCTCAAGCGTTACGCTCCCGGGGGCAGTGGGTGCTTTCACCGTGCTGCGCAACCACGCTTCGCTGGTCTCCACCCTGGTCAAGGGCAAAATCCGCTTCACAACCGAGGACGGAGAGGAGAAATCGTTTGACATCCCGGGCGGCCTGGTCGATGTGGACAACAACGTAGTGTCGGCGTGTATATATTAATAGGTATGAAGCGTTTCTTCCTCATATTATCCCTCATCCTGGCAGCAGCGGTTGCTCCGGCTCAGGCTTCGGCCTCCGAGCACGGCGACAGCGCAAAGGCCATCAACCCCAAGGAGATCATCTTTGAGCACCTTGGCGACGGCTATGGCTGGGAGGTGCCCTTCTCTCACACTAAGCGCATCCCCCTGCCCTGCATCGTCTTTGCAAAGGACGGCTCGCTGCACTGCTTCATGTCGTCGGATGTGCAACACGGCGAGGTCTATACCGCCAAAGACGGAGCCCGGTTCACCATCTCCGGCTACGGGATGCCTCACCAGGGCAAAATCGTGCAAATCCTCCCCGATGGCGAGTACTATCGCCCTTGGGACATTTCTATCACCAAAAACGTGGCCGCTCTGTTGGTCTCAGTCATCGTTGTGGCTGCCGCCATGCTCTGCCTGGCTCGCCATCACCGCCGCAACGGCTACAAAGCCGCCCGTAAGGGGGCAGGCTTCCTGGAGCTGATCGTTGCTTTTGTATACGACGGCGTCATCAAGGCCACTCTGGGCGAAAATGCAAAAAAATTCGCCCCTTACCTCCTGACGGTCTTCTTCTTCATCCTGGGCATGAACCTCTTGGGCCTGGTAGTGATCTTCCCCGGCGGCGCCAACCTTACGGGCAACATTGCCATTACCCTGGTTCTTGCCATCCTGACTTTCCTGGTCACCAACATCTACGGCACGAAGCACTACTGGAAAGAAATCTTCTGGCCCGATGTGCCTCTGTGGCTGAAGTTCCCGCTTCCGATTATGCCCATGATCGAGATTTTCGGTATGTTCACCAAACCGGCGGCCCTGACCGTGCGTCTGTTTGCCAACATGATGGGCGGCCACATGATCGTGATTGTGCTCACACTCCTGATCTTCATCTTCTCGGCCATGAATCCCGTGATGGGAGGCGCCACCACGATCGTCTCCGTGGCTTTCTCGCTATTCATGCTCGTAATCGATGTGCTCGTGAGCTTCATCCAGGCATATGTGTTCACGATGCTCTCCACCATATTCATCTCCCTGGCTCAGGAAAAGGGCCATGAGGAGCATCACCCGGAAAAAGCCTGACCCACCTCAAATTCTGAAATCAAAAACAAAACAATAACCCCATTAAAACCCCTACAACTATGTTAGCTCTCATCTTAGCAGCAGCAGAACTCGCAAAACTCGGCGCAAGCCTCGGTGCAGCAATCGCAGCAATCGGCGCAGGTATCGGTATCGGTAAAATCGGTGCTTCGGCCATGGAAGCCATCGCCCGCCAGCCCGAGGCTGCCGGCGACATCCGCTCGA
>CAZNRK010000107.1:0-1822 GCA_964575435.1 uncultured Bacteroides sp.
TTCCATTGTTGCGCTGGTTTCTGATGAGATACCTTCGCGCTTAAAGACGGCACGGAGGGTGTAGAGGACTACTTTGCAGTCGGTCAGGAAGGAGACGTGGTCAACGTACCAGACGTCATACTTGAACTTTTCTGTCCACGAAATTGCATTGCGTCCGTGGCATTGCGCCCAACCGGAAATGCCCGGACGGACATCGTGGCGGCGTGCCTGCTCGGGGGTATAAAGTTGGAGATATTGCACCAGAAGGGGACGAGGACCTATGAGCGACATGTCGCCGATGAATACATTCCATAGTTGAGGAAGCTCGTCGATCGACAGTGATCGTACAAGACGACCAACCGGGGTGAGTCGCAACTCGTCGGGTAGAAGGTTGCCTTTTGCATCTTTCTCGTCGGTCATGGTCTTGAACTTGTAGATCTTGAAGATCTTGCCGTGCAGCCCGGGGCGCTCCTGGGTAAAGAAAGCACCTGCGCCTTTATTGGCGAAATGAAGCCATAAGGTTATTATGGCAATCGGAAGAGCAAGGATAATCAACGCCAGTCCGCTGACCACAATATCGATGAGACGCTTAAAGAAATGGCGATACATACGCTTTATTCTGTAGATATTTTGTGAGTGCGAGAAAATGTCGCTGCAAAATTACAAAAAATAACCGTATAAATATCCCAACTAAGGGAAAAATTACAGATTGAGGTACATGTCAAGAATAGCCTTGTGCACATCCGGGCGATTATACCGTTCAGCGACAAGAGCTCGTGAGGCAGAGGCCATCGTCTCCCTCTCCTGGGGATGGTCGATCATGAAAGACATGGCCTGAGCCAAGGCATCGGCGTTGCGGACAGGCACTATGAGACCGTTTTTCATAGGAATAATCACTTCGTTGCAGCCGTTGATGTCAGTCACGACGCAAGGAAGATCCATCGCTCCGGCTTCAAGAATGACGTTGGGAAAACCCTCACGATAGCTTGGATGCACGAGCACATGCGACGCCTTAAGCCAAGGGCGGATATCGGACTGGTAGCCGGGAGTAATGATAGCCGGATTGTTCTTGATCATGTCGGCTGTTTCCGGGGAAATCGGGTCAAGGTCGGGTTCGAAGCGTCCGAGTAGAATCAATCTCGCTTCGGGATGTGTGGAATGGACGCTAAGAAATGCTTCAACAAGCTCATGAATGCCCTTGTCGCGCACCATACGGCCGATGAAAATGAAATTGAAAGTATTTTTAGGTGCAGTCTCAGCCGCTTCGACAGCCGTCGCGCAGTGGTAAGTGAGGTCTACGCCATTAATGTTGCCGTGATGCAATACTTGCAACGGTTTGTCTGTTATCTTTTCACGGATAAGAGTTTTCTTAACCCCCTCTCCCTCCGGAATCACTTTTGTAGCGCAAGCGCATGAGATCCGCTCCATAGTCTTCAATAACTTGCGAAATGCTCCGGTTGCAGTTTCAAAGCGAAGCCCGGTGACAAGATATATACGATGCTTTACGCCGGCAGCTTTGGCCGCGAGCATAGTCAGAAGGGATCCCTTAGGTGTATTGGCATGCACCACATCAGGCTTCTCACGGCGAAACAGCCGATAAAGGCGCCAAAGACTGCGCAGATCTGCCATGAGAGAAATCTCACGGTACATCGGCACCTCCACAGTGCGGATTCCCTCTCTTGCGGCCACTTCAGCCAGCTCATCAGAGGTGGCTCCAGGGGTACGCGCTGCAGAATTGTCGGCTACCGCTACCACCTCCAGACCATTATCTTTCATATACTTCAGCTGCCCTTTCAGCAGCCCCAGCGACCCGGCAATAGTCGTAACACGCAAAAGTTTCATA